>CAUSQL010000001.1:0-95458 GCA_963533935.1 uncultured Cardiobacteriaceae bacterium
GACGGACAGGACACTTTCCACAGCGGTGAGGAAGATCATGGGTAGCTCCTTGGTTATAATCGTCGGTAACAGAAGGGAAAATGCTAAGTCTGACGAGCAGCAGACTGTCGCTCGTCCTGCATTGTATACCCATAAATCAAACTAAAAGGATGACCGTTCATATTAAAAAGTCCTTAGAACGTGTTCATAGTCTTCGTAGCAGGACTCCCAAGAAAGCCAAAGCTACCATTTGCAGACTGGTACTCAACTTACGCTCGCAGTTTTTCCAAAGCCGCCTGTTCTTTTCCAACCGGGAAAAGCTGCGCTCTACTACCCATCGCTTCGGCAATACCGCAAAACGGTGCAATTCATTTCATTTGACAATCTCTACCTCCGCACCAATCAATGCTTGTACCGACGAAGCAAATGCCTTACCCGTGTAACCACCGTCCGCAAGGACTTTTTGTACCGCCCCAAGATTATCCCGGTCACGTTCCAGGGCTAGAGCAGACAGCCTTTTCTATAGAGGCTGAGACGATGAACATGTTCTAAGGGCCTCACGCTTGTTCTCCCTCCGGTCGCCGGCCTGCCGGTCGCTGACGCTCGGGCGCTTTAGCTGTATGTAATTAGGACCGTAAATACAAACATGGAAAGCGCCCCGTTGTATGTTTAAGCATTTAAACAAACAGACGGGCGCTTCCCCTGTATGTTTAAGCTAGTCAATGCCCAATTCCTTGAGCAGTTGCCGCTGCTCCGCCGTCAATGCCTGTACCGGCACCTTGCCACCGCCATTGGGGATTTCCACCATGTAGGTGGGCATGGCAATGCCCGACAGCCGCTGGCGCAGCGCCCGTTCCAGGGCCAGGCCCTCGTCTAAAGTCAGGCGGAAGTGGCCGGTGCCGCGGGCCAAATCCAGATGGTGCAGGTAGTAGGGCACCACGCCCAAATCCAGCAGTTCGTTCATTAAATCCGCCAGCACCTCCACCCGGTCGTTCACCCCCTTCAGCAGCACCGACTGGGAATAGAGCAGCATGGCCCGCCGCCGCAGCTCCGCCAGCAGCGCCCGGTTATTGGCGGTCAGCTCGTCACGGTGGTTGATGTGAAGAACCCAGTGCAGCGGCCGGCCCAGGGCGGCGAGGAAATCCAGCCAGGACGGCGTAATCTGCGCCGGCGCGACGATGGGCACGCGGCTGTGAATGCGCAGCCGCCGCAGGTGGCCGATGTGCTGCAGCGGGGCGGCAAAGGTTTTAAAGCGTTCCAATGACATGTTTAAGGGGTCGCCGCCGCTGAAAATCACCTCTTCCACTTCCCCGTGGTCGCGAATGTAGGCGATGGCCCGCTCCCGCTCCGCCTGGGCCAGGGGCCGTCCGCGCCGGCCGATGTGTTCCTTGCGAAAGCAGAAGCGGCAGTAGACGGCGCAGCTGCTGTTAATTTTCCACAGCACCCGGTTGCGGTAGCGGTGCACCAGCGACGGCAGGGGCGAATGCACCGCGTCGCCGATGGGGTCGTTGAGCTCCGCCGGGCTAACGGTCAGTTCCTCCGCCCGGGGCAGGAATTGGTTGGCCACCCCCGGCCTGTCCATCAGCGCCGCCATTTCTTCCGTAACGCCGAACTGGTACTGGGCGAGAATCTCCCTTAAATCGTCCGCGGCCAGGCCGTGGCGAAAGTCCTCAATCTTTTTGCCCATCTTTTAGCCGCAGGAGAAAGACCTGGTCGCCGTGGCGATTGCTGAATTTCTCCAGAATGTGGTAAAGCTCGAGGGTGTCCGGCAGCGGCTCCTTGCGGTTGTGGCTGTAGAGAATCAGCGCGTTCGGGCCGATTTCCCCGTCCGGGAGAAAGTGAATGTTGAAGTCCGCATTGCGCGGGTCGCGGCCGGCGTAGTAGAGAATCTGCCGGCTATTGCTGAACAGCGGCTCCGGCCGGCCCCGCACCGCCAGCCCCGCCTCCTTCAGATAGACGGAGCTGGGGCCGAAAACGATGATGCTGGCCAGGGCGTAGGCTACAGCGAGCCAGAAAATCACCAGCCGCTGCTCGTCCCGGTAGGAACGGTTAATGAGGCGGAACAGGCCGCCGGAGCTGAGCCACAGGCAAATCATGATGGCCGGCATGTAGACCAGGTCGCTGAACAGGTGGCCGGTGTAAAGCAGCAGATAGGCGCCGATAAGGCAATTCAACAGCAGCAGACCGAAGAGGAACCAGCGCTGGGGCCGCTCCAGCACCGGCGTGGAACGGCGGTTCAGGCTGAAAACCATCAGCGCGCCAATCAGCAGGCCGGCGATGTGCAGGCCGTTGGTTAGCACCAGCACCAGGGCCAGCAGCAGGCCGTTGCTGAGGCTGAGGCGGAAGCCCTCGTCGCTGCCCTTAAAGAATATGGACATTTCCTCACGGGTCTGATTGAGCTTTTCGCCGCCCAGGCCGTAGAGGTCGCGCAAAAGATGCTGGTATTCCGGCCAGCCGTACACTGCCAGCGCCGCCAGCAGGTAGTAAAGAAGCAGCCAGGCCAGCCGCGTCCGCCAGCGGCCCAGCGGGTAGAACAGCAGCAGCGCCGGCAGCAGCAGATTGCTCAGCAGCACCAGCGGACTGGCCAGGGACACCAGCCACAGCGGCCCGGTCAGGCCCAGCAGCGCCGCGGGAAAATTCCGCGCCCGGAGGAAGAGCAATAGGGCCAGGAGATGGCAGGGCAGCACCAGCTGGAAGCCCTCGATGGCCAGGCGGCTGTCGTTGTATTCCGGGTTAAAGTTCAGCAGGAAGAACAGCAGCAGCACGGTTTTCTTCTCCAGGCCCAGCCGCAGAGACACGCGGCAGAACAGCCACAGGGACAGGGCGCTGAGCAGATTCATCGCCATGGCCGCCGCCGGGGGATTGCTCAGGGGGGCCAGCAGCCGCTGCCAGAAGTTTTCCGGCGCCTGGCTGCTCTGGTAAAGCTCCACGGCCGCGGCGCCGTCGATGGTTTGGCCGCCGGCCAGCCAGAGCAGCAGCCCGGTGGCCAGGGCGCTGGCCCAAATTATTCCGTTGAAATATTTCACGATTATTCCTTTCACGGGGCCGGTGCCGGCCCCACCAATGATTTTTACCCACCGTTGGGCGCTTTCCGCACATTAATTTGGCGTTTTACAAACATACGGGCGCTTTGGTTGTATGTATTTACGGCTTTAATACCTGCAGGAGAAGCGCTAGGCGCGTGAGCCCCGCAGGGGCGAACAGCAGCGCAGCGAAGTGAGCCCCGCAGGGGCGAACAACCGCCCGTCTGCCGGTAAATCACTTACCCTTCACCGCCTCACCGTTGATGGCCTCGTAGGTTTGCGCCAGCGACCGGCAGCTGTCGAGGAAGCGCTGCTGCTCCGCCAGCTGGCCGTTGTCCCGCACCAGCGCCCAGCGGTGCTGGTTGCTCTGCCAGAACTGGTTCACGTCGCTGATGGATTTTTCCTGCTCCGTCACCAGCTGGGGGTGCTCCCGCAGCGCCTTCTCCATGGCCCGCTTGGCCCGCTGGCAGGGCTCCGGCAGCGGGTACTTCTTGCTCAGCCGCTCCCGCTCGCGGATTTTCTCCCCCAGGGCGCGGCAGGTGTTAATCACCTCCTGCTTTTTCTCCGGCCGGCGCCGCAGCAGTTCCACCGCCTGGCGCCAGTATTCCTCCTGGCCCATGCCCAGGCCCTGCTCCACATATTGGCGCAGCAGCGGATTCTCCTTAAATAATTTGGCCATAGACTTCTTCACCGCCACACAGGGCAGCGGCAGTTCCTCCCTGGCGTGTTTAGGCTGCCTGGCCCCGCTCGGCAAAGCGGCCAGCAGTAGGAGCAGCAATAATTTCTTCACGGTTCCTCCTAGAGAAAATGGGCCCGGAGCCGCGGCCAGCGCTGTTGGCGGCGGGCAATGACTTCCAGCGGGTAGTCGTCGGGAATCAGGTAGCGTTTCTGACCCAGGTCGTATTCCAGGCGGAAGGGCTGACGCTCGTAGCGGGTGGCGTACTGCTTAATGCCCCGGTGGCCGTCCACCAGCATTTCCAGCCGATAGAGGCCATTGCTGGCCGGCAGGTCGTGGCGCACCCGCAGGTCCGCCCGCAGATTGGTCAGTTCACGCTCGCAGTCGCCGTCGCACTGGTCGAATTGGCCGCTATTGTCGTAGCGGCTGCGGATTTCATCGCCGTGAATTTCCGCCCCGTCGCTGTACAGCAGCAGGCGCTTTTCATAGATGATGCCGTCGTAGGAAGCGGTGCTTTCCCCCTGGGCGGCCCAGAGGCCCTGGCCAATTTCCAGCCATTTCCACACCACCGGCGCGTGGCCGTGGCTGCCGCCGCCGATTTCCCCGCGCACGATGAATTTGCCCGCCTTATCAAAGACCAGCAGCTGAGCTATCCCCTGGCTGTCCAGCTCCTTGCTGCGGTTATCGCCCAGCAATAACACGTAGTTGCGGTCAATGGCCGACTTGTACTGCTGGTAGCGCATGCAGTATTCCTGGCCGTTCAGACGATAGACCGGGCAGTTGAGGGCGTTGTCGAGGGGGAATTGCTGGGCCATGTAGTCCCGCACGTACTGGGGCAGCTTGCGCTCGTGGGCCCCGGCCAGAGCGGCGAGGAAAAGTAATAAAAAACCATGGACCTTCGCCATGAAACCTCCTTGCAGTTAGTAGATGAATTAATTTTAACCGGCCATAGCTTAAGGAATCGGGCGTAGCTTTGGCCGCACTTTAATTAATTTCTGCTAAGGGCATGGGTTTACAAACGTTCGGGCGCTTTCACTGTATGTATTTAAGTGGGGCAATAAAAAACCCCTCTTGCGAGGGGTTGGGGTTTTGCCTATTTACTACGCAGGTTTGACAACTTGTCGTATTCAACCAGCCGTTTGTCCATGATTTTGGGCGTGATGAAGATGAGCATTTCTTTCTTCTTGAATTCCTGAGACTTGGTTTTGAAAGCATTGCCAATGATTGGAATATCACCCAAGATTGGAGTTTTCGCGTTGGAATTGGTCTGGGTGTGCTGGTAGAAGCCGCCCAGAACCAAAGTCTCACCGTTATCCACCAATACGGAAGTGTTCATTTGGTTTTTGTTAATCGGATAGGTCTTATCGCCAGCCACGTTCACGTCGGCGGTGCCGGCTGCATCGTTGGTGATGTTCAGTTCCATATTAATCATGTTATCCGGCGTAATGCGCGGCTTAACATCTAGAGAAACCGTTGCGTCCACGTAGTTAACCGTCCGTTTGCCATCGCCGTCGGTGGTTTGGTTCGGCAGGGCCTGACCACTCAAGATGTTGGCCTTAACCCCGTCCTGGGTAACCACCCGCGGGCTGGAAACCACTTCGGCACGACCTTCCCGTTGTAGGGCATTTAGCTCGGCACCAACTAGGAAATCACCGCTAAGAATGGCCGTATTCAGCTGGAGAGCACCGCTGAGTGAGGTCATGTTCACCCCGAGGCGCTTGGAAATATCGGCGCGGGCCGCTGGATTTTGCCCACCTACCGGAACCAGAGCTGGCGCGCTGTACGGGGTGTAGTCGCGGTTGTTCACGTACTGGTAGCTGTCATTGTCAATAGATTTAGACGGACGGGTAATATTCATGCCCAGAGAACGCTCGAAATCGTCGTTGGTGGTAACAATGCGCGAGTCAATTAACACCTGACGCACCGGCTCATCCAGTTTGGCGATTAGCTTACGCGCCATCTCCAGCTTTGAGGGAATATCGCTAATAATCAAAGTATTAGAGCGTGGGTCCAGGGTAACCTTACCGCGTGCCGAAAGAATTGAATCGCTGGAAACTGGGCCACCAGTGTTGCCTGGCGCCTGACGAGAGCGTTCTAGCACCTGCAAAATACCATTGGCATCAGCATATTTAACCTGAATCATCTCAGTCTGCGTTTGCGTGATGTTATTTTTCTCTTCAATGGTTTTCAGAGCGTCCAATTCATCTT
Organism: uncultured Cardiobacteriaceae bacterium; assembly: GCA_963533935.1. Classification (GTDB taxonomy): domain Bacteria; phylum Pseudomonadota; class Gammaproteobacteria; order Cardiobacteriales; family Cardiobacteriaceae; genus CAUSKK01. The sequence goes on from CAUSQL010000001.1 coordinate 5,887, forward strand.
TACGCAGTTGCTCGGCAGTGGCGATGTAAATCACGTTATTTTTACCGTCCGCAGACTTATTAATACGCTTATCTAGACCCTTGGTTTTCAAAATAATGTCCAGGGCCTCGTCCCACGGCACATTGTCCAAACGCAGGGTGATATTGCCAACCACGTTGTCGTTAACCACAATGTTATTGCCCGTAAATTCAGCAATAATCTGTAGCACCGCCCGCACTTCAATGTCCTGGAAGTTCAGGGACAGAGGCTCACCCTTGTACTGCTTGTACTGGTTGAAAGTGCCAACTTCCGCCAGCTGTTTCTTGTCAATGTCTTCCTGGGTTGGTCTTACCACTTCAATGGTGTAAACCTTGCCAGTTTGGTAGGTAATGAATTCATATTCATTGCCCTTACCCATATTCAGAGTAATGCGGCTGCCATTGGTGCCACGGCGAATATCAATGCTATTAACTGGCGTACCAAAATCATTCACCTCTAGCCGTTTCTGTTCGCTATTTTCAATGCGATAGCCGCGAATGTCTGCCGTGATGGAGTTATTGTTGTTGGAAACCACCACGCTGGTTTGGTCTGAAGGTAAATTAAAGCTGAAGACAGCACGGTTTTCCTTCTGGTTTGGGCCACGGCGGAAGGTGGGTGAGAGGCCAATTACCTGTTTTCTCGTCTTATCTGGGCTAATTTGTGAAGGTGCATTCTTAGGCACAGCAGCACTAATGCCTGAGGTGTCTACGGACACAACCACATCTTTGCCCTGCAAACCAACTTTGTACACCATGGGGAAAGCCAAATTAACTACGGCACGGGTGCGATTGTTAGACTCAATTACATCCACACTATTTATACCAGCATTGGCCACTGGAACTTGACGTTCCTTTAGTCCAGATTTGGTGTTAGGAAAATCTAACACGATGGCGTTATTAGGTTGGGTTACGGCAAAGGTATTGGACGGCATGGTTGAGGCGTTCTTAAAGATAATCTTGTAAGAACCGGTGCCTGCCACATGTTCGACTTTGCTAATGGTGGCCGCATATATTCCTGAGGAAGCTAATGCAATATAGGCCGTAATAATATATTTAAGTTTCATTGTTCCTAATCCTTAATTTTTAGAATTCAAATAATTTCATTACTTGGCCGGCATCGTTCCAAGTTCCACCGGGCAATTTATGTTTCTCCGTGATAGTAATCTGGGTTTTAGTAATGCTATTAACTAAGCCATTATTCTTACCAATATATTCCCCCTTCTTAACCTGATAAACGCCAACTGGGGTTTTTATTAGGCCAATTAATTCACCCTTTTTCTTGCCATTTTTAATGGTTCCAACCATCGTTAGCTGCGATAGGTCGTAATTTTCCAGGAAATAAGGTTGATGTGCCTTGGGAGCACCAATGGAACACTGGGTGCACTCCTGTTCTTTCTTTTGTGCAGTAGTATCTATCGGCTGTTCCTCAGGCTTATCAGGTTTAACCTCCTGGGCAAAGGGTTTTAGGTCAAAGGGGCTGGTAGGCGATTCATATTTATAGGGCTCGTAGGGCTTTTCCTCCGGCAGTTTCCCCAAATCTAACGGCGGGGGAGTGGTTTGCTGGTTGGTTTGATTTATAAAAGCCTCTACAGATTCCTCTGGACTTTCACCAAGAATAAAACCTGTAGTTAATAAAATAATTCCCAAACCGATGGCAGATAACTTTAGAGATTTCATTTTTTATCCCCTTTCTTAGCCGAAGAACCATCACCTTTTAATAGCTCTTCCAAATCAACGGTATACACGTAGGTCTGCAACATGCCGGTTACTTCCAAATTTTGTGCGCTCTTCTCCATGGAAATGGTAATGTCGGAGATATTTAGAATGCGTTGCACACTGGAAATGGCCTGGGCAAAACCAGCAAAATTGTTATAGCCCGTAGCACCCTGTAGAATTATGGGTTTAATGTCGTAATACTCTTCTTTCACATCATTAACTGGATATAGCCGATCGAAGTTAATGTTGTTAGCCACTGCCGCATCGTAGACCGAATCAATCATTGCTGGAATTTCACTATTATTAGGCAAATATTCCAATTTTTTCTTCAGAAGATTTACCAACTCAGCATTGCGATCCTGATATTTCTTTAAATTAAGGGTATCTTTATACAGCCGAGCATATTCGTCCTGTAATTTATTAATTTCCTCCTGATTTGCATTTTGCTGATCGATAATGTCATTGCGGAGGGCATAGATATAAATACCAATTATTGCGGCAGCTATGACAACCCAAACCAAAACTTTATAGTAAATGGGCCAGGTGCCTGGATTACTAGTATCTAATTCAGAGGGAGAAACAATATTCATTTTTCACCTACCATTATTATTTAGGTTGTTGATTTGCTTGCGCTTCTTCTTCACCCTCTTCCGGAGTAACCACGGGAATTTTTAGAGTGAATTCCTTAATTTCCTGGTCTGAGGGATCAATGACGTAGGCCGAAGTGCTAGAAGCGGTGTACATACCATTTCTATCAAGAATTGCTGGTCCTAAGCGGGGCCATTTAGCCATGTTGCGGATGAATTCAGGTACCGCCGAGCTATTCTGAGCCACACCAATGATAGATACTTCCTTATCTCCAGGTTTAGCGCCGGGCATGGTGCTATTGCCATAGATAATTTTCTTCAGGAAGATTGTTTCGGGCGTGCCCTTGGCGATAAAGTCCATTAACTCCACAACAAATCCCCTTTGACCCTGCAAGGTATTAATTGCGTCAACCTGAGTTTGCACTTCAACGTTTAATTTTTTCAGGCGGTCAATTTCCTCCTGGGTCTTTTTTAAGCCATCAATCTTTGACTTAAGGGTTTCCATTGAAGTTTGTTGGCTTGCCACATAATTTTCCTGTAGATATTTATCTAGCATTACCAAGCCTATAACTAATATTACGAATATAACCGTGATATTAGTAAAAGTTTTCTTTTGTTCCGCTCTCTGGCGTTCACGCCAGGGTTGTAAGTTTAATTTAATTGCCATATTCCTAAGCCTCTATTGCAAGTCCAATGGCTAACGCGTGATTAATGCCAGATTGCAATATTGCTTCACCGCGGCCAGAGCCATCTAATTTAATATAGCTGGATAAATCCATCAATTTAATGTTTAGGGAAGAATTAGTGCGTAATTGTTCCAATAATCCGGAAAGTCTAGAGCCGCCGCCAGTTAAATAAACCACATCAACGGACTGCTTGCCAAAAGGACTAGCTTCATAAAAGTCCATGACTAAATTTAATTGCTCTACAAAGGTATGAGCATAGGGCGCCAAAACTAAATCCTCATATTGGTCGCTGGGGAAATCACGAGTTAATTTCCGTGTCTCTGCTGCCTCTTCGCTAATATCAAAATTATCGACAATATTGTCATTAACCTGTTTGCCACCAATTTGCTGTTCCCGGTTAAATATTAGTCGGCCATCTTTATAGATATAAAAACGACTGCGGTTATAGCCAATATCAATAACCATGGCGGCACCACCTACAGCCCCTTCTTTTTTAGCGATATATTCCATTAGGCGGCCAAAGGCAAAGGCATCAACGTCCACTTCGGGTAGAGAAAAGTTTTTTGGCAAGTCCTTTAATAGGGCCACCTTATTGTCGGCCACGTCCCGCCGCACCGCAGCCACGGTGTATTCGCCCTTTTCATTGGGCTTGGTGTCGAAATCAAAATAAACCTGGTCAATGCCAAAGGGTAGGCTGGGCGTTAGGGCCAATTCAATGGCACTTTCCAGGGCGGAGCCACTGAGTTTGCCCTCAATTTCTATATCGCGCAGAATTACATCGCCTAAATTAACGTGTAATACCGGCTGGCCTTTAGCAATCTTTAATTTCTTTAATGCAGTCATTATCATATTGCTAAGTGCTTCCTTATCGCGCCCTTCACGAACTCCAGCGGGAATCACATCATAAGTAAGACTATTGGCCGTTATATTTCTTGCACTCTGTTTTATACGAGCGACTTTCAAGCTATATTGCCCTATGTCAATGCCGATTAGCATAAAAACCCCTTTAAAAATTAAATATATAAATAAAGCTAATACAGTTAAGTCTATTAAATCTCTAATAGATTAATTAGAAAAGTACTGTAAATAATCTGATGTAAAAATGCAACAATTGCACCAAAATTTGTTGTTTTTTTACTAAGGGTTAATTAAGCCAATTAAATCAAGGGCTTGTCCATTGATTTTAAAATAAAAAAATTATTACCCGGCAGAGTAATTAAATATTTAAGTAATAAAAAAGCCAATGAATTAATCATTGGCTTTATTTATTGGCTGGGGCCTAATGGCAATTAATCTTTCTTGCCATAGCGGCGGCGGAATTTATCCACCCGGCCAGCAGTGTCTACGATGGTCTGCTTACCGGTGTAGAAGGGGTGGGACTTGCTGGTTACGTCCATGCGCACCAGTGGGTACTCCTTGCCATCTAGGGTGATGGTGTCCTTGGTGTTCTCAATGGTAGAACGCATGAGGAAGGTGTCGCCGGTGGAAGCGTCTTGGAAAACCACTTCGCGATAGTTGGGGTGAATGTCAGGTTTCATAGCTATTTACTCATTTAATTAAAGAGGCGGAATAATAGCGAAATGCCTGTTTTCATGCAAGTTTAGCCGCTGTAACCTATAATTTCGCGCCTATTTCTAGCTTTTAATCCACGGAGCCCGGTAAGAGATTTTGCTCTGGGGATTATTAATTTATGCCCCGCGCAATTATTAAGGATTATCAATGACCCAATTAGAAACGGAAAAACGGCTCAAGCACGTCTACATCGAAACCTACGGCTGCCAGATGAATGAATACGACTCGGCGAAAATGCTGGCAGTGCTGAAGGTGTCCCACGGCATGACGCCGGTGGCCACCCCCGAGGAGGCGGATTTACTGCTACTTAACACCTGCTCGGTGCGGGAAAAGGCCCAGGAGAAGGTGTTCTCCCTCATCGGCCGCTGGAAGGAGCAGAAGGACGCCCGCCCCCACGTGATGATTGCCGTCGGTGGCTGTGTAGCCTCCCAGGAGGGGGAAGAGCTGCGGCGGCGGGCGCCGGCCGTCGATGTGGTCTTCGGGCCGCAGACCTTGCACCGGCTGCCGAACCTGCTCAGCGAGGCGCAGCGGAAGCGCGACGGCGTCGTCGATGTCTCCTTCCCGGAAATTGAGAAATTTGACCACCTGCCGGAGCCGCGGGCCGAGGGTGCCACCGCCTACGTGTCCATCATGGAGGGCTGCTCCAAATACTGCACCTTCTGCGTGGTGCCCTACACCCGCGGCGAGGAAATTAGCCGCCCCTTTGACGATGTGATTGCCGAATGTGCGGCGCTGGCGGCCCAGGGCGTGCGGGAAATAAACCTGCTTGGCCAGAACGTCAATGCCTACCGGGGGGAAATGGCCGACGGCAGCGAAGCCGACCTGGCCCTGCTCATCGAATACGTGGCCGCCATCAGCGGCATCGGCCGGGTGCGCTTTACCACTTCCCACCCGCTGGAATTCACGGACCGGCTCATCGAGGTTTATGGCCGGGTACCCCAGCTGGTTTCCCACCTGCACCTGCCGGTGCAGAGCGGTTCGGACAAGGTGCTGGCGCTGATGAAGCGCGGCTATAAGGCCGACTACTATTTAGACATTCTAAGAAGAATCCGCGCCCTGCGGCCGGACATCAGCTTTTCCTCGGATTTCATCGTCGGCTTCCCCGGCGAGGAGGAGGCGGACTTTGAAGCCACCATGAATCTGATTGAAGCGGTTTTCTACGATACTTCCTTCAGCTTTATCTACAGCCCGCGGCCGGGTACGCCGGCGGCGGCCATGCCCGACCGCATTCCCATGGCGGTGAAGAAGGCTCGGCTGCAACGCCTCCAGAGCCGCATTCTGGAGATGGCCATGCAGATTTCCGAAAGTATGGTGGGCACGGAGCAGTGGATTCTGCTGGATAAGGTATCCAAGAAGGACGCGGCGGAAATATCCGGCCGCACCGAGAATAATCGGGTGGTGAATCTGCCCGGTGAGAAGAGCTACCTGGGCCGCTTTGCCAAGGTGCGCATTACCGCCGCCTACAAGAATTCCCTACGCGGCGAACTCATTGAACTGGAAGAAAAAAGTAATCGTCCGACCATTTATGGCCGTTCATAATGGCCGCTTCTTTTAATTGAGGAAAAACCATGCGCAAAATCTTACTAATGACTCTGGTGGGCAGCGCCTTCGCTTCGGCGGCCACCTACAAGCTGGACCCGCACCACAGCAATGTGCGCTTTCAGATTGACCACTTTGGCACCAGCACCAACAGCGCCGGCATCTACGGCCTGGAAGGCAAGGTGGAGCTGGACACGCCCAATAAAAAGGGCCGGGTTGAGGTAACCATTCCGCTGGCCAACATTAACAGTGGCAGCAAGGACTTTGATAAGCACCTGAAGAGCGCGGACATCTTTAATGTGGCGAAGAATCCCAGCGTTAAATTCAAGTCCACCGCCTTTGAATTTACCGGTGAGAAGGTTAAGGCCGTGAAGGGCGAGCTGACCATGAACGGGAAAACCAAGCCGCTGACCCTGGAAGCCACCAAATTCAACTGCTACGACAGCCCCATGCTGAAAACCCAGGTCTGTGGCGGCGACTTTACTGCCACCATTGACCGCAGCGACTGGGGCGTGGATTACCTCATTGACCAGGGCATGGCCAAGGAGGTGAAAATCCTTGTCCAGGTGGAAGCGGCGGCCGACGATAAGGCCGGCAAGGCGGCCAAGGCAGCCAATAAGGAAGATAAGACCGCGAAAAAAGAGGTGAAGAAGGACGAGAAGAAAGACGAGAAGAAGGCCGCCGGTAAGACCGATAAGAAGGTGAAGGAGGAGAAGAAAGCCGCCGACAGCAAGAAGGACGAGCCTAAGGCGCCTAAAAAAGACGAGACTAAAAAGGAGGAAGCCAAGAAATAGGCTCTTCACTGCAAAATTTACCGACGGATGGGCGGTTCTTCGCTAGCGCTCAGTGCTGCGCATCTCCTGTTTGTAAATTAGCTATTTTTACAAACAGGATAAGCGCCCGTCCGTTTGTAAATCGCTAAAAACATGCGCCCTAATTTCCCAGATGGCACCAATAACAGCTACCCGTAGACAGATTGCCGGCTCTGGGAGCAGGCGCTGACAACAATCTTATGCCCATAGCCACAGGCCATTCAGCCCACTCCAAGCCGTTTAACCTTATTTATTCGTTATTTACCGACATACAGGCGCCTTATCTGTATGTAAAAAAGCTAATTTACAAACAGGAGATGCGCAGCACTGAGCGCTAGCGAAGAACCGCCTGTCCGTTTGTAAATGCCCTTAAAGCTACGGCGGGAAAATTAAAAGGCGCCAACGTGGAGCTTGCAGCGGCTTAACTGGCAGAGGCTATGGGAGGTCGCCGCTGATTTCTACACCGGCCCGCGTTTAGTCCCGTTAGTTCAATGCATTAATCCGCGATTAGCCTTAATTTACAAACGGACGGGCGCTTTACCTGTATGTAAAAATAGCTAATTTACAAACAGGTAAAGCGCCCGTTTATTTGTAAATGCCCTTAAAGATGCGGCGTGGGAATTAAAGGCGCCAACGTGGAGCTTGCAGCAGCTTAACTGGCAGAGGCTATGGGAGGCCGCCGCTGATTTCTACACCGGCCCGCGTTTAGTCCCGTTAGTTCAACGCATTAATCCACGCGTTAGCCTTAATTTACAAACGGAGGGGCGCTTTACCTGTATGTATTTAAGCGTTTAATTACATACAGCTAAAGCGCCCCTCCGTCGGTAAATCCCCTAATTATTCTCCCGCAGCAGCCGGCTGTAGTAGCCGTTGGCCGCCAGCAGTTCCGCGTGGCTGCCCTCCTCGATGATGCGCCCCTCCGACAGCACCACGATGCGGTGCGCCTTGCGGATTGTCGCCAGCCGGTGGGCGATGATGATGGTGGTCTTGTCCCGCTGAATGTTCTCGATGGCCTGGCTCACCATCTGTTCGCTCTGGTTATCCAGCGCCGAGGTGGCCTCGTCGAGAATCAGAATGGGCGCCTGGCGGTAGAAGGCGCGGCCCAACGCCAGCCGCTGCCGCTGGCCGCCGGACAGATTGCTGCCGTTGTCGCCGATGTCCTCCAGATAGCCGCGGGGTAAAAGTTTAATGAAATTAAGGGCATAGCACTCCTCCGCCACCCGGTCCAGCAGCGGCAGCGCCGCCGGCCGGATTTCCCCCGTGGCCGTGAAAATGTCCGTGCGCCCGTAGGCGATGTTCTCGGCCACATTGCCGGAAAACAGCACCGTCTCCTGGGGCACGTAGCCGATGGCCGCCCGCCGGTTGGCCAGGGCGATTTTATCCGCGTCCATGTGGTCGAAGTAGATGTGGCCGCTGTCCAGACTGACAAAGCCGGCGATAACCCCGGCCAGGGTCGATTTGCCCGAACCGCTTTCCCCCACCAGCGCGATGGTTTCGCCGGCGCGGATATGCAGGTTGACATGGTCGAGAATCTGCCGGTTCTGGCGGCGGACACAGATGTTTTCCAGGCGAATTTCCCCGTTTTTAATGAGAAAGGGCAGCCCCTCCCGGTCCTTCTCCGTCGCTTCGTCAAGGAAGGAAAAGACGCTGTGCATGGCAGCCAGGCCGCGCTGGATTGGCTCGGACACCTTGCTAAGGCGCTTGATGGGCGGGAAGAGCAGGGCCATGGCGCCGATGAAGCTGATGAGGCGGCCGATGGTCAGTTCGCTGCCGCTCTGCTGGGCCCAGTGGCCGGCGATGACCATGATGGCGCTTAAGGTCATGATGATGACCAGTTCCACCAGCGGCGAAATGGCCGCGGTCAGCCGCGCCGCCTGCAGCTGCTGCTGGCAGATATTGTCGATTTTCTGGTTAAAGCGCTGTTCCTCAAAGGCCTGGCCATTGTGAATGCGGATGATGGCCTTGCCGCGCAGCGCCTCGTTGATGGACTGGTTAATGTCGCCCATTTCCCCCTGGAGCCGGTGGGCCACGGCCCGCAGCCGCCGCGACACCAGGACAATGAAAAAAATCAGCAGCGGCGCCACCGCAAAAATTAACAGGGTCAGCCGCCAGTCGAAGTAGAGCAGGGTGGCCAGCAGCGCAATGATGGTTACGGTCTCGCGCACCAGTATGGCCAGGGCGTCGGTGGCAGCGGCCATGAGCTGTAGCACGTCGTAGGTGAATTTGGAAATGAGGCTGCCCTCCCGGTGCTCCTGGAAGTAGGACAGGGGCAGCCGCAGCAGCTTGGCGAACATCTGCCGCCGCAGCTCCAGCACCACGTTCTGCGCCAGCTTGGCCATGTGGTAGTCGGCGGTGAAGTTGGCCAGGCCACGAATGAAATAGCCCAGGCACAGCAGCAGGGTCATCTGGTAAAGGGTGCCCAGACCCTGCTGGAGAAAGCCGCCGTCAATGAGCGGCTGGAGAATCATCGGCACCAGCGGTTCCGTCAGACCGTAAACCACCGTGCCCAGGACCAAGAGGCGGAGCGCCCGCCGCTGCGGCGCCACGTAGGACAGCAGCCGGCGGTAATTAGTCTTGTCCTGACTTCTCATGGTTAATCAGGTACTTGTTGAAGGTGTAGCTGTGGCTGACCATGGCCAGGAAAAAGCCGTAGATGCCACCGAACCAGGCGCCGCGCAGCAGGTATTCCCGCAGGAAGGACAGATTGGCGTGGCCGCCCAGCCACCAGAGGCTGATGTTTTTGCGCGGCCGTTCCCGGGCCCAGGTCTCGCTGTAGCGCAGGTTCTTCTGCATGAAGTGCAGCAGATTGTCGTTGGTGTAATGGTTCAGGGCGCCGGCCAGGGGGATTAATTTTGCCGTTCCCTGGTTCAAACTTTCGTGCACCTCGTAGGGGTGAAATTGGAAGTGCTGGCGCGGATAGAGGCGGGCGAGCCGGTCGCCGTAGCGCCAGTGAATGCGGCGGCCGCAGAAAATATTAAAGCGCTTCAGGCCGTAAACCACATCGGGGCGGGGCGGCCGCTCCAACACCTGCTCAATGGACTGGCGCAGCCGCTCGTCCAGCCGCTCATCGGCGTCAATCATCAGCACGTAATCGCAGACGGCCAGAGCCTGGGCCCGCTGGCGTTGCACGCCGAAGCCCTGCCAGTCGTGATTGGCAAAGCAGCGGGCGCCGAAGGCGCGGGCGATTTCCAAAGTCCTATCCGTGGAACCGCTGTCCAGCACGACGATTTCGTCGGCAATGTCCACCAGCGAATCCAGGCACTGGGCCAGCTGCCGCTCCTCATTTTTCGTAATCAGGACGACGCTAAGGCTGTGGCGGTGATTTTTTAAACTTACCGGCCGCGGCTGCACCGGCCCGTGGGGCTGGTAATCGGCCCGGTAGCTGTCCGGCCGCCGGTTGCGGTCGTAGAGCAGCGCATATTTGTTAAAGGTGTACTGGGCGAAGAGATGGCTGTAAATCAGCCCGTAGCGGCCACAGAGAAAGCGCCGGTCAATGAAGTACTGCTTGAGAAAGGCGCCGACCGTGTGGCCGCAAATGCGCCAAAAGTTCGACCGCTGCCGGCCGGCCCGCTCGGCGGCCCAGCGTTCCGCGTAATTCAACCGCTTCGCCAGCCACTGCTGCGGGCTTTTCGCCGTGTAGTGATTGACGTAGCCGGCCAGCACTGCCGTTGGCGCCCCGTTCAGCACTAGGGCTTCGTGCACCAGCGCATCGTCATAGCTAAAGCTGCGGGGGTACAGGCGCCAGTGGGCCTTCAGATGATTGCCGGCGTAGTCGATGGCATGGCCGAAGATGTGGTCAATGCGGCGCAGGCCGTAAACGGTCTGACCCGGTGCTTCGCCGCTAATGCTTTTGATGGCTGCCAGCATGGTGGCGTCGGGCACCTCGTCGGCGTCCAGCATGAGAATCCAACGGCCGCGGCACAGCTGCTGCGCCTTCTGCCGCTGTTTGCCGAAACCCTGCCAGTGGGCATCGCGCACGAAGTCAGCGCCGTATTGCCGCGCCACCGCTTCACTGCCGTCGCTGCTGCCGCTGTCGTAGACGAGGATTTCCCCTAGACCCTGAATGACCGGCAACAGCCGCCGCAGGTTTTCCTCCTCGTTCTTGGTGATGATGACGATGGACAGATTCACCATGGCTGCGCTCACCGCTTTGTTCATGGCTGCCCCCAGTAGTCGGCCAGCCAGGGCGCCGGCTTAACGTGGCGGTACCATTTGCCGCCGCCGCCGGTGATGGCCTGGTCCGGATTAATTTCCCCGTGGAAGATGAGAATGTCGCAGTCCGGCTTGCGTGGGGCGATGAAGTGGTCCAACGGCGGCGGCGCCAGGCAGTGGTATTTGTAGCTGCGGCACCAGCCCTCGGGCCAATAGCGCAATAATTGCCGCTCGTGCAGCCAGTGGGAAAGAAAGGCCTGTTCATTGCGGAATTTTCTGCGAATAGCCGGGAAATTGGCGCGGAAGTCCGCCAGCAGCTCCGGATAGGCGTTCAATTGAAAGCGATAGACGGAGCTGTTGCCGGTGATACGCCGGCGGTGCTTGAAATCCTTGATGATGTAGAGCTTGTCCCGTTCTTCCCGGTGATAGCTGAAAAAGTGGTCGATGTTGCGCAGAATTACCAGGTCCAAATCTAAAAATAGGGCGGTGCCCTCCAGGGGCAGCGGGCCAAAGGCGGTGAGCTTCAGCCAACCCCGCTCCGGGAGGCCGGCCGGTAAATCCAAGCTGGGCAAGGGGAGGCAGCGGACGGCGGAATTTATGCCCCGGAAATCGTCGGTCAGGCAGACCATTTCAAAGGGAAGGCGGAGATTTTTCTCCAGCATTGTCAAGAGTCTATTGACGAATAGGGCCGGGTATTTGCTGCCCCATTTCATCGCAAGCACGTAATTAGTCATAGGTAAAATGGCCAATTATAGCAATCAAAATTGAGGTTTTTTTATGCCCCCAGACAGTTTGGACGCGCTGTTATCCAGCGATGATTTTATTAATTTGCTGGAAAGCTACGCCCTGGAAACGGACCACTCGGTGCTGCCCTTCGCCCTGCCCGAGGAAATGGAAATACTCACGGAGGATTTAGCCCGCAACCAAATTGGCCTGGCGGAGCTGGCCCAGCTAATCCGGGAGCGGCCGCTGGCCCTGAAGCGCTTCACCCAGCTGAAAATAGACCAGCTGGACGAGAAATTCACCCAGCTGGAGCCGGACCACGGCTGCGGTTGCTGCGGCGACCATCACCATGACCACCACCATGACCACCACCATGACCACCACCATCACGGCAGCGACGAAGCCCAGCGGGCGCTGGAACTCATTAATGGCGATTTCGCTGCCGGCCCCATGCTTGGCGCCGCCACCTTCATCTTTAACGCCATGGAGATGATTCTGCTACAGCGGCAGAACGGCCAATTGCAGAATTACGCCGAGTTCATTCAAATGCCCGACAGCCAGGCCTACGTGGCGGCCCTGGCCGACCTTTACCAGCGTGCCCAGCCCCAGGAGTAACTATGACCGCACTGAATTTCCAAGCAACCATTTTAACTTTGCAAAAATTTTGGGCCGACCAGGGCTGCGTGCTCATGCAGCCGTTGGACATGGAAGTGGGCGCCGGCACCTTTCACCCGGCCACCTTCCTGCGCGCCCTGGGTCCGGAGCCCTGGAACGCCGCCTACGTGCAGCCCTCGCGGCGGCCCACCGACGGCCGCTACGGCGATAATCCCAACCGGCTCCAGCGCTATTACCAATTCCAGGTGGTCATGAAGCCCTCGCCGCCCAATTTTCAAGACCTCTATTTGCAGTCCCTACAGGCCATCGGCATTGACCCGCAGGTGCACGACATTCGCTTCGTGGAGGATAACTGGGAAAGCCCCACCCTCGGTGCCTGGGGTCTGGGCTGGGAGGTGTGGATTGACGGCATGGAGGCGTCCCAGTTCACCTACTTCCAGCAGGCCGGCGGTCTGGAATGTAAGCCGGTGATGGGTGAATTAACCTACGGCCTGGAGCGGCTGGCCATGTATTTACAGGGGGTGGACAACGTTTACGAACTGCTGTGGACCACCACCCCCCAGGGGCCGGTGCTTTACGGCGACGTGTACCGCCAGAACGAGCGCGAACAGAGCGCCTATAACTTCGAGGAGGCGGACGTGGCCGACCTGTTCCACCAGTTCGACCAGGCGGAAAAAATGGCGTTGGCGCTGGTGGAAAAAAACCTGGCCCTGCCGGCCTACGAGCAGGTGCTGAAGGCCTCCCACAGCTTTAACCTGCTAGACGCGCGGCGGGCCATTTCCGTGTCCGAGCGCCAGCGCTATATCCTGCGGGTGCGCGCCATGGCTAAAGCGGTGGCCACCAGCTATTACGAGAGCCGCGAACAATTAGGCTTCCCCCTTTGTCAGCAGGAGAAAAAATAATGACCGGAACCCTCTTAATCGAAATTCTTACCGAAGAACTGCCCACCGCCGCCGTGCGCCAGCTCAGCGACGCCGGCGCCGAATTGCTGGCTGCCGCCCTGGAAAAGGAACAGCTGGCCTTCGGTGCCATTAAAAAATTCAGTACACCGCGCCGCTTGGCCTGGCTGGTCAGCGCTTTGGCCGAGCGCCAGCCGGAACAGCTCATTGAACGGAAGGGGCCAGCCATCGGCGCCGCCAAGGACGCGGCCGGCCATTGGACCAAGGCGGCCCTAGGCTTCGCCAAGTCCTGCGGGGTAGAGATTGACACGCTGAACCAGCGGGACGGCTATCTGCACTTCAGCCAGCAACGGCCGGGGCAAGAGCTGAAGGAGCTATTCCCCAGCATTTTCAAACAGCTAACCGATAACCTGCCCATCGCCAAGCGCATGCGCTGGGCCGACCACGAACACAGCTTCGTGCGGCCGGTGCTGTCGCTCATCGCCCTTTTTAAGGGTGAAGTGCTGCCGCTGGAATACTTCGGCCTGCGCGCCGGCAACCAGACCCGCGGCCACCGGGTGCACGGCCCCGGCCCCATTACCATTAAAAGGGGCGAAGACTACGAAAGTCAGCTGGAGCAGGCCTGTGTCATCGCCGACTACGACCGGCGCAAGCAGCTGATTCGCGAACAAATTGAAGCGCTGGGGGCGGCCCAGGGCGCCCAGACCCACATTGAGGAGGATTTGCTGGAAGAAGTGGCGGCGCTGGTGGAATATCCCGTGGCCCTGGTGGGTAATTTTGAGGAGGAATTCCTCGCCATTCCCCAGGAGGTGCTCATCACCACCATGCGTGATAACCAGAAGACCTTCCCACTCATGGATAAGGACGGCAAGCTGCTGGCCCACTTCATTGCCATCGCTAACCTGAAGAGCCGCGAGCCGGATTTGGTGCGCCGCGGCAACGAGAAGGTCATTCGCCCGCGCTTCGCCGATGCGCAATTCTTCTGGCAGCAGGACCTAAAACACAAATTGGCCGACCGGCTGCCGCGGCTGGCATCGGTGGCCTACCAGGCGAAGCTGGGCACCTTGGCGGACAAGGTGGCGCGGCTCGGCCAGCTGAGCGCCTATCTCTGCACATACACCGGTGCCAACCGGGAGCAGGTGGTCACGGCGGCCCAGCTCTGCAAGAGCGATTTGCTGACGGAGATGGTCATGGAATTTCCCGAGCTCCAGGGGCTGATGGGCTATTACTACGCCAAGGAAGAAGGGCTGCCAACGCCGGTGGCTAGCGCCCTGTACGAGCAATACTTTCCGCTGGGGGCCCGCGGTAGCCTGCCGAGCACCCGCGAGGGTTTAACTCTGGCGCTGGCGGAAAAGACGGACGTGCTGGTGGGGGGCTTTGCCGTCGGCGCCCGACCCAGCGGTAGCAAGGACCCCTATGGCCTGCGTCGCAATGCCATCGGCCTAATTCGTCTAATTATTGAGAAGGAATTAATCCTTAATTTACGGAATCTGTTGGAACAAAGTGCGCGCCTATTTCCCAGCGAATTAAATGCCGCTAAATATATTCCGGAGATTGAGGAATATATTATTGAACGTTTAGAGCATTACTATCGGGAAGAAAATATTAGTGTGGAAGTCTATCAGGCCGTTAAAGCGCTGCAATTAAATGAGCTATTGGATTTCCATCATCGGGTTAAGGCGCTGGATAGATTTTTACGTGGTGGCCAAGTGGAAATTCTCCTCTCCAGCGCCAAGCGCATTAGAAATATTCTGAAGAAAAATGGCACCGTGGACGAGCCGGTGAATGCGGCGCTATTGCTGGCGCCGGAGGAGCAGGCACTCTTTCAGGCGCTGCGGGAATTGGAACAGCCATTGGCCCAGGCTCTAGCCCAGAGCGATTATTACGGCGCATTGGAACTATTGGGTTCCCTGGAAAGAAATCTGGATAGTTTTTTCACTAATGTTATGGTTATGGCCGAGGATAAAAAGCTGCAAAGAAACCGTTTGGCACTATTAACGCTTTTACAAAACAAATTCAATTTAATTGCGGACCTCTCGTTAATTTAAATTGAATAATTATGCGGGGCTATTTAATTAATGGAATTTTTGCTTTCTAGGAAATAGAATAGCCCGGCAAATATTCCTTTTTTCGGAGATTTAACCTATGAAGAAATTAACTTTGGCCCTGGCCATCGGGTTCCTTATTAGTGCCTGTGGCGGCTCTCAGCACGGCGACCCCACACCCAACGGCCCCATAAACCCCAATAACTACCTGCGCCTGTCCAACGGCCAAACTATGAAGCTGGTCTACGGGGCCGGTACCGTTACTTCTAATAGTAGCGCTTCTACTTCTGGAGGAAATTCCACTAGCAAAAATAGTAGCGCTTTAGGTGGCTATCACGTGGGTGGTCATGCCGGCCAGTACTCCTATGCCCTTACCGAAGTGGGTCAAAATGGCTTTGCCATCACTCCACACGTGGGCGGCTACGAAACCCCTGCTGACCGCATTCCCACCGCCGGCGTTGCCTACTACCGTGGTTCCGCCTTCATTCCCGCCACTGAAGCCACCAAGGATTTCGGTGCGGAAGTTAATGATGGCGTGCGTTCGGCTAAATTCGATGCCACCGTGGACTTTGGCGCGAAGACAATTACCGGCCGCTCTATACTTGAGAAGGGTGAAACCACCATTGATAGAACCCAAACCCAGACCACCAACGTAACCAATTCCAACGGTACGGTTACGCCACAAACTTCCACCACCACCGTTAGCGAACCGGCCATGAGTGCGCGGGTTTACGAGTTCAAGGCCCCCATCGTTGGCGCCAAATACAACGGCGTAGGCACAGTTAAAGATGCGGATTACCTGCTAATAGGCAACGGCTCCTACGATCCGACCAAGCCAACCCAAGTTAATAACGCCATGAACATCGACGTGGGCGGTGCCTTCTACGGCCCCAACTACGAAGAAACCGCCGGTTGGGTGAAATCAGCCGGCCATCCGCAGGCTGACATGACCTTTACCGGTAAAAAACAATAAGTTATTCCTGTTGTGTATTTGGCGCCCCGCGGGGCGCCTTTTTTTGATTTAAACATACGACAGGGCGCTTCTCCTGTATGTATTTAAGGCCTAAATACATACACCATAAGCGCCCCTCCGTCGGTAAATAGGCCAGATGCCAGTAAGTTCGTTAATGGGGAGTATGGCAATTAAGGCGAGCAGGCCCATGCAAAATAGCGGCTTATGGCCGGCGGCAATCTGACGCTTCCGGCTTGCCGGCGACCGCAGGAAGAACAAAGCGAAGCGCCCCTCTGTCTGTATAAATACAATTTACCGACGGCCGGACGCTTCTGGTGTTTGTAAATTAGGTCTAAATAAATACACCCTAAGCGCCCCGTTGTATGTTTAAGTGCGATAAATACATACACCCTAAGCGCCCGTCCGTCGGTAAATAACGGCATTAGTCCTTTTCTTCGGCGGCGGACCCTTGGTCCCCTGGATTATCCAGGCTCCGCAGAAACTCCAGCCGCTGGCCGATGGCCTGTTCCAGGCCCCGGTCGGTGGGGGTGTAGAACTGCGGCTCCGGCCAGCCCGTGGGCATGTATTTCGCCCCCGCTGCGTAGCCGTAGGGCTCGTCGTGGGCGTAGCGGTAGCCCTTGCCGTAATCCATGGTGCGCATTAATTGGGTCGTAGCGTTACGCAGATGGAGCGGCACCTCCGGGCTCGGCCGTTCCGCCACGAATTTGGCCGCTTCGTTGAAGGCCTTGTAGCCGGCATTGGACTTGGGCGCCGCCGCCAGGTAAAGCAGCGCCTGGGCTAGAGCCAATTCCCCCTCCGGCGAACCCAGCTGCTCGTAGGTTTGCGCGGCTGCCAGAGCCAGAGAAGCGGCGCTGGGGTCGGCCAGGCCCACGTCCTCCCAGGCAATGCGCACGATGCGCCGGGCCAAATAGTGCGGGTCCGTGCCGCCGGCCAGCATGGAGTGGAACCAGAACAGGGCCGCGTCCGGGTGCGAACCGCGCACCGCCTTGTGCAGGGCGGAAATCTGCTCGTAGAAGTCGTCGTTACCCTTGCCGAAGTGTTTCGCCGCAAAGCCCAGCCGGCCGGCGATGAATTCACCGTCGAGATTCTTACGCCGCAGGCTGCGCGCCGCCTGGAGGATTTTTTCCAGCGCATTTAATAGTTTGCGCCCGTCGCCGTCGCTGTAATCCATGAGCCGCTGGCGGCCGTCGCCGTTCAACTTAAAGCCCTGAAATTCCTCCAGCGCCAGCGCTCGCTCCAACAGTTTTTCCAGCGCCCGCCGGTCCAGCGGCTGGAGCCGGTAAATCTGTAGGCGGCTGAGCAGCGCCCGGTTGATTTCAAAGGAGGGATTTTCCGTGGTGGCGCCGATGAGCAGCAGGGCGCCGCTTTCCAGCGGTTCTAAAAATAAATCCTGCTGCCCCTTGTTTAAACGGTGAATTTCGTCGAGGAAAAGCACCAGCCCCGGGCCGGCACTGGCCTGCTGGAAGATGTCGCGAAAGTCCGCCGTACCCGCCGCCGGCGCCGACAGCTGCCGCCACTGCAAGCCCCATTCCTGGCAGATGATGCGAGCCAGGGTGGTCTTGCCAGTGCCGGCGCCGCCCCAGAACAGCATGGAATGGGGCTGCTTCAGAGCCAGCTGCAGGCTCTTATTCTTACCGGTCAGAGTCTCCTGACCGACCACGTCCGCCAGCCGCCGGGGCCGCAGCCGCTCCGCAAGAGTTTTAAACATGAATTCACCCATAAAAAAAGGCGCTTCCGAAGAAGCGCCGAGGAGATATGAATTATCTCGTTACTTGGAGGAAGATTATTTTATCAATCCGGCGAAGTAGGTCAAAGTGCGGATTAGCTGGTTCACATAGGACATTTCATTGTCGTACCAGGCCACCGTTTTCACCAATTGCTGGTCGCCGACGGTCATCACCCGGGTTTGGGTGGCGTCGAAGAGGGAGCCAAACTCAATGCCCACAATATCGGAAGAAACCAATTCTTCTTCGCTGTAGCCGAAGGATTCGTTGGCAGCGGCCTTCATGGCCTTATTCACCTCTTCCACGGTAACTTTCTTGTTCAGTAGGGTTACCAGCTCGGTCAGCGAACCGGTGATTACCGGCACCCGCTGGGCGGCGCCGTCCAGTTTCTTATCCAGCTCAGGAATTACCAGGCCGATGGCTTTGGCGGCGCCGGTGCTGTTGGGCACAATGTTGGCGGCGGCGGCGCGGGCACGGCGTTTGTCGCCCTTACGGTGCGGCGCGTCCTGGGTCATCTGGTCGGCGGTGTAGGCGTGAATGGTGGTCATCAGGCCCTGCTTAATGCCGAAGGCGTCGTTCAGAGTCTTCGCCATGGGCGCCAGGCAGTTGGTGGTGCAGGAGGCGCCGGAAATTACCGTTTCAGAACCATCGAGGATTTTATGGTTCACGTTGTAGACGATGGTTTTAATGTCGTTGCCACCGGGGGCGGAAATTACCACTTTTTTCGCGCCGGCCTTGATGTGCAGTTCCGCTTTCTCCTTGGAGGTGAAGAAGCCGGTGCACTCCAGCACCACGTCCACGCCCAAATCTTTCCAGGGCAGTTCTTCGGGCTTAGCTTTGGAGAATACTTTGATTTCCTTGCCGTTAATCACGATGGCATCACCTTTCAGTTCAGCGCTACCTTGGAAGCGGCCCTGGGCGGTGTCGTATTTGAAGAGGTGCAGCAGCATGTCCGCGTCGGTGAGGTCGTTGATGGCCACAACTTCGACGTTTTTCGCCCGTTCCATTTGGCGTAGGGCCAAGCGACCGATGCGTCCAAAACCATTGATGGCAACTTTGATAGTCATAAAGAAATACTCCTTAAAGCATTAACGTAAAAGACAGGAAAATTCTAGCAAATAATTGGCTTTGGGCCAGGAAAGTGAAGAAAATTTTAGGTTAAAGAACGACACTGGAAGGCCAATTTACATACAAGGGAAGCGCCCATCTGTCTGTAATTAACCCTGCTTGGCGGCCAGGTCTTCGGGCCGGCAGTGGAATTCCAGCTGAAAGCGCGTGTCCTCATCCAGCAGCTCGATTTTGTGCCACATCTGCGGGTAGATGGTCCAGGGGCCGCTGTCCTTGTCGAGAATCACCTCCTCCTGCACCAGGTCGATTTCGTCCAGCTCGTAGAACTTCAGCCGGCCGGCCAGCACCCGTAGTTTTCCCCAGGTGCCCTCCTTGGTGTTGTGCCGTTGCAGCAGCAGGGCCGGCACGCTGTTCCGGTCCCAGACCGGATTTTTCCGATAGCAAACTAATTCCATGCATATTCCTTTAAAAAAGTGGCGAAATGATTTTGCAGCAGGGCCAGGGCCGCCGGACTGCCGAAGAAATGCGGCGCCGGCACCAAAATCAGCTGCTGCTGGCCGGTGCAGTATTTAACGCTGTCCTGCCAGGGCACCACCTCGTCCTGCCAGCCGTGCATGATGGTCATGGGCTGGGGCGGCCGCGGCGGCTCATGGCCGTAGCGCGGGTGATAGAAGGGCGGCGCGAGCAGGAACAGGCCGCGCACCTGCTCCGGCTGCTCCGCGGCGATTTGCGCGGAAATGTAGGCGCCCATGGAGAAGCCGGCCAGCAGCACCGGTTCCGGCTCCGCAGCGACAATATCCGCCAGCCGGGCGCGGCGGCTATGGCGGTCGTCGTTGCCGCGGTCGTCCACGGCCAGGGCGCTAAAGCCCTGGGCGCGGGCCGTGCGCCCCATGTAGGCCATGTCCTTGCTGGTGGCGCCGAGGGCGCGGCCGTGGGACAGAATTATTTTCATGGCAGTGCTAGCGGGATTAATCCCCTAAACCATTGTGGCGGAGCAGGGCCTTAACCTCCGGCTTTCTCCCCCTAAAGGCCACAAAGCTGTCCATGGACGGCCGGCTGGAGCCCACCGCCAGAATTTCATCGCGGAAGCGGCGTCCGGTGGCCTCGTTGAGTAGGCCCTCCTCCTCAAAGGCGCTAAAGCTGTCCGCCGACAGCACCTCCGCCCACTTATAGCTGTAGTAGCCGGCCGCGTAGCCGCCGCCGAAGATGTGGCTGAACTGCATGGGGAAGCGGCTGTAGTCGCTGACCGGCACCACGGTTACCTGCTTCTGGGTTTCCTTGAGCACGTCCATGGGGTCGCGCTGGAAGTTGGCGCCGCTGTGGTAGCTGAAGTCGAAGAGGGCGAATTCCAGCTGCCGCAGCATGGCCATGGCCGACTGGAAGTTCTTCGCCGCCAGCAGCTTATCGTGCAGTTCCGCCGGCAATTTCTCGCCGCTGTCGATGTGGCCGCTGAACCAGCTGAGGATTTCCTTGTCGTAGCCGAAGTTCTCCATGAACTGGCTGGGCTGTTCCACCGCGTCCCATTCCACCCCGTTAATGCCGGACTGGCCGTAGACGTCGATTTTCGTCAGCATGTGGTGCAGACCGTGGCCGAACTCGTGCAGCAGGGTCAAAATTTCATCGTGGTTCAGGCAGGCCTCCTTGCTGCCCACCGCCGGGGTGAAGTTGCAGACCAGATAGGCCACCGGCAGCTGGAGCGGTTCCCCATCGCCGAAGCGGCTGACGGCGCTGTCCATCCAGGCGCCGCCGCGCTTCTGGCTGCGGGCGTATAAATCCAGGTAGAAATGGGCCATCAGCTCGCCGTTTTCCAGCACGTCGAAGGCGCGCACGTCCTTGTGCCAGACCGGCAGCTTGTCGGTGGGGCGGAATTCCACCGCAAAGAGCTTCTGGGCCAATTTGAACAGGCCGTCCAGCACCTTGGAAATGGGGAAATAGGGCCGCAGCTGCTCCTGGGATATGGCGTATTTCTCCTGGCTCAGCCGTTCGCTGGCGTAGCCCACGTCATGGGCTTCTAATTTTTCAATGCCCAGCCGCTCCTTGGCGTAGGTGGCCAGCTGCGCCATTTCCTCCCGGCCGCGCTCGTGGGTCTTCGCCACCAAATCGTTAAGGAAATCAAAGACCACCGCCGGCTTGCCGGTCATGCGCTGAATCACCTGGCCGCTGGCGAAGTCTACCAGGCCGAGGATATTCATTTGCTGTTGGCGCAGCTGCATCATTTCGCGAATCACCGGCCGGTTGTCCCACTTGCCGCCGTCGCTGAGTTCCGAGGCGCGCACGGCGTAGGCCCGGTGCACTTCGCGGCGCAGTTCCCGGTCTTCACAATAGCTGAGAATGGGCGTAACCGACGGTGCGTCTAGGGTAATCAGGTAGCCCTCCTTGCCCTTCTCCTGGGCCTGGGCCGCCAGCAGGGCTTTAGCGCTGTCCGGCAGCCCCTTTAAACGGCTATCGTCGGCCAGATGCAGGGTCCAGCCGTTGGTGCTGTCCAGCAGCTGGTTGGAAAACTTCGTGCCCAGCTCGGCCAGTTTCAGGCTGTTGGCCTTGTAGTTTTCCTTTTCGCAGGCGGGCAGGTTCACCCCGTTCAGCTCGAAGTCGAGAATGCTATCGTCGATGTACTTCTGCTTGTGCTTGGGCAATTCTTTATATTGCGGCCCCTCCTTAATCTTGCGCATGGCCTCGTAGAGGGGCAGGTGCTGGGACAGGTCGGACTCGTAGGCGGATAGCTCCGGCAACACCTTTTCGTGGGCCTGGCGCCATTCGTCGGTGCTGATGACCGCGTGCAGGTGGCTGATGGGCGAAAAGGCCTTGGCCAGCCGGTTGGCCATGATTTCCATGGGGTGAATGAGATTTTCCCAGGTGAATTCGCTCTGTTTGAGCAGTTCGGCGAGTTTTTCGCGGTTTTCCTTAATGATTTGGTGAATGGCTGCGGCGTGCTCCGGTTTAATCTGGTCAAACTGGGGGAAGGCCGGGGGATTGATTAGCGGATTACTCATGGATATTTCCTTAAATGCTGAAGGCGCCTATTCTAGCCCCATGAATACCCTTAAAGCAGAGGCCCGCGGCGAAATCACCGTGAAGGCCAGCAAATTCCTCGGCTACGGCTACCCCATTGGTAGCGCCGCTGACGCCGACGGCCACCTCGCCGCCATTAAAAAAGAACACCCCAAGGCGCGCCACTGGTGCTACAGCTACCGGCTCGGCGCCCAGGATTACCGCCTCAGCGACGACGGCGAGCCCTCCGGCACCGCCGGCCTGCCCATCTACCAGCAGCTGCTGTCCTTCGACCTGTCCAATGTGCTGCTAATCGTGGTGCGCTACTTCGGCGGCACACTGCTGGGCGCCGGCGGCCTCATCAAGGCCTACAAGGATTGCAGCCGCCTGACCCTGGAACGGGCGGAACTGACGCCGCTGGTGCTGCAACGGCAATTTATGGCCAGCTGCGGCTACGGCCAGATGAACAGCCTCTTTAACTACTGCCAGCGGGCTGGCGCGACGATTCTGGAGCAGCAGCTGGAATTTAACTGCCGCTGCCGGGTGCAGGTGCCGGTGGACGAATTCCCGGCGCTGAAGGCGCTGCTGGAGGGCCACGGGGTGCAGGTGGCGGAGTTGGAGGATTAATTTACCGACGGACGGGCGCTTCTCTTGTATGTTTATTTAGGCTTTTAAACATACAGGGGAAGCGCCCCGTTGTATGTTTGTAAATACACCCCTAAACGCCGTAGTCCCGGCGGCGGCCGTCCGGCAAACTTTTAAAGCGCCGGTGCAGCCAGTAGTACTGCTCCGGGTGGGCGCGGATTGCGGTTTCCAGCAGGCCGTTGAACTGGCCCATGATTTCCGCCGCGCTTTCCCCCCTAATCTCCTTATATATATGCACCACATAGCCGTCCCCCTCCCGCCACATCAGCGCCGGAATTAGGCGTGCGCCGCTGCGCGCCTGCAGCTTCGGCAGCACGTCGATGCTGGCGGTTTCCAGGTTAAAGAAGGGCACGAAGACGCTGGCCTTCGGCCCCATGTCCTGGTCGCAGGCGTACCAGATGTTGCCGCCCTCCCTAAGCACCGCCAGCGTGCGCCGCATGTCCTTAAAGTTAATCAGGGGAATGCCCTGGGCGGCCCGCTCCCGCTGGTAGCGAATCCAGCGGTCGAAGAAGGGATTTTTAATGGGCCGATAGGTGCCGTTGGCGCGCACGTGCAGGCCGAGCAGGCGCACGCCCAGTTCCAGCAGGGTGGAATGGCCGCTGAGCAGCAGCACGCCGCAGTGCCCATCGCGCAGGGCGGCCAGGGAATCCGGGTCCGCCGCCAGGCGGCTGATGCGCCGCAGCCGTTTTTCCGGATAGAACCAGGCGAAGGCCATTTCCGCCAGGCCCATGCCGATGCTTTTAAAGTGTTCTCTTAATAATTTTTCCCGCGCCGCCGGCATCAGTTCCGGAAAGGCCCACTCCAGATTTTTTCGGCAGATGGCGCGGCGGTATTTCAGTAATTTGAATAGCAGCAGGCCCAGGGCGGCGCCGCAGGAGCGGGCCCAGGTGGTCGGCAATAGACTGAGGAAAAAAATGGGAATTAGGACCAGCAGCCCGGTCAAATAGGAAAGGAAAATCAAATGCTTAGGCCCTTTTGCTAGAATTATCAACTTTTTGGAGATTTCAATGGCGCTGATTCTCGCATCAACCTCCCCGGCTCGCCAGGCCATTCTACAGAAATTAAATATTCCCTTTAGCTGCCAGGCGCCCAACGTGGACGAGACCCCGCTGGAAAACGAAACGGCCCAGGAACTGGTGCGGCGGCTGGCCATCGCCAAGGCCCAGGCGGTTAAGGCCGGCCCAGGGGATTTCGTCATCGGCGCCGACCAGGTGGCCAGCCACAACGACGCCATCATCGGCAAGCCGCTGACCCGGGAAAAGGCCCAAAAGCAGCTGAATTCCTTCTCGGGCAATGCGGTGAATTTCTACACCGGCCTGGCGCTGGTGCACGGCGGCGACCTGCGCAGCACCGTGGAAACCTGCACGGTGAAATTTCGCAATCTGGCACCCCAGGAAATCGAGCGCTATTTAAATCTGGAGGACAGCCTGAACTGCGCCGGCGCCATCAAGTCCGAGGGGCTGGCCATTCATCTGTTCACGGGCATTTTCGGCCGCGACCCGCACGCGCTGGTGGGTTTGCCGGTCATTGCCCTGGGTGAACTGCTGCGGGAATTCGGCGTCAATCTGCTGGATTTAACGGCCGTTTAGCGTATTTACCGACAGACGGGCGCTTTGCCTGTTTGTAAAAATAGCGATATTTACATACAGGGAAAGCGCCCGTCTGTTTGTATAACTTTAGGAACGCAGCAGCTGCGCCAATTCTTCCCGACTCATAGGCCCGTAGGGAGTGCGGCGGTATTTGGCCGCCAGCTCCAGGCGGAAGCGCAGAAAGTCTCCCTCGTCCTCAATCATTAGAAAGGGATTGCCGGCCAGCTGCGCCGCCAGGTCGGTGGATTCGGCGCTGCCGTAGTCGTGGCCGCACCAAATGCGGGTTTCCGGCGGCAGTGTCTTTAGTTTTTGCAGGCTGCGGAAGAGGGCCGCCGCGCTGGCGGTGGGGTGGCGCACGTTGCCGGCGCCGTAGATGAACAGCGTGTCGCCGGTGAGCAGGTCGCCCTCCAGGTAATAGCAGCAGCTGCCGGCGGTGTGGCCCGGCGTGGCCAGCACCTGCACCTCGCTTTCCCCCAGGGCGATTTGGTCGCCGTCCTGCAACAGAATGCAGTCCACCGGGGCGTTGGGCCAGTGCTGCTGCTCCGCGGCGCTGACAAAAACGGGAATGTCCGGGTAGCGGCGCTGGATTTCCGGCAGCGCGTTCACGTGGTCCAGGTCGCTGTGGGTGATGAGCACGCCCACCGGCCGGTAGTTCTGCTCGTCCATCACCTCCTGTAGCCCCTCCGCGTCCCAGGCCGGGTCGATGAAGAAGGCCTGGCGGCTGGCCCGGTCGCCAAGGATATAGAGGAAGTTGTCCTGGTCTTCAAATTTCAACTGAATTATTTCGTGGTCTTTCATATTAGCCCCGTAGATTTTTATCTTTCATAATGCGCCGCTTATCCAAATTCCATTGCCGTTCCCTATCGGATTCCCGTTTATCGAAGGTCTTTTTCCCTTTGGCAATGGCAATCTTTAATTTAATGTGGCGCCCCTTCCAATACATATTAAGGGGAATTAGCGTATAGCCGTCCCGTTGATTGGCGCCAATTAATTTTCCTATTTCCTTTTTATGTAAAAGTAATTTGCGAGTACGTAATGGTTCGGCAATTTTATGGGTGGAAGTAAAGGACAATGGATTAATGGTGGCACCGAATAAAAATAATTCCCCATTTTTAATTAATACATGGCTTTCTTTTATATGGACTTTTCCCGCCCGCAGTGCCTTAACCTCCCAACCTTCCAAGGCTAATCCCGCCTCGAAGGTCTCTTCCAGGAAGTAATCGTGGCTGGCCCGGCGATTTACCACGATGTCATTGTTTTGCGTTTTCTTTTTACTCATAATTAATACCGTTGAATTAAAAAGGATTTATGGACTATGGCCCAAATACATAAAGTTAAACGCGTCCCCTATTCCTGCGCACAAATGTTTGATTTAGTGGCCGACGTGGATAAATATTACGAATTTATTCCCTGGTGTATTAATTCTAAATTAGAATATAAAGACGATAGGGAATTAATTGGCACTATTACCGCCCAGAAGGGTGCCTTTTCCAAATCATTTACCACGAGAAATAAATATGTTTACGGCAAATACATGGATATTAATTTAGAAAAAGGGCCGTTTAAAAAATTAACGGGACGCTGGGAGTTCCACGAAATTCCCGGGGGCTGCGAGATACATTACAGCACAGATTACGAGGTGCCTCTGCTCCTTGGCCCCCTGCTGGCCGGACTGGCCACCTACATGGCCAATTCCATCGTTGAGGCCTTTGAACAGCGGGCGCGGCAGGTCTATGGAACGCAAAACCATTAGGGTGGAAGTGGCCTACGGCGAGGCCCAGCGCCAGAAAATTATCCCGCTGGTGGTCTACGAGGGCACCAAATTAATTGAGGCGGTGGAGCGCTCAGCGCTGAGCTATTACTTCCCGCAGCTGGATTGGGCGGCAGTGGACTTCGGCGTCTTTGGCCGCAGCCAGCCGGCGGATTATTTGTTGCGCGACGGCGACAGGGTGGAAATCTATCGGCCCCTCATCGCCGACCCCAAAGAAATGCGCCGTTTGCGGGCGAAAAAACGCTAGAATTGAGGAAGCACAAGATTTTAGGACAACCCATGACGCACCATCACACGGTATTTTTGGAGGAAGCCGTGGCAGCCCTGGCCATCAAGCCAGCCGGCACCTACCTAGATTGCACCTATGGCCGCGGTGGCCACACAAAAATGATACTAGCCCAACTGAATGGCGAGGGACAGTTGTACAGCTGCGACAGAGACCCGGAGGCAGAACTAAGTGCGCGGGAAATTAACGACCAGCGCTTTCACTTTGTGAGTAGTAACTTTTCCCAGTTAGACAATTTTCTCCCACAACAGCTGGAATTGGACGGCGTACTAATGGACTTAGGAATATCTTCGCCTCAGGTGGACCGGGCCGAGCGGGGCTTTTCCTTTAATAAGGCCGGGCCCATTGACATGCGCATGAATAACCAGGTAGGGCCAACGGCACAGGAGTTGCTTGCTTCCTACGACGAGAAAAAGTTAGCGGACATAATCCGGGACTATGGGGGTGAGCCACACACCATCGCCCGCCGCATAGCCTGGGCCATTAAGGCGGCGCTGCCGCTCAAGGACACGCTGGCTTTGGCGGAAGTGGTTAGTGCGGCGGTGCCGAAGAAATATCATAAAAAGAATCAGCACCCGGCCACGCAAACCTTTCAAGCCCTACGCATTGCCGTTAATGATGAATTTACAGAGATTGAAAATGCCCTGGCCGCGGCAGTTCCCCGGTTGAAAAAAGAGGGAACGCTAGTGGTCATAAGTTTTCATTCTGATGAAGATGCTCTTGTGAAGCGCTTCCTTAGGAAATATGAGGGCGAAACCCTCCCCCCCGAGCTGCCCATAAGTGGAAAAATAAATCAGCAGCTCAAAATGGTTGGCTCTCCGCTGCGTCCCAGCGAGGAAGCCGTTCGTATTAACCCACGGGCACGTAGTGCTCTGCTTCGCAAAGCGATAAAACTATGAGAAATCTTTTTATTTTATTCATCATCGTGCTGGCCGCCTGCATCTACCAGGCGCTGAGGGTCAGCAATAGCACCCACGAACGAGCTTTAGCCATTAAGGAAGACCGTGCTATCCAGCGGGACATTGAACGCTCCATTGCCATGACTAGCAATGTGAAACGGGAACAGGCAGTGGTGGTGGCCGAAATGACTTCCCGCTCCCATATCCGCAAACAAATGGAAAACCAATCCCTCCATACTCCCAGGAAAGAGGAGGTCGCCCTCCTGAAGGAGAAAAAGTAATTTCTTCTCATGAAATTCTGGGAAAAAATGACGCGCCATTCCTTTGTGTTGGCGCTTTTTCTTTCTGCCGTGGCCATCTGGACCTGGCGCATCATCTACGTGCAGACCAATCCGGAAATACAGAAAAAAATTAAGGATATGGCCATAGCCATGCACCGGGACGTTATTTCCACCAAGGAGGCCCGGGGCACCATCACCGACCGCAACGGCACTGAGCTGGCCCGCTCCTACATGGTTGGTTCCATTATCGTCGATTCGGTGCAGTTAAATGAGGGCAATGCCCAGCTATTTCTCAGCAAACCGGGGAACCGCAGCTGTAGCGCCAACGGTAACCGCACCAAGGTTAAGGCGGAATGTGAGGAGCGTTTTACCGCCTTTCTCCTGGAGGAATTAAAGGACCTGTTAGCTTATTTGGATCCCGGCAAAAGCCCCGAGGTGCTACTAAAAACTCTGCGCACTCGCCAGAGTTTTCTTGCCTTTCCTAAGGAGTACGTGCGCAATAACAACGGCAAGCCCTTGGACAGCAGTAAGGCCATTAGCCCAGAAAATATCATCGACGATAAAGACCGACCCACCAAAAAGTTAACCGGCGCGAAAGGTAAGGTAATCCGCGATAAAAATGGCCAGGCGAAGACGGAGTTTGTGCCGTTGAAGGAGGGCCAATATCTAAAGTCAGAAGTGCAATATGTGGGTGTGCCATCTAAATACTGGCGCATTAAAAAGGACGTGCCATTGACAGAGTTGGATCAGGTATTTGGCGGTAAGAACTACAAGGGCTTTTCCCAGGAGAACTACTACATGCGCAGCTATCCCTATCCGGAGCTGATGAGCAGTATCGTCGGCTATGTGAAGGCCACCGTGGACGGCATCGAGGGCCAGGGAGAAGCGGGAGTGGAATATAACTTTAACGAAGCGCTCCTTAGCAAGGACGGCAAGCGGGCGGTCATTCGCACCAAGGACAATAAGGTGCTGCACTATCTGGAGGAGCTGGAAAAGCCACAGAAGGCGGAAAATCTCGTGTTATCGGTGGATTTCCGCCTGCAATATGTGGCTGTCCAGGCGCTCCAGGAGGCCATGAATGAGTACCGGGCCAAGGGAGCCATGGCTACGGTGGTTGATGTGCATAGCGGGGAAATTCTTGCCATGGTATCGCTACCCACAGTGGACATTAATAATCAGAAGGAACGGGACAAGTTCCGCGATAAGAACTATATGGACAAGTACGAACCGGGTTCCGTAATTAAGCCCATTGTGGTCGCAGCGGCTTTGGACGCGGGGGTCATCAGTCCCAACACCAGCTTTACGGTCAGCCACACCTACGGCATCGGTAAGAATGTGGTTACGGACGTGGGCAATTATGGCACCTTGGACATTGCTGGCATTATTAAGAAATCCTCCAATATTGGCATGGCAAAGATTTCCGAACGCTTCCCGCGCAAGGATTTTTATAAATACATGAGGGCCTTCGGCTTTGGTCAGCCGGCATTGAATTTTCGCGCTGAGGCCAATGCCGTTTTGCACGACCCCACCAAGCGCGACCCCAATGCGCCGAAGCGGCTGTTCTACAACAATTTTGCCTACGCCAATATGCACTACGGCTATGCCATTGAGGCCACGGCGGTACAGTTGGCCAGTGCCTATGCCACCATCGGCAACGGGGGCATTCGCATTCCCCTAAGCATCCTTAAGCGCAAGACCCTGCCCCAGGGCACGCGGGTGGTTAGCCAGAAGGTGGCCCGCCAGGTGCAGCACATGATGCAGTCGGTGGTCAGTGGCGAAGGCGGTACGGGCGTTAAGGCGGACACCGAGGAATATACGGTGGAGGGTAAAACCGGCACCTCCCATAAAATTGTGCGGGGCCGCCGCGGCTACTCCGATAAGAACTATTTGTCCCTCTTCGTTGGCCTGGTGCCTAGCAATAATCCCAAGCTGGCCATCGTTATCATCATTGACTCCCCGGACAAGTCCAAGGGCCACTTCGGCGGCGTGGTGGCAGCGCCGGTATTTTCTAAGATAGCCAGCCAGTCCATGAAAATTTTGGGCATTGCCCCGGACAAGATTAAACCCATTAGCGAAATTGACCTGAACCGGCCAACGGCCAGCCCAGAAGCTACAATAGAGCCAACGAAAAATTCTGACGGAGTTAAATCGAAAAATGCTACTCAGTGAGCTATTGCAAGGGCTCTGCACCGTGCCCGATGCCTTGGACGTGCCCATAAAAAACATCACCACCAATAGTAAGAACGTTATGACCCAGGGGCTGTGGCTAGCTCCCAAGGGCATTAGCCACCACGCCCTGGACTATTACAGTGAAGAACTGCCGCCCTGTGCCATAGTTTACGAGCCTCCCTACGATAATCCGCCGCCCCACGCCATTGCCTGCGAAAACCTTAGCCTGCACTTAAGTAAAATTGCCGGCCGCTTCTACGGCAATCCTTCGGAGCACCTGCAGATGATTGGTGTTACTGGCACCGACGGCAAATCTTCCTTGGCCTATCTGCTGGCCGCCAGCCTGAAGAACTGTGCCATGCTGGGCACCATCGGTTACGGCCCCATCGACAGCCTGTTGCCGGCCAGCCATACCACTCCAGAGGCGCTGCTGGTACAAAAATACCTGGAGCGCTTCCGCCAGCACGGCATGGACACGGTGGTGATGGAGGTTTCCTCCCACGCCCTGGCCCAGTCGCGGGTGGCGGCGGTGAAATTCGACATTGCCATCTTCACTAATTTAAGCCACGAGCACTTGGACTATCACCACTCCATGGAGGAGTACTTTCTGGTGAAGGCATCGCTATTTGAGAAGCGGCTGCGCTGGGCCATCGTCAATGTGGACGATTCCTACGGCCAGCGGCTCATCGGCGATAAATTGATTAACCCCAGCGCTCGGGTCATTACGGTTTCCAGTAAGAATGCCCCCGTCGGTCCGCTGCACTTCAGCGCCGAAGACATTGAATTAACGCCCCAGGGCCTGTGCTTTACCCTAGTTTTCCACGAGGGTTCCAATGTGCGCCGGGCCGCCATCCACAGCAAGCTGCTGGCTCGCTTTAACGTGGACAACCTGCTGAACGTGGCCAGCTGTCTCTATGCCCTCGGCCACAACTTCGGCGACATTGCCACCCGCATCAGCAATCTGCAGGGGGTTATCGGCCGGGCGGAGCGCATTAATCTTTCCAATGGCACGGCGGCCATCATCGACTATGCCCACACGCCCAACGCCCTACAGAATGTGTTGCAGGGGGTAAGGCCGCACGTGCGCGGCAAGCTCTGGTGCGTCTTCGGCTGCGGCGGCGACCGCGACCCGTCCAAGCGGCCGCTCATGGGGCGGGTGGCCAGCTGCTACGCCGACCAGGTGGTTGTTACCGACGACAATCCGCGCCGGGAAGACCCGAAGAAAATCATTGCTGACATCAGCGCCGCGCTGGTGAAGGCCGACAATGTGGCCGTTGTGCAGCCGCGGGAACAGGCCATCGTCTTCGCCCTGGAGCAGCTGCGGGAAGGTGATGCGGTGGTCATCGCCGGCAAGGGCCACGAGGATTACCAAATCATCGGCGACCAGCGCAATTATTTCTCCGACCGGGACGTGGTGGAAGGCTATGAGCATCAGCGCTTCTAGTTTGGCCAAGCGCCTGGGCTGGCGGTGGCTGGGGGAAGATTTCACCATTAACGGCGTTTCCATTGATACCCGCACCCTGGAGCGGGGCGACGTGTTCGTGGCCCTCCAGGGCACCCGGGGCCGCGGCGAGGAATATTTGGCCCAGGCGGAAGCGCTGGGCGCCGTAGGTGCCATTGTGGCGGAAAGCAACAGCGCCATCAGCCTGCCGCAAATTCTCGTGCCGGACCCGGTGCAGGCCCTCCATATCCTCGGCGAAATGAAGCGCTTCGCCAGCGACGCTAAATTCATCGGCATCACCGGCTCCAACGGCAAGACCAGCACCAAGGAAATGCTGGCCTTTGTGCTGGCCAAGGCCGGCAAAACCCACAGCACCCGCGGCAATTTGAATAATCATCTGGGGGTGCCGCTGACCCTAGCCAATCTGCGCGGCGATGAGGAATATGTGGTGGTGGAAATGGGCGCCAACCATCTGGGGGAAATTGAACCGCTGGCCAATCTGGTGCGGCCGCACTTCGGTTTAATCACCAGCATTGCCCCGGCCCATCTGGAGGGCTTCGGTAATCTGGAGGGGGTGATTAACACCAAGGAGGCGCTGTTGGCGGCGGCGGAGAAGATTGTTTTAAATCTGAATCTGCCGGTGGAAGCCCTGCACCGCTGGCAGGAGCGCTACGGCCATAAGGTGGTGAAAACCTACGGCCGTTCGCCGGCGGCGGACATCTATTTGCAGACCGCCGGCGCCAGCGAATTCGTCGCCAGCGACCACCGGCGCACCATTGCGGTGAACTGGCAGTGCTTCGGTGCCCACAACCAGCTGAATGGCCTGGCCACCATTGCCATGGTGGAGGCGCTGGGCCTGGACGGCAAGCTGTGCGAGGCGCTGCGGGACTTTGAAATGGTGGCCGGCCGCTTCCAGCGGCGCCGCTACGGCATTCACTGGGTCATCGACGACAGCTACAATGCCAATGCCGCCTCCTTCACTGAGGCGTTGCGCACTTTGGCGAGCCTGAAGGATTTTCACGGTCGGGTCTACGCCGGGGCCATGGGCGAGCTGGGGGCGGACAGCGAACGGCAACATCACCAGGTGGCGGCGCTGGCGGCGGAATTGAACTTGGAATTTCAGCCGGTGGCCACCGAGGCCTACGGTTTAAGGTCAATTTCCAAGGAGCAGGCGCGGGAGGAGCTGAAGCAGCGGCTGAAGCTGAAGGAACCCCAGGCCCTGCTGATTAAGGGCAGCCGCAGCGCCGGCCTGGAAACCCTGCTGACCGACCTGGGCCAGCCCTTTAACTAATTAAATTCAAAGGATTTTTATGCTCTATCTCTTGGCCGAATGGCTAAGCCGGGATTTTTCTGCGCTTTCTTTTCTCAATGCCTTCACCTACACCACCCTCCGCATAATCCTGGCGGCTCTGACGGCCCTGGTGCTGTCCCTGGGCCTGGGCGGCCCGATGATTAATATGCTGCGGCGCCTACAGATGGGGCAATTTGTGCGCGACGACGGCCCCCAGACCCACCTGAAAAAGGCGGGCACGCCGACCATGGGCGGCGCCCTGATAATTTTGAGCATTGCCGTAGCCATGCTGCTGTGGGCGGACCTGCGGGTGCTCTACAGCTGGCTGGCCCTGTTCATCATGCTGTCCTTCGGCGCCGTGGGCTGGTACGACGACTATAAAAAGCTGGTGCTGAAGCAGTCCATGGGTTTAAACGCCAAACACAAATACGGCCTGCTGTCGCTGGTGGCCCTGGCCAGCGCCCTAATCCTCTACGCGGTGGCGAAGACGCCCACGGAAACCACGCTCATCATGCCCTTCTTTAAGAATTTTGCCTGGCCGATGGGCATGGGTTCCTTTGTGCTCTTCACCTATCTGGTGCTGGTAGGCTCCTCCAACGCGGTGAACCTGACCGACGGGCTGGACGGCCTGGCCATCATGCCGGTGGTGCTGGTGGCCAGCGCGCTGACAGTCTTTGCCTATGTGGCCGGCTCGCCCAACTACGCCCTGTACCTGCACCAGCCGGTGGTGCTGAATGCCTCGGAAATGGCGGTCTTTGGCGCGGCCATCGCTGGCGCCGGCCTGGGCTTTCTCTGGTACAACACCCACCCGGCGCTGGTGTTCATGGGCGATGTGGGCGCCCTGTCCCTGGGCGCTTCCCTGGGCTTTATCGCGGTGGTCATTCGCCAGGAGCTGGCCTTCTTCATCATGAGCGGCCTCTTTGTGGCCGAGGCCCTGTCGGTGATTATTCAGGTGGGCTCCTTCAAGCTGCGCGGCAAGCGGGTGTTTCGCATGGCGCCGCTGCACCACCACTTTGAGCTGTGCGGCTGGCCGGAGGCGCGGGTAACCATACGCTTCTGGATTATTACGGTGCTGCTGGTGCTCATTGGCCTGTCCACCTTGAAAATTCGCTAGATGCGCTAATTAAGTTAATTACCGACGGAGGGGCGCTTTAGTTGTATGTATTTACGGCCGTAATTACATACAGGGGAAGCGCCCTGTTGTATGTTTAAGCCCGTTTACAGACGAACGGGCGCTTTCCATGTATGTTAAGAACCAAATAAGCCAAAGTAGGACGTGAATTATGGAAACTCTCTTAAAACGGCTGCGGGCATTGAACCTGGCCGAACCGATTTTCGTGGTGGGCATGGGTATTTCCGGCCGCACCGCCCTGGATTTACTGCGCGAGGCCGGCTATGAGGCCTTCGGCGTCGATGAGAAGGTGGCCGAACGGCGCATTTACCAGCGGGATTTAAACGACCCGGCGGCGCTCCAGGAGGCGAAAACCCTGGTCATCAGCCCGGGCATTGACCGGCGCCGGCCGGCCATCGCCGGCAGCTACGCCGACCAGATTAACGACGTGGAAATCTTCGCCCGCCTCAACCATAAGCCGGTGCTGGCCGTAACCGGTTCCAACGGCAAATCCACGGTGGTGAGCCTGCTGCAGGCGGTGCTGCCGACCCTGGGCCGAAAATCCCGGCTCTGCGGCAACATCGGCCGTTCCGTGCTCGACGCCCTGTTCCAGGAAGAAGAGGCGGACTGCTACGTGTTGGAACTGTCCAGCTACCAGCTGGAGCTGTGTCCGAGCCTGCTGCCGACGGTGGGCGCCATTCTCAACATTACCCCCGACCATCTGGACCGCTACAACAGCTTCGCCGACTACGCGGCGGCCAAGGGGCGCCTAGCGGTGCAGAGCTCGGTGATTCTGTTAAATGGCGACGATGAGAACTGTCTGGCCCTGGCCAAGGACGCGCAGAACGTGGTCTTCTTCGGCACGGCGCCAACCCTGGCCAACCGGGTCAGCGGCGGCGCCATTTACATCAATCACGAGAAAATCCTCGACACCGCCAGCCTCCAGCTGAACGGCGACCACAACGGCAGCAACGTGCTCTGCGCCCTGCTGATGCTGGCGGAACTGGGGTTAAACCTTAAGGACGCCCTGCCGGCGGTGCGCGCCTTCCCGGGCCTGAAGCACCGGGTGCAGACGGTGGCGGAAATTAACGGGGTGCGTTTCATCGACGATTCCAAGGCCACCAACGTGGGCGCCACCCAGGCGGCCCTGGCCGGCCTCAGTGCGCCCATTTACCTCATCGCCGGCGGCGTGAGTAAGAATCAGGACTTCCGCCCCCTGGCCGCCACCCTCAAGGGCAGCAGTGTGAAAAAGGTGCTGCTTATCGGCACGGACAATCGGGACATGGTGGCGGCCTTTAGTGCAGCGGGGCTGGCCTACGAGGACTGCGGCGACATGGTGCGGGCGGTGCAGCGGGCTAAGGAGCTGGCCCAGGCCGGCGAGGTGGTGCTGCTGTCGCCGGCCACCGCCAGCTTCGACCAGTACACCGGCTACGACAAGCGCGGCGACCACTTCGCCTATGAGGCCCAGGGCAGCTGTTGATGATTAACTTAGAACAATACGAACTGGACCGCCGCCGGCAGGCGCGCATTTACATCAATGAATACCGCCAGAGCCGCCTCAACAGCACGGTGCGCGAGCGGAAGCACCTCCATTATCCGGACTACACCCTATTACTTTGCCTAATCTGCCTCATGGCCATCGGCCTGGTGATGGTGCACAGCTCGACCCTGTACCTGTCGCTAAAGATGAACCGGGAATCCACCTTTTTCTTCCATAAGCAGGCGGCCTTCTACGCCATCGGCCTCATGCTGGCCTATGGCCTCTACCACAAAATTACCGCGGACAGCCTGGAGAAGGGCGTAAGGGTTATCTACCTGTCGGCGCTGGTCATGCTCATCGGCACCTTTCTACCCTTCGTGGGCATTGGCGGCAAGGGGGCGCACCGCTGGATAAATCTGGGTCTGCTGCAATTTCAGGTGTCGGAATTCGTGAAATTTGCGGTTATCGTCTTCACCTCCTACTTCCTGGTGCAATTTCAGAATTTCATTGAACGCTCCCCGCTACATGCGGTTATATCGCTCTTTGCCATCTGCGGCGTTTACGTGGTGCTGCTGCTCCTCCAGCCGGACTTGGGTTCGACGGTGCTAATAGTTGGCACCATGATTGTCCTGCTGTTCCTCGCCAATGTGGACGGCAAGCTAATTGGCAAAATGTTCGCCATCGGCCTGGCGGGGGCCCTGCTGCTGGTGCACTTCACCAGCTACCGCCAGCAGCGCATGGCCTCCTTCCTGGACCCCTTCGCCCAGGCCCAGGGCGCCGGCCACCAGCTGGTGAATTCCATGGTGGCCATCGGCGCCAACGGCATGGACGGCCTCGGCCTCGGCGAGAGCATTCAGAAATATTCCTTCCTCAGTGAGGGCCACAACGACTTCATCTTTGCCATCATCGGCGAGGAGCTGGGCTTCTGGGGCCTGGCCGGCGTGCTGACCCTTTACAGCGTGATTTTCTACCGCTGCTTCGCCATCGCCGGCAGTGCGCTAAAACAGCGCAAGCCCTTCGTCGCCTATTACGCCTACGGCATCGGTGTGATGATGATGATGCAGGTGCTGATTCACACCGGCTCCGTCATCGGCATGATTCCCACCAAGGGGCTGACCCTACCGCTCATCAGCTACGGCGGCAGTTCCCTCATCATGACCCTGGCCAGCTTCGCCATTCTGCTGCGGCTGTCCTCGGAGCTGAAGTGGGCGCGGCTCCAGCAGGAGGAGCAGAACTATTTGGGCGGACTAAACCATGAAGGGTAAGAAAGTAGTAATCATGGCCGGCGGCACCGGCGGCCACGTCTATCCGGCCCTGGCCGTGGCCAATGAACTGCGGGCGCGGGGGGTGGAAATCCACTGGCTCGGCAACGAAAACGGCTTCGAGGGCCAGAAGGTTCCCGCCGCCGGCCACCGCTTCTGGCACTTCGCCGTGGCAGGGGTGCGGGGCCGGAGCAAGTGGCAGCTGCCCTTCATGCTGCTGCGCGCCCTGTGGCGTTCCCGCCGCATTCTCAAGGAGATTAAGCCGGATTTAATGCTGGCCTTCGGTGGCTTTACTGGCCTGGCCGGCTTCTGGCGCCAGGCGCCGCTGGTGGTGCACGAACAGAATGCGGTAGCCGGGCTGGCGAACCGCTGGCTGGCCCGCTGGGCGCGGCTGGTGCTGCTGGGCGACCGGCGCGCGGTGGCGGCCATGGAAAAGATTAATGGGCACTGCCTTTACACCGGTAACCCGGTGCGGGCGGACATCAGCGCCCTGCCTGAGCCGGCGGAACGCTTTCGGGACCGCCACGGCCCCCTGCGCCTGCTGGTCATCGGCGGCAGCCAGGGGGCCCAGGCCTTAAACCAATTAATCCCGGAGACCCTGGCCCTCGTACCCGAAGGGCAGCGGCCGGCGGTGCGCCACCAGGTAGGTCAGCGCAACTGGGCGGAAGCGCAGGCCCGCTACGGCCAGCTGGGGGTAAGTGGTCAGGTGCTGCCCTTCATCGACGACATGGCGGAAGCCTATGGCTGGGCGGACTGGATTATCTGCCGGGCCGGTGCGGCGACGGTGGCGGAGGTAGCGACGGTGGGCCTGGCGGCGCTGTTCGTGCCCTACCCCTACGCCACGGACAATCACCAGTACTACAACGGCCTGAGCCTGGCCAGCAGCGGCGGCGCAGAAGTCATTGAGCAGAAGGACTTAAGCGCGGCCGGGCTGGCGGAATTAATCAGGGATAAACGGCGGCCGGAACTGCTGCGGCGGGCGGAACTGCTGCGGCGCCACAGCCACCGGGACGCGCTGAAAAATATCATCACCGCCCTGGAGCCGCTGCTGAAGCCATAGCCTTACGGTTTTACCGGCGGCGGTTCTTCACCCTTAGCTATTTAAGCGAGATTTAAATACATTAGAAGCGCCCCGTTGTATGTTTAAACCGCCTTAACATACAACGGGGCGCTTCCCCTGTATGTAATTAACGGCCTAATTACATACAGGGAAAGCGCCCGTCCGTATGTTTATTTCCTAATTCAACAGCTGGGCAATGCAATCGACCAGCAGCTGGTGTTCCAGAGCCTGCACCTTCTTGGCCAGGCTGGCCGGCGTGTCATCTTCCGCCACCGCCACCCGCGCCTGGCCAATGACCGGGCCGGTGTCAAAGTGTTCATCGACAAAGTGCACGGAACAGCCACTTTCCCGCTCGCCGGCGGCCAGCACCGCCTCGTGCACCCGCCGGCCGTACATGCCCGGGCCGCCGAACTTCGGCAGCAGCGACGGGTGCAAATTGATGATGCGCTTGGGGAAGCGCGCCACCAGCGCCGCCGGCACCAGCGATAGAAAGCCGGCCAGCACCACCAAATCCACCGGCGGCACCGCCGCGGTCAGCTGTTCGTGGAAGTCGCTCAGCTGGCGGTCGATGAGCTGGAAATTTATGCCGTTGGCTAGGGCGTGCCGGCGGCCGGCGCAGTCCCGGTCGGCGATGACCGTGGCGATGCGGCCCTTAATTTTCCCCGCGCCAATGGCGGTGATGATGGCCTGTAGATTGGTTCCGGTGCCGGAAATTAGTACGGCGAGGCTTTTCATTTAATACTCCAATAGACTTTCGCCCGATTATAGAAATCTTCCGCCGCCCGCCGATGCTTAAAAACCCGCTTGGGAATGTAAAAGGCCACGTTGCGGTCGATGAAGAAGAAGATGAAATTCTTCTCGTTGATGAGCTGCCGTACGCCGCGCCAGCGGTAAAGGCTCAGGCTGCGGCCCCGTTCCTCCACGGAAAAGCCGCGCTCGTCGATGCGATAGATGAAGGTGCGGCCGGCAAGGGAACGGTAATTCAGGCGGCGGAAGAAGTAGCGCCAGTAGAGCTCGTAGAAGAAAACGATTAAAAAACAGATGGTTAGCAACATGGAACCGGCGAGCAGGAAACGCCCGTGGACCAGCTCCCCCTGGCGCAGGCAGCGGTCGGTCAAAAAATTATCGTCCTCGTAGTAGGTGCAGAGCTGGAAGAGCTGCGTTTCGGCGCCGCGCTGCAAATATATGTACAGGCCGAGCAGCAGCGCCAACAGGCCGAACAGTCCCAGCTGCACCAGCAGATAGGGCCGCTTCACCTCCGGCGGCAGGTAACGGCGCAGCAGCTGGGCCGTCTGCCGCCATTCCCGCTCCGAAGATACCACCTCCAGCCGCCGCAGCTGCGGCTCCCTGCTCAGATTCACCTTAGCCACGGGCCTGTTCCCAGTGGCGCCGGGCAAAGCCGTAGCACTCCTCGGCGGCGGCCGGGCTGGGGAAGGCGCGCTTCGGCAGGGAAATAACCACGTTGCGGTCGATGTAGAACAGCAAATAGTCCCGGGTGTTTTCCAGCCGCTCCAGCGTCCGCCAACTGTAGAAGCTGCGCCGCTCCTCCCCCTCGCTGGAATGCAGGCCGGCCCCGTCAAGGCGGTAGGTGAAGGTGCGGCCGTCCAGGGAATTAACTAGGGTGCGGAAGTAGAAGCGCATCTGCAGTCTGTGCATCACTTCGGCCAGCACCAGCAGCGCCAGCCAGAAGTAGGCGCTCTTCTGCAGATAGCCCAGGGAATAGCTCAGGCTGGCCAGGCATTCCTCCGGGTCGTCCAGCAGGTAGCAGACGCCGTAGGCACCGTCGCCTAGCTGGGCAAAGCGGTAATAGCCGTAAAGGCAGCCCAGGCCCAGGGTCAGCCAGACGATGCACAGAATGCGCAGATAGCGCCGCTCTTCCGGCCGCCGCAGCCGGCCCAGCAGGCGGCTCACCTGTTTCCGTTCCCGGTCGCTGGGTTGTAGAGTGATTTCGTATTTATCCATGTTCTTCCTCCAATTATTTCCGGTTAAACATACAGGGGAAGCGCCCCTATGTTTGTAATTAAAGCTATACAAACACGAGTGCGCTTCCCCTGTATGTTTTTTCTGCAATGGTTAGCGGCGGCCCTTGGCCTTCTTTTGCCCGGAATCCTGGGCAGCTGGGCCCGCGGCCGGTGGTTCCGTCTGAGCAGGCTCAGCCTGAACTGCCTCCGCCCGGGCCGCCTCCGGCTGAACTCCCGCAGTGGCCGCCAGCGGCTGGTCCGCTTGGGCTTCCGCCTTCTTGGCCTTTTTCTTCGCCTTGCCGGCCGGCTTCTCGGCACTCTTTTCACCCTTACCGTCGTTCACCTCCGGCAGCCGGTTGTCGTCCAGGCGACCGCCGCCCAGCGCCGTGTACAGGTTAATCTGGTTGGTCAGCAGCTGCAGCTCAATGTTCAGCATGCTGGAGTCGGAATTGTTGGCCGCCTGCTGGGCGTTTAACAGGTCCGACGCCGTGCTTACCCCCGCCTGAAAGCGCAGGTTCTCCAGCCGCAGCCGGTCGGCCACGGTTTTACCCACCGCCAGCTGGGTCTTGTATTTCTCCTGCAGCGTCTCCCGCTCCCTCAGCAGGTCAGCCACTTCGTAGAAGGCGGCCTTCACCGTCTTCTTGTAGTTTTCTAGGGCTTTCTCCTGCTGCAGCTCGGAAATCTTCACCGCGTTGTGCAATTTATCCCGGTTGAAAATCAGCGCGCCAATGTTGGAATTCACCGAGTAGCCCAGGCCGTTGCTGAAGAAATCCCGCAGCTTATTGCTGCTCAGATTAAGGCCGCCGCCCAGGCTAATGCTGGGGTACAGATTGGCCCGCACCACGCCAATGTTGGCGTTGGCCGCCTTCAGTTGCAGCTCGGCCACGCGAATGTCCGGCCGGTGCAGCAGCGCCTCACTGGCCACCGTCGGCACCTGCAGCGCCCCAAAGGCATTGCGATTCGGATTGGCCGGCGGTAGTTCGATGGCACTGAGCGGCCGGCCCACCAGTAGGGCCAGGGCGTTAAAGGCCTTCTGCTGATTGCCTTCGGCGTCGATGACCGCAATCTTCGCCTGGTCCACCGCCTCTTCAAATTGGCGCAGGTCGATGTTTGTAATCACCCCCGCATTGCTCTGCAGCTGGGCCAGATGTAATTTCTGCTGCTGCAGGTCCAAAATGATTTTCGCCAGCTCGATCTGCGCCGCGAGAATGCGGATTTGGTAGTAGGTGCTGGCCACGTTCTTAATCAATGACAACTTGGCGCTGTCCTGGCCCTCCTTGGTGGCCAGGAATTGGTTCAGAGCCTGCTCGGATTCCGCCGCCTTGCCGCCCCACAGGTCCAGGTCATAGCTGCCGGTTAAGTTAGCGGCGAAGCTGTTCTGGCTGTGGCTGCCGCTCTTGGTGCGCCCCTGGTGGCCGATGGAACCGCCCCCGTTAACCGTCGGTGACCGGTTGATTTCGCTGATGTTGTAATTCAGCTCGGCGATGCGCGTGTCCAGCACGTAGGAGCGCAGGTTATTGTTGTGCTCCAGCGCTTCGGCAATGAGCTTTTGCAGCCGCGCGTCCTGGAAGTATTCCCGCCAGCTTAGCTCGTCGGCCCGCTTGCCGTCGGCCGGCACGGCGGCCACCGATAGTTCCTGCCAGGACTTAGGCAATTCCGCCTCGCCCTTGGGCAGCGCCGGCGAAAGATTCTTCGGCGCACAAGCACTTAACATCACCGCCAACGTCAGTAGTTTTATGGTTGTTTTCATGGTCTTAATCCTCGGTAGCGCATTATTGGTTCGGTTCGAGTGCCGCCGGCTTTGCCAGGTTCGCTGGTGGCGCATGCTTGTCCTTCACCCCATTGCCGCCCTTAAAGATGCTCCGCACCACAATGAAGAACATGGGAATGAACAATAGACCCAGGAAGGTGCCCACGGTCATGCCCCAGAATACGCTGGTGCCAATGGCCCGCTGCGAGGCGGAGCTGGCGCCGCTGGACAGATATAGGGGCACCACCCCGAGAATGAATGCCAGCGAGGTCATCAGTATGGGCCGGAAGCGCAGGCGGCAGGCCTCAATGGTACTGCTAATGAGGTTCTTGCCACTCTCCTGCAATTCCTTGGCGAACTCGATGATGAGAATGGCGTTCTTCGCGTTCAAACCCATCACCGTAATCATACCCACCCGGAAGTAAATGTCGTTGGCAAACTGCTCCGCATAGCGGGCCGCCTGTTGGCCGGCAAACATCAGGGTCATGGTCAGGTTAAACCAGCTGCGGCCCAGGACGCCGCCCACGGCGCCAAGTACCCCCAGCGGCAGCACCAGCAGCACCGCCATCGGGATTGACCAGCTTTCATAGAGGGCCGCTAGGCACAGGAAGATAACCAGCACCGTGGCCCCATAAACATAGAGCTGCTGGTTCCCGGCCCGCTGTTCTTCCAGCGATAGGCCCGTCCATTCGATGCCGAAGCCCGTCGGCAATTTCTTCGCCAATTGCTCAATTTCCGCCATGGCCTCACCGGTGGATTTACCCGCCGCGGCCGCACCGCTCAAGCTCATGGAGGAATAGCCGTTGTAGCGGTCCGTGGACAGCGGGCCATACTCCCAGCCGATGGTGGCAAATGAGGAAATGGGCACCTGCTTACCCTGATTATTAACCACCATCAGATTCAGCACGTCCTCCGGCTGCATGCGGGCCGTAGCTTCCGCCTGCACCGTTACCCGCTGCAACCGGCCCCTATTGGGATAATCGTTGATGTAGGAGGAACCCAGATTAACCGCCAGCACGTTGGACACGCTGGTCATGGTTAAACCCTGGGCGTAGAGCTTGTCCCGGTCGATTTTTAGGCGCAGCTGCGGCGCATCTTCCAGACCGCCCGGGCGCACGTCGGTGAATAGGCTGCTGTTCTTCATCAGCTCACCCATCAGCTGGTTCCGTGCGGCCACCAGCGCCTCGTGGCCGGCGCCGCCCCGGTCCTGAATTACCACGTTAAAGCCCGATGAAGTGCCCAGGGACGGAATGGCCGGCGGGCTCAAGGCGAACACGGTGGCACCGCGTAGTTTGCCGAGGAATTCACCCATCATGCGCCCGGACAAAATCTTCGCCCCCTCCTGGGGTTTGGTGCGCAGGCTCCAGTCCTTCAGAGAAATGAAGGCCATGGCCATGTTTTGCCCCTGACCCATGAAGGAAAAGCCCTGAATGGCGATGATGTTCTGCACTTCGGGGAAGCCCTTCACGATGCCCTCAATGTCCTTTAACACCTTCATGGTGCTTTCCGCCGTCGCGCCGGGCGGTAGCTGTATGACGGACATGAGGAAGCCCTGGTCCTCGTCGGGCAGGAAGGAGGAGGGCAGCCGGTTAAACATGTAAACCACCGCCAGGCAAATGCCCAGGAAAATCACCATGAGTGCGTAGCGAATGCCTATGAATTTTTCCACCGACCAGGCGTAGAAGTTGGTCAGCCGGTTGATGAAGCGGTTGATAAAGCCAAAGAGGCCGCGCTTTTCCCCGTGATGGCTGATGGGCTTCAAGATGGTGGCGCAGAGGGCCGGCGTGAAGGTCAGCGCCAGGAAGCCGGAAAAGCCAATGGATAGGGCCATAACCAGCGCGAACTGGCGGAAGATGGCTCCGGTGGCGCCGGAGAAGAAGGCCATGGGCAGGAACACCACGATGTTTACCACTGTAATGCCGAAGATGGCCGCGGAAATTTGCCCCATGGATTTAACGGTGGCCTGGTAGGGCGTTAGCTTTTCCTCGTCCATAATCCGTTCCACGTTCTCCACCACCACGATGGCATCGTCCACCACAATGCCGATTACCAGCACCATGGCGAACATGGTTAAGACGTTGATGGACATGCCCAGCGGCTGCATTACGGCCACCGCCCCCAGTAGGGATACCGGCACCACAATGGTGGGAATGATGGTATAGCGAATATTCTGGAGGAACAGGAACATCACGATGAACACCAGCACCATGGCTTCAATCAGCGTGCTAATTACCTTATTAATGGAAATATTGATGAAGATGGAAGTGTCATAGGGAATCTCCCATTTCAGACCTTCCGGGAAATACCTTTCCAGCTGCGCCATGCGCTCCTTAATGAGCTTGGCCGTTTCCACCGCATTGCCGGAGGTGGATAGCTGCACACCCATGGCCGCTGAAGTCTTACCGTTGGTGCGGGCCTGGGTGGCATAGTTCTGCATGCCCTCTTCCACCCGGGCCACGTCCCGCATTCGCACCGTGGAGCCGTCGGCCTTGCTGGATACCACGATGTTTTCAAATTCTTCCTTACGGCTCAGCTGGCCGGACACGTTGAGGGAGGCGGCAATGAGTTGGCCCTCGTTGGCCGGCAATTCACCGATGCCGCCGGCGGGAATCTGTATG
Organism: uncultured Cardiobacteriaceae bacterium; assembly: GCA_963533935.1. GTDB lineage: Bacteria > Pseudomonadota > Gammaproteobacteria > Cardiobacteriales > Cardiobacteriaceae > CAUSKK01. The sequence continues at coordinate 49,617 of CAUSQL010000001.1, forward strand.
TTCTGCGCACTGATGGCATTGGACACATCATTAATAGATAGGCCAAAGCCCTGTAATTTTTTCGGGTCCACCCAGATACGCATGGCACTTTCTGCCCCGAATTGCTGCACGGCGCCCACGCCCTTAACCCGCTGTAATTCCGGCACGACGTTGCGCACCGCATAGTCGGAAATACTAACTTGGTCAAGATTCTTATAACCGTCCTCGGCGAAGAGGGACACCACCATCAGCATGTTGGAGGTTGATTTCGTTACGGAAATGCCGTTCCGCGTTACGGAGGTGGGCAGCCGCGACTGGGCCTGTTGTAGCCGGTTTTGTACGTTTACCTGAGCAATGTCCTCGTCGGTGCCACTGCGGAAGGTTAGGGATAGGGAGCCGGAGCCGTTATTGGATGCGGAAGCGGTCATGTAATCCAGCCCCTCGATGCCGTTCATTTCCCGCTCAATTACCGAAAGTACTGCCTGTTCATGGTCTTCGGCGGAAGCGCCCGGATAAACGGTCTGAATGCGAATGGTGGGCGCACTAACGGACGGGTATTGCTCAACGGGCAGCTGCGTCAACGACAGCAAACCGGCGAAAACTATAAATAGGGCTACCACCCAGGCGAAGATGGGCCGATTAACAAAAAACTTAGACATTAGTTTTTCTCACTGGAATTACTGCTTTCGGCAGCCTTAGAGGACTTAGAACTGCCCTTGCTGGAGTCCGCAGCTTTGCTGGCCTTGCTGTCGGTGGCCTTGGAACCACTGCCCTGAGCATTGGTGGCGCCCTTATCTTCCAAACTTTCCAGCTTTACCTCTGGGGCTTTGCCATCGCCCTTGGCTTTTTCCTTAATTTGTTCCAGTTCTTTAGGCCGTTCAATGGTGTCGCTGGCCGTTGCGCTAACGCTGGGGCTGGCCGAAGGGCTGCTTTCAGCGCTGCTGCCCGCTGGCTTTTTCTCGCTGGCCTTCAGCTCATCAATGGTTTTCGGCCGGCGGCTTGCGGTGGCGGAAGGGGAAGCGCTAGATTCAGCTTTGGTAGATTCTTCTTTTTTCTCCTCCTTGGCATCGGCCTTGGCGCTGGGTGAAGCCTTGGGTGTGGGAGTACTTAAAACTTTGCCGTCCGCGTCCACTTCTATCACCTGCACCGGCTTACCCTGTTGAATTTGTGAAACCGTGTCGAGGGCCACCAGGTCGCCGTTTTTTAAGCCTTCGGAGATAACCCAATTATTTTTATAGGCCTTAAGCACTTTAACGGTGCGTTTCTCCAGATTACCTTCGGCGCTAATGACATTAAGGGTGTCTTCCTTACCGCGGGTAACTGCCTTTTGGGGAATTAAATAGACGTTTTCCAGCTGTTCCGTGGGTATTTCCACCCGCACGTACATACCTTTTAATAATTCATTTTTAGGGTTGGGCACTTCGCCGCGGATTAGCAGTTCGCCGGTGCTTTCGTCCACACTACTTTCCGCAAAGAGCAACTTACCCTTGTGCTCATAGGTGCTGCCGTCTTCAAAACTAATTTCAATGCTATTGGGCAGACTCATGCCGTTGGCCAGGGCCCGTTTCATGTCGATGACCTTACGCGCCGAGTAGGTGATGTTCAGATACATGGGGTCCAGCTGCTGGATTTCCGCCATTTTTACTGAACTGCCCACCAGTGCACCTTCCGTAACCAGTGAGCGGCCGATGATGCCGGAAATGGGCGCCTTAACCTTGGCGTAATTCACATTAATCTGCGCCTGCTTAATGGCCGCCTTGGCCGCCTGAATGGAGGCTTCGGAAACCTTCACCTGGGACACGGCCTGGTCGTAGGTTTGTTTGGAAATGGCCTTCTCTTTAACCAGTGGGGCATAGCGGTTAGCGGTGGTTTCCGCTAGAGATTTGTTGGCCTGGGCCTGGGCCAGGCTGGCCTGCGCCGACAGTAAATTGGCCTGATAGATGGCATCGTCAATTTGGTAAAGCTGCTCGTCGGCCCTAACTAGAGTGCCCTCTTGAAACAGACGCTTCTGGAGAATGCCACCCACCTGGGGATAAATGACCGCTTCCCGGGAGGGGGCGAGGCGGGCCGGTAGATTTTCAGTGATTAGTACGGTTTGGGATTTAGCCTTCAGGGCTGAGACGGTGGGATCTGGCAGCTGCTGGGCGGAAGCGGTGGCTGCTAGGGCCAACAATAGCGCAAGACCCCTAGATTGATTAGACATAATTAAACTCACGAATCAGACGATAAATCTTAAAGGGCCAGAATTATACATTCATTCATGAATGTAATTTTTGAAAATAAACTTGCACCTTTTTTTATTGTTGAATGTATTCCCTAAAAAAATTACACTGGCGCCTTCTTTTATACAAACAGAAATAATCCAATGCGTAGAACTAAAGCAGAAGCACAACAGACCCGCCAAGACATATTAAATGCGGCCCTAGTTTTATTTGATGAGGTGGGCTACAACAAGACCAGCCTTAATGGCATTGCTAAGCGGGCCAATTTAACCCGCGGTGCCATCTATTGGCATTTTCCCAATAAGGAAGAAATATTAAATGGCATTGCCGAACAGCAATTCGCCGATATGCTGCAGAAAAATGACGAGGCTTTAACGAATGGTAATTTGTGGCAGCGATTGGTGGATAGTTTTAGTGAATTCTTCAGTGAATTAAATTCCAATCCCCGCAGAGAATTATTTTTCCGAATTATCCATAAACAACATGGCAGTGATGAGGTGGTAGCGAAATTAAATGCCCGCTACGAGGAGCAGTGGCAAAACCATTGTTTATTAGCCATTAAACAGGGCGTTTTAAATGGTGAATTGTCCAACGACATTGACCAGAACTATCTGCGCTACTACCTCATGGTTATGACCAGCGGCCTCATGAAAATCTTCTTTGAGAAGCCGGAGCAGCGCAACGAATTCAACCGCTACGCCTCGCAGCTAATCACCGACAGCATCTCCCTGTTCCTTGCCAATCGCTAATTTACAAACAGGAGAAGCGGCCGTCTGAATGTAAAGAAGACGGACGCGTGAGCACAGCGAACAACCGGCCGTCTGAATGTAAGAAGACGACCCGTGAGCACAGCGAACAACCACCCGGCTGATTGTAATGAAGATAGCCGCGGTGAGCATAGCGAACAACGCCCTCCTGCCGGTATTGCATGAGGGGCACCAAATGGCTTTAACACACCAATAACGGAGGTTCCGGCACCAAGCCGCCGGCACACTAGGGCTTGATTTGGGGCTTAGCACCCGCTTATAAATACATAGGAAGCGCCCGTCTGTATGTAAAACTATGAATACATACAGACGGGCGCTTCTCCTGTTTGTAAATTAGCGTTTTAATTAACGGCGCAGCTGTTGCTTCAGCTGTTTCAACAGCGGTTCCCGCAGCGACGGTACCAGCAGTAGTGCCACTACGATTAACAACAACAGCCAGGGGCTGAACGGTAATTTCTCCAGACCACCGCTACCGTCCGCTACGCCATTGGCCGTGGCTGCACAAATGCTCGGCAGGGCGCCGCTCTCATTCTTGCACAGCTGCCGCCAGCGCTTTGGGTCCTGCTGGAGGCCGGCCCGTTGCCAGATGCCAATCTTGTCCGCCGCCGCCTGACAGTGGGCGCGGCGATATTCATTCTTCGGCTTCCGGCACTGGTCGCCGCCACGGAAGTTATAGGCCACCGCCTGGCCCGCCTGCACCATGGCCAGATTAATGTTCTTCTCGCCGCTAAAAATTACGCCTAAGGTGCGGTCGTAGTAGTCGGCCCCCTTACTCTCCAGGGTGAACTGGCCGTCGCCCAGCAGCTGTTGCAGATAATTGCGCGCTTGGTCGCCCCAGGGGTGCTGCTTGCCCTCCGGCGCGTCGATGCCGTCCATGCGAATTTTTACCGCTGTATTGCCGCAGGTGGCCCGCACCGTGTCGCCGTCCAGCACCTGTTGCAGACGGCAGCTATATTTGCCCGCCGCCAGCGGCTTAAGCTCCTCACCGCCGCGGGCGGCCACGTTGATGGAAAATAGCGGCAATCCCGTTAAAACCAACAGCAGCAGCCACTGACTCCGCCCTTTAAAAAAGGGCGCCAGAGTGCGCCCCCACTTACTTATCAACGTCTTCACGGAGGCTTTTCCCGGCCCGGAAGTAGGGAATGGATTTGGCCTTAACCTGCACCGCTTCACCGGTTTTCGGATTGCGACCATTGCGTTGGCTCCGCTGGTGAAGTGAAAAACTGCCAAAACCACGAATTTCAATGCGGTCGCCCCGCTCCAGGCTTTGACAAATTTTGTCGATGATTAGCCGAACCGAATGTTCCACTTCCTGAAGTTTCAGATTGCCGTACTTCATGCTTAGCCGTTCAATTAGTTCTGATTTGGTCATAGGTCCTCCCGATTTAGACAAAAAAGACCGCCACCAGGTGGCGGTCTCAATGGGTGCGGGGCGGTTATTACTCTTCCCGCAGTTCTTTGAAAATATCGCCCAGGGAAGTGCCCACCTGGTTTTCCCGGCGGCTGTATTCCTTAATGACGGATTTTTCCTCGGCCACATCTTTCGCCCGAATCGACAGGCCAATGAGCTTGTGTTTCCGGTCGATATTGATGATTTTGGCCTCAATTTCGTCGCCAATTTGTAGCACTTTGGTCAGGTCATCAACCCGTTCAATGGCCGCTTCGCTAGCCTTCAGAGAACCGGTTACGCCTTCGCCCAAATTGACGGTGGCTTGCCGCTCATCAACGGTTTCCACCACGCCCTTAACGGTGGCACCGCGGCCGTTGATGGTGAGGAAGTTGGAGAAGTGGTCCTGGGTCAGCTGTTTGATGCCGAGGGAGATGCGTTCCCGCTCTGGGTCAATGCCGATGATGACCGCTTCCACTTCCTGGCCGCGCTGGTAGTGGCGTACTGCTTCTTCGTTGGTTTCGTCCCAAGACAGGTCGGACAGGTGAATTAGACCGTCAATGCCACCTTCCAGACCGATGAAGACGCCGAAGTCGGTAATGGACTTAATTTGGCCAGTGATTTTCTCGCCCTTGCTGTGGTTTTTGTTGAATTCCTGCCAGGGGTTAGGAATGCACTGCTTCATGCCGAGGGAAATGCGGCGCTTATCCGAATCGAAATCGAGGATTTTCACGTCCACTTCCTGGCCGATGGAGACAAATTTCCGTGGATTAACGTTCTTATTGGTCCAATCCATTTCGGACACGTGCACCAGACCTTCCACGCCGTCTTCAATTTCCACGAAGGCGCCGTAGTCAGCGATATTGGTAACTTTGCCGCGCCGCTGGCCACCGATGGGGAAGCGTTCGGCAATGTCGCCCCAGGGGTCGGCGCTCAGCTGCTTCAGACCCAGCGAAACGCGGCCGCGTTCCCGGTCAAACTTAAGCACCTTAACTTCCACTTCCTGGCCTATTTCCACCACTTCCGAGGGGAATTTCACCCGTTTCCAGGCCATATCCGTAATGTGCAGCAGGCCATCAACGCCGCCAATGTCCAAGAAGGCACCGTAGTCGGTGAGGTTTTTCACCACCGCCTTGACCACATCACCTTCCTGGAGATTTTTCAATACTTCATCGCGTTCCGCCTGGTGTTCCGTTTCTAGAACCGCCTTGCGGGAGACCACCACGTTATTACGCTTCTGGTCCAATTTAATAATTTTGAACTCAACTTCTTTGCCGTCAATGTGGCTGGCATCTTTAGTGGTGCGAATGTCCACCAGCGAGCCGGGCAAGAAGGCTTTGACCCCATCAACTTCGACGGTGAAACCGCCCTTGACGCGGCCGGAAACTAAACCCTTAATGATTTCGCCGGATTCGTGTTTTTTCTCCAGTTCCGCCCAAGTGCGCTGGCGCTGGGCGTCTTCGTGGGATACGGAAATGTTGCCGGAGCCGTCTTCCACGGACTTCAGGGCCACTTCCACAGTGTCGCCGGGGGCGACGGTTACTTCACCTTGGCCGTTGGTGAATTGGCTAACGGGGATAAAACCTTCCGATTTCAGACCCGCATCAACGATTACAAAATCCTTGGTTACGTTGATTACTTTGGCGTTGATAATTCCGCCGGACTTTAATTCAGTCTGTTCAATGCTTTTTTCAAATAATTCAGCAAAAGATTCTGACATATGTAAATTTTCTCTTTAAAAGGAGGGGTTAAATTAAACGTAAAACTTGTTGAAAAACCTGCTCGCGGCTGAGAGAACTCGTATCAATTACCACCGCATCCGAAGCTGGTTTCAAGGGAGCTATTGACCGTGTACTATCCCGCTCATCACGCTGGCGGATTTCGTCTACAAGTTTGTTTATATTAATGTTTTTTGCGGAATCTTGCAACTGATTGAGCCGCCGCTGGGCCCGCACTTCCGCGCTGGCGGTCAGGTAAATTTTCAAAAAGGCGGTGGGAAAAACCACCGTGCCCATGTCACGGCCGTCGGCCACCAAATCGCCTACCGCCGCCAGGCTACGGAATTTTTCCGTCAGGGCTGCCCGCAAGGGGCCACTGGCGGCCAGCTGCGATGCGGCCGCGGCAACGGCCTCGCTGCGAATGGCCGCCGGCCGACCGTCCACCCAACATTCCATGCCCTCGGGCCCGGGGCGAAATTCCACCGAGAGCCGGGCCAATAAATCGATGGCCTCTGCCTCGTTGCCGGCGCCGGCCCAGGCCAGCAGCCGGTAGTAGGCGCCACTGTCCAGATAGGACCAGCCCAGGTGGGCCGCCAGCCGCTGGGCCAAGGTGCCCTTCCCCACCCCGGCGGGACCATCTACGGTAATCACCCTAGCCACGGTTTTTACCAACAGGGGAAGCGCCCGTCTGTATGTAATTAAACCATTCAGACCTAAAAATACGATATTTACAAACAGGTAAAGCGCCCTGTTGTCGGTAATTAACCATTAATTTCCTCCAGCGCCAGACCACCGGCCCGAGCCAATGCAAAGAAGGTGGGGAAGGAAGTGGCCACGTTCTCACAGTTGCGAATGTCAATGGGCGCCGCCGCCCGCAGCGCCGCCACCGCAAAGCTCATGGCGATGCGATGGTCGCCGCTGCTATCCACAAAGCCGCCGCCGAAGGCCGCCCCCTCCGGCCGGCCCACGATGCTGATGTCGTCGCCCGCCACGGTCAATTCCACGCCCAAGGTGCGCAGATTGTCCGCCATGACCGTCAGCCGGTCGCTCTCCTTCACCCGCAATTCCTGTAAATCCCGCGCCACCGTAGTGCCAGCCGCACAGGCCGCCGCAATGAACAGTATGGGGAATTCATCAATGGCAATGGGCACGAAGCGGGCGGGAATTTCCACGGCGCGCAGCTTGGACGGCTTAATCAGCAGGTCTGCTACCGGTTCGCCGCCGGCCTCGCGGCGGTTAAACAGTTCAATGTGGCCGCCCATCATGTGCAAGATGTCAATGACCGCGGCCCGGCTGGGATTAATGCCGATGTTCTCCAGCAGCAGTTCCCCCTCCCGCGCCAGTAGGCCGGCAACGATGAAGAAGGCCGCCGAAGAAATATCCGCCGGCACCTGAATGGCCTTGGCCTGCAAGCTCTGGCCGCCACGCAGCCGCAGCACATTGCCGTCCCGTTCCAGCTCCACGCCGAAGCCGCGCAACATGCGTTCGGTGTGGTCGCGGCTCGGGGCGATTTCCTCAATGGCCGTGGTGCCCTCCGCATAGAGGCCGGCCAACAGCAGCGCCGATTTCAGCTGGGCGCTGGCCACCGGCAATTTGTAGCTGATGGCCCTGAGGGGCCGGCCGAAAATCTTCACCGGCGCCGTGCCATTGCTGGTTTCAATGTGGGCGCCCATCTGGCTTAAAGGTTCACTGACCCGGCCCATGGGCCGCCGGCTTAGGGATTCATCGCCAATCAGCACGCTGTCAAATTTTTGGCCAGCGAGAATGCCCATCATCAGCCGCATGCTGGTGCCACTATTGCCCAAATCCAGTGGCCCGGCCGCCGCCCGCAGACCATGTAAGCCCCGCCCCTGCACCGTCAAATGGCCTGGCCCGTGGCGCTCAATGGCTATGCCCAGCCGTTGGAAGGCGCGCATGGTGGCCAGGCAGTCTTCCCCCTCGAGAAAGCCGCTGATTTCCGTCTGCCCTTCGGCCAGGGCGCCAAACATAATGGCCCGGTGGGAAATGGATTTATCGCCGGCGATGGCAAGCTTGCCGCCGAAACTCTGCACCGGATTGGTGCGCCAATGGCTCATGGTTGCTCCTTGTCGTAGTGGTTGTCCCGGGCCTGCTTAGCCCGGTGAAAAATCTGTTCCAGCCCCGGTCCGTCCTGGTGGCGCAGCAGGTCCTGCAGCTGGCTCAGGCGGCCCTTATAGGTTTCTAAAAGTTTAATCAGCACGGCGCTGTTATTCAGGGCGATGTCCCGCCACATGACCGGACTGCTGGAGGCGACCCGGGTGAAATCGCGGAAGCCGCCGGCGGCATAGGAAAAGATTTGCTCGTGGTTTAAATCCTGGTCCAGCATGTCCACCAGCAGATAGGCCAGCAGGTGCGGCAGATGGCTGGTGGCGCCGAGAATTTCGTCGTGCTGCTCCACGGACATATAGGCCACCAGCGCCCCGGCCCCATGCCATAGGCGGCTGATGAGGCCCAGGGCGCGGCTGTCGGTCTGTTCCAGGGTGGTGAGTATGACCCGATGATTGATAAATAGGTCGCCGCGGGCATGGGCCACCCCGCTTTTCTCCCGGCCGGCGATGGGGTGGGCCGGCACATAATTCGCCGGCACCTGGCCGAAGGCGCGGCGGAAGGCCTCTAGCACCGATTGCTTGGTGCTGCCCACGTCGCTGATTACCACCTCGGCCTTTAGGGGTACCGCCGCCAGCCGTTCACAAATGTTAAAGATGGCCTGCACCGGCGTGGCGAGAATGATGATGTCCGCCGCCGCCAATGCGTTAAAGTCGTCCCAGGCCTCGTCAATGACCCCCAGGGCCAGCCCTTCGGCCAACGCCGCCTTACTCGTGTCAAGGGCAACGATGCGCTCTGCCTGGCCGCGCAGGGCCAGGGCCAGGGAACCGCCGATTAATCCCAGACCAATAAAGGCCACCGTGCCCAGCCTAACCATTGGCCAGCCTCAATCTGCCGCCCCTAATTTCCACCGCGTTGCCCAGGGCCAGGAATAAATCCTCCACGGAATCAAAGCCGTAGTCGTCGTAGTCGAAGCCGCCGGTGGCCAGATAATTCTCCACCGCACTAATGGGAGCGGCGCCGCTGCCGTCGTCCGCCGCCTTTACCGCCTTAGCTACGCAGGCCAGCGCCCTATCCAGGGGAATTAGGCGCATGATGGCTTCGCCGGACAGCATGGTGTCCCACTGCACCTGGGGGCAGCGGCGCAGCAAATCGCGGACACTGCCTAGGTCGTATTCCTCCAAGGTGAAGCCGGGCTGGCGTTGGGCCATTTCCTTCAGCAACTCCTGGCTGCTCACCCATTCCAAACTTCGATTCAGGTGGGCGAGAGAATCCAGCGCCAATTGCTGTAGCTCTAACGGTGGGCTTGGCTGTGGGGCGGGGCGGCGATGGAGGGTCCACACGTCCGGCTCCAACTCCCGCAGGCCGCCGGTGGCGTGCAGCAGGTCGCTGAAGGAGCTGTAGCCCAAATCTTCCAACTTAAAGAGTGGGTCCAACTGCCGCACCGCATGGAAAATCTCGGCGGCGCTGGCGCTGTCCCGATGTTCCCGCTCTAAAACCTGGGCCAAACCGCGCTGAATTAAATCCTTCTGTTGGCCCACCACCAGCCGATGGACGCCGGTTTTCAGGGGCCGCGGCCGCAGGCTGTAGGCGCCGCGCTCCACCTCCCGCAGTTCCGCCGGCGGCAGGTCCAATTTAACGCGAATGCTGTGCTCGTCCAGGGTCAGGCCGGGAATGCTGGCGAGAAAATCCTTCAGGCTGTTGTGGCAGTGCTGCCGGTAGTCGATGCCCACATTCTTGAGAGCGAAACCCATATTGGAGACAAAGGTGTAGCCGTCCGGGCGGCGGAGGCTGTAAACCAGCTGTTGCACCTTTTCGTGGAGCTGCCTATCCACCAGGGTTTCCTGGGACAGCGGCACCCGCTTGGCCGGCTCCTTCAACCGGTAGCATTTACGGCTTCTATCGCCATTGAAATAGAAGGAAATCACGTTGGGGCAGCGCTGGATTAGCGAATCCAGGCGGTCAAAGCCAAAGCTGCGGAAATCCACATTATTGGCGTAGAGCAGGTCGGCCAGCTGCTTGCCAAAGATGACCTTTTCCGGATTACGTTCCGCCTGTTCATTAATGGCCCTTTCGATGAGGCCGATTAGCTCCACGGTCAGTATGCTGGGCTTATAGAGACATTCAAAAATGCCCGTGTGGTGATTCTTGCGAATGGCAATGGCACCGTGCATGGCCTGCAGCAGTCGGTAGAAGCTGTCGAAGCCGTAATCCTGGTAATTAAAGCCTTCCAGCTCCAGCTGATTCTTCAGCAGGGACTGGGGAAACCAGCCCTTGTTCGCCTTCTGCAGGTATTGGGCCCGGTCTATGACCAGCTGGCGCGCCGCGCCGTCAAATTCTTTTGTTTCCCGAGCGCCGGGGCGGCTGGCCGGTTCCCGCAGGCGGCAGTGCCAGCGCTGGTCAATTTCCCGACATTCAATCTGTTCGTTAAGGGCCCACAGCAGATAGTGGAAGCGCAGAAATCCCAGCCGCTGGTAATCTAGGCCCTGGGCCTCCAGGGCGGCGCAAAAGCGTTCTTGAGGCACCCAGGGCTGGGCGGCCGTGCTCAGCTCGGCCAGGGTCTGACAGATGAGCTGCACCTGTTCCGAATAAAGTTTGTTCTCGCGGCGCAGCTCGGTGAGGGGGAAATAGCGGTCATAGGCGCTTTTCACCGCCTCGGGCAAATTATCCCGGCCCAGGCCGATTACCCGCTTACCGCGGCGGCGCAGCTTCTGGGCCAGAAGGGAAAAATCCGGGCTGGCCACCGCCAGCACGTAGACCGCCAAATCCGGCCGGTCGCCGATGATGTCCAGCATCATGCGAATGGCCGTGGTGTTTTTCCCAAATTCCGACGAGAAATCCGCCGCCAGCTGGTGCTGGGCCAGCAGCTCCTCACTCCAGCTGGCCAGGGCCGGCGAGTGCTTGCTTAAATTGCCGTAAACTCGGCCGGTGGCCAGCGGTCCCAGGGGCTGAATGTGGGCGAGAATTTCCGCCAGCTGGCTGCTGGCAATGTGGTCGCCGTCAATGAAGAGGCCCACGGGGCCGAGTTGTTCGTCAGTTCCTTTATAGTCAGCTACTTCAGAAACCTGCATTAATGGTTCTCCAAATAACAAATGGGCTAATAAAACATTAGCAACGCCGAGGCCGTGCCTAAATTAGCCAGTGATTAAAGAGGAAATTTTCCAGCCAGCCGCGAATGGCCGGGGTTAATCGGTCGCGGTAGTGCAGCTGCACGCTGCGGCTCTGGGCGCCGGCCCGCTCCAACTCGCTGGGGTTATTGCTGTGCCACTGGTCAATCTGCGCCGGCGTGGCCTCCGGGTGAAATTGAAAGCCGTAGGCGCTGGCCAGCCGGAAGGCCTGGTTCGGATACAGGTCGCTGGCGGCCAGCTTTACTGCCCCCTCCGGCAGGGTAAAACCCTCGTTGTGCCACTGGAAGAAGCGTTCGGGCATGTCGGCGAAGATGCCGTTAAAGCCCTCCAGGGTTGGATACAGCGGGTAATAGCCGATTTCCACGAAGTAATCCGGGTGGCTGGTAACCTGGCCGCCAAAGGCCTTGGCCAGCAGCTGGGCGCCGAGGCAGATGCCCAGGTAGGGTTTGCCGGCGGCGACGGTGGCGCGGATTAGCTGGCTTTCCGCCCGCAGCGGCGCCAATTCATCATTAACGCTCATATTGCCACCAAAGATAACCAAACCGTCGAAATCCGTCGGTTTATGCACCGGGTCGCCGTTGAGCGGGCAGCGAATGTCCAGTTTATAGCCGCGGTCGCGCAGAAATTCGCCAATGAGCCCGGTATGGCCACGGGGATTGTGCAGCACAATGGCGATTGTAGTTCCTACCACTTTATTCATTGCGCCATTATGGCGGCAGCAGCGTCCGTCTGCTTAATTTTCCTTCTGCATATTTTGCTGATTTACAGACAGCGGGGCGCTTTCTATGTATGTATTTAGAGCGCGAATTACATACAGTGGAAGCGCCCGTCTGTCTGTAAATTGATGGTTTACAAACGGACGGGCGCTTTCCCTGTATGTAATTAAGATTATTTGCGTCCTAAGGGTAGAAAATTGGAACGGCGGCAATGGGGACATTTTTTGAAAAAAAAACCTGCCGCACAAGTGCGACAGGGGATACTTTTTCGGAACGAAAAAAAACCTGCTGCGAATGCAGCAGGGTAATCATCATGAGGCAATGTGACAGATAGCGTTAGCCTTTCCATCGGGCTTAATGATAATATTTCTTAACCGCACAAACAAGACTTCTTTAGTCCAAATTATTAGCAAGTGTTAATTTGGCCCCAAAGGCGACCGGGCCGCCGGTGCTAAAATCAGCGCTTTTCACTTAAGGATTAAATATGTGTGGAATCGTGGCCATAGTCGGCAAAAGCGCCGTTAATCAAAGCATCTATGACGCCCTTACGGTGCTACAGCATCGCGGCCAGGACGCCGCCGGCATCGCCACCTGCCATCAGGGCCGGTTTTTTATGCACAAGGACAACGGCCTGGTGCGCGACGTGTTCCGCCAGAGCGACATGGAGGCGCTGCGTGGCAATATGGGCATCGGCCACGTGCGCTATCCCACCGCTGGCACCACCAGTTCCGCCGAGGCGCAGCCGCTCTACGTTAATTCCCCCTACGGCATCGCCCTCGGCCATAACGGCAACCTGACCAACTCCGACGAACTCATTAAACAACTCTATTCTTCCAATCTCCGCCACATCAACACCCAATCCGATTCCGAAGCCCTGCTAAACGTTTTCGCCTACGAACTGCAAATTCAGCAGCAAATTTCCCCCACGCCGGACACCATCTTTCAGGCGGTGCGCCAGACCCATCGCCGCGTGCGCGGCGCCTATGCGGTGGTGGTGATGATTAGCGGCGTGGGCATTGTGGCCTTCCGCGACCCCCACGGCATTCGCCCGCTGATTTACGGCGTGCGCCTGGGCGAGGACGGGCCGGAATACATGATTGCCAGCGAGTCCGTGGCCCTGGCCGCCCAGGGCTTTGAGGTAATCCGCGACATCGACGCCGGCGAGGCCCTGCTGATTACCGAGAACGGCCAAGTGTTCGAGCAGCAGTGTGCGGACAATCCGCAGCGGCGGCCCTGCATCTTTGAGTACGTGTACTTTGCCCGGCCCGATTCCACCATCGACGGCATTAACGTGTATAAGGCGCGGCTGCGCATGGGCGAGAAGCTGGCCGAGCAGATTCTGCACGAGTGGCCCGACCACGACATCGACGTGGTCATACCCATACCGGACACCAGCCGCAACTCGGCCATTGAGCTGGCCAACCGGCTGGGCATTAAGTTCCGCGAGGGCTTTATGAAGAATCGCTACATCGGCCGCACCTTCATCATGCCGGGGCAGAAGCTGCGGGCTAAGTCCGTGCGCCAGAAGCTGAATGCCCTGGATTTGGAATTTCGCAATAAGAACGTGCTGCTGGTGGACGATTCCATCGTGCGCGGCACCACCAGCCAGCAGATTATTCAAATGGCGCGGGAGGCGGGCGCCAATAAGGTGTACCTGGCCAGCGCCGCGCCGCCGGTGCGCTATCCCAACGTTTACGGCATCGACATGCCCACCCACGAGGAGTTGATTGCCTACCACCGGGACAGCGAGGAGGTGGCGCGGCTCATCGGCGCCGACCGCATCATTTACCAGCGGCTGGAGGATTTAATCGCCGCCTGCACCCAGTCCAAGCACCGGCTGGCCGACGAGTTTGATTGTTCCGTCTTTGACGGCTGCTACGTTACCGGCGACGTGGACGAGGCCTATTTGGCGGAATTAGTGAATCGGCGGCGGGCCAGCGATGCGTCGCGCAAGACGCCCATCGGCGAGGACATTCAGAAGCCCTAATTACATACAGGTAAAGCGCCCCTATGTTGGTAAATAAGCCCTAAATGTGCTTTTACAAACGGACGGGCGCTTAGGCTGTATGTATTTAACGCTAATTACGTGCAGCACCTGAGCCGAAGGCGAAGAACCGCCCTGTTGTCTGTAAATCATTGTTTACAAACAACAGGGCGCTTTTACTGTATGTAATTAGGGGCTAATTTTGAACTGATTTAGGGCCGCGGCGGCCCGTTCCAACGCCTCATGCTCGCTGGCCACAACGACGTAGGGCAGCTGGAAACGCGCCGCCAACTTTGCCGACTTCTCACTGATAACGCGAAAAATCTCCGGATCCACCTCAAACAGCAGCATGGCGGCGCAGTATTTACGCAATTCCTCCTGGTGCTGGAACAGCCAGTCCATGTAGCGGCGCCGGTCCCGCAGCCGCTGCTCCTCCCCCTTGGCCTGGGGCATGGGCGCGCAGACGGTAGCAAAGGGCCGGCGCTGCGCCAGGAGCTGGGAAAATTCCTCCAGCCATTGGCCGAAGTCCGTCGCCGCGGTCAGCTCGGTGTAATAGATGTTACCGGCGGGCAACTCTTTGATTTTTCTGAAAAATTTCATAATTAACTCTCCGCATTTAATTGACAATGGCAGTCCACCCGGTCGCAGCTCCGTTCCATTTGAATGGTGCAGTGGCTAATGCCCTGGCGGTGCACCAGCTCCTCCAGCTGCCGCAGCCGCTGCTGGCCTTCCTCCAGGCTCAGCTGCGGTTCCAGCAGCAAATGGCAGGAAAACAGATGGTAGTCGCTGGAGAGGGACCAGCAGTGCAGGTGGTGAATGTCGCGAATGCCCGCAATGGTGCGGGCCGCCCGGCGAATCTCCGCCAGGGAGATGTGCGCCGGCTGGCCCTCCATGAGGATATGCAGGCTGTCGCGGCTCAGCTGCCAGCCGCCCCAAGCCAGCAGTCCAGCCACCAGCAGACTGATGAGCGGGTCGGCCCAGTAGCAGCCGTAAAACCACATGAGCAGGCCCGCCGCCACCGCGCCCAGGGAACCTAGCAAATCGCCGAGCACGTGCAGCAGGGCGCTGCGCATATTGAGATTTTCCCGGTCGCCGGCCCACATGAGCCCGGCCACCGCCAGGTTCACCAGCAGGCCAATGGCGGCAATGAGCAGCATGGTCTGGCTCTGCACCACTGCCGGCTTCAGCAGCCGCCGGAGCCCTTCCACCGCCACCAGTAGGGCGATGGCCAGTAGAGTTAGGCCGTTAAAGGCGGCGGCGAGGATTTCCCCGCGGCCGTAACCGTAGCTCTTATGGCCGTGGGCGGCGCGGGCGCTCCAGTGGAAGGCCAGCAGCGACAGGCCCAGGGCCAGCAGGTCGGAAAACATGTGGCCAGCGTCGGACAGCAGCGCCAGGCTGTTGGCCCAGAGGCCACCGATGATTTCCACCAGCATGTAGGTGGCAGTGATTAGCAGGGAATAGGTGAGAATGCGCTGGTTCTGGCCGTGCCGGTGCCCGTGGTGATGGTGATGACCGCTCATAGTTTTCTCCAGTAAGAATGTCGCCATTTTGCCGCATTTGGGCGGGCCGGCCAATTACAAACAGACGGGCGCTTCTACTGTATGTATTTACGGCTCTAAATACATACAGTAGAAGCGCCCGTCCGTCGGTAAATCAATCTAGGGCTGATGAATTTGCAGGGTCTCGCCGTAAACGGAGCTTTCCCCGGCCAGCTGGCAGTGCAGCGCCGTGTACAGCCCCTCGTAGGGTAGGTCGGAACTGAGCAGGCCCAGCCGGCCGCCGCCCACCGCATAGGCCTCCGGCCGGGTTACGCCCCGCTGGCACTGGCTCAGGTTGTAAATCTTCATGCCCCGCGCCTGGGCGTCCAGCAGCGCCTGGCGCAGCTGCCGGTCCTGGGGCACATTGCCCACGCCGTAGCTCAACAGAATCAGCATCTGCACCTGACTGTCGTAGAGCAGCGGCATATAAGCACTTTCCGGCAGCGCCGGTGTCAGGTGCAGCAGGCCCACCGCCCCCTCCTGGAAATCCAGGGATTTATGGCGGAGAAAATCGCTCTCCCGCAGCAGGCGCCGCCCGCGAATGGCCTCGTCGATGACCGCCACATTGGCGCTATTAATGCGCACGTGAATGTCCCCATTGCGATTAAATTGCAGGGCCAGCTTCGCCCAGTGGTCATAGTTAATGCTGTCGAAGGCCTGGTCGCCGTTGGCGTCCACCTTCTGCACCGTGGCGCCGTTCAGCAGTAGCCGGTCGAAAAAGACGGCGCGAATGTTCAGGTAGTCGGCGCTGGCGTAGTTCAGGGCGCCGAGAATATTGTTGCGCGCCCCCTTGGAAGGGAAAGGCGATTGGGCGCCGGTGAGAATTACGCTTTTCTTCAGTCCGGACAGGAGCCAGGTCAGGGCGCTGGCACTGTAGGCCAGGGTGTCCGTGCCGTGGAGAATGACGAAGCCGTCGTAGTCCTCGCGGCGCCGGCGCACCTCCTCCGCCAGCCGCAGCCAGGTGTCCGGCCGCGCCGAAGTGCTATCAATGGCCTGGTTCAGCGGAATAATTTCACATTTAACCGTGAAATAGCGATTTAAAAAATGCTGTTGCTGTTCGCCCGCCAGATATTCTTCCAATCTGGCAGGAAATTCCGGGTCAGGCACCAGCCCGTCCGGACTGGATTTCATGGCAATGGTACCGCCGCCACAGAGAACCGCAATTTTTCTAGTTCTTTTCATGGCCTTTTCTCACCATGGAGCCAATGACCAGCAGGCCAATGGCCGTACAGATGAAAATGTCCGCCACATTAAAGGTGGGATAGTGGGCCAGCCCCCAGTGCACATCAATGAAATCGACCACATGGCCGTGGATAACCCGGTCGTAGCCGTTGCCGAGGGCCCCGCCGATAACCGCCCCGTAGCAGCCGGCATTAAGCCAGTCCAGCTCCTCGCGGAAAATTAAATAGACCAGGTAGAGGCTGATGGCAATGGCAATGGCCAGAAAGAAATAGCGCTGCCAGCCGCCCATGTCCGCAAGAAAACTAAAGGCCGCTCCCTTGTTGTAGGCCAGCGACCAATTTAGAAAGGAAGTGAGCTCAATGCTCTGCCCCTGCAGTTCCGCCAGCGCCCAGTTCTTGGTCAGCAAATCCAGGGCAAAGCACAGCACCGCCGTGGCCAGGGCAAAAATTCTTTTAATCATCATAGGGGTTGTTCTTATCTCGAAAGCTAATGCGAATGGCCGTCCCCTGGAGGGAAAAATAACGGCGGAAAAATTTTATTAAATATTGCTCATAGCTGGCCGGCACCTTGGTGGTGCGCGTGCCGTGAATGATTATGTGCGGCGGATTCTTACCCCCCTGGTGGGCGTACTGCAATTTAATGCTGTAGCCACTGACCAGCGGCGGCTGGTGCCGATGGTAGGCCTGTTGCAGCGCCTCATTTAGCTCCTTGGTGCTCAGCTCCGCCATGGCCGATTGATAGGCCCGGGTTACCGCCGGCAGCAGGTTGCGAATATTGCTACCGTGCAGGGCAGAGATGTAGAAAATCTCCGCGTAGTCCACGAAGCGCAGCTTGCGGTCCAGCTGCTTCTTCACCTGTGCCCGCTCCTCCTCGTCCAAGTGGTCCCACTTGTTCACCGCGATGACTAGACCCCGGCCGCGGCTGGTAATTTCCCCCAGCAGATGGGCGTCCTGGTCGCTGATGCCCTCGCGGGCGTCCAGCAGCAGCACCACCACATTGGCCCGCTCAATGGCCTCCAGCGCCTTAACGATGGAAAACTTCTCGATTTTGTCCGCCACCCGCGCCTTGCGGCGAATGCCCGCCGTGTCCACCAATGTGAAATCACCGACGCCGGGGGCGCTATAGGGTATGTAAATGCTGTCGCGGGTGGTGCCGGCCACCGGGCTAGCCACCAGCCGTTCTTCACCTAGCAGCCGGTTCAGCAGGGTGGACTTGCCCGCGTTGGGCCGGCCGAGCACCGCCAGCACGATGCCCTGGGGCGGCGCCTCCTCCTCTTCGCTGAAGTGTTCTTCCGGATATTGGGCCAGCTTATCCAGTATTAATTGGCCCAGCTGGCGTAAACCGCGGCGGTGCTCTGCAGCAATGGCCACCGTGTCCCTTATGCCCAACCGGTAGAAGTCGCTGACAATCAGGTCGCTGTCGCCGAAGTCCGTCTTATTCACCGCGAGAATCAGCGGCTTGCGGCTGCGGCGCAGTTCCTGGCTAATCTGTTCGTCCACCAGATTTAAACCTTCCCGGCCGTCCACCAGCAAAACCACCACGTCGGCTTCCTCCACCGCCTTGCGTGCCTGGCTGTCCACGCGGAAGTCAATCTGTTCTTCCTCTTCACGCAGCAGACCGCCGGTGTCAATGACCGTACATTCCCGGCCGTTGATGTCCGCCGTACCGTAATTGCGGTCGCGGGTCAGACCGGCCTGGTCCGAAACTAGCGAGGCGCGGCTTCTGGTTAAGCCATTAAATAGGGTGGACTTGCCCACGTTGGGCCGTCCCACCAGTGCGATGACCGCCTTTCTCATTAGGAACCAATCCGGAAGGCAACCAGCGAACCGTCCTCCAACTGCCAATACACCTCGTTGCCCTGAATGAGCGGCGAAGCACTGGCGCCGGCATCGCCCAGGCGCAGTTGGCCAACCGGTTCGCCGGTAGCCTCATTGAATAGATGTAGATAGCCCTCCCGGTCCACGGTGGCAATCAGGTCATCAACGGCAAAAATGGAGGAAATTTGCCGCCCCTGCAGCAGCTTACTGCTCCAGCGTTCCTGGCCGTCCTGCTGTTCCAGAGCGTGAATTTCGTCCTTACTGTCCGCCACAAAGAGCCGATGCATGTTCATGGCAAAGTTCTTATTGGTGCCCAGGCCGCGTTTCTCCCAGGCCACGGAACCTTTGCGTAAATCCACAGCCATGATTTGCAACTCATTGACGGAACTGAACATTATGCCCTGCGGGCTGATCAGCACGTTGGCGTCCATGTCGAAGAGGCCGAGTCCGGAACCCTCCTTAATTAGCTGTTTGGCCCCCTGCTGTTCATTGATGAGCAGGCCCGTGGCCTGGTTCAAGATGACCATTTGCCCCCCGTCGCTGGTGGCGATAACCACACCGTTACCCACATAGGGCGTCTGGTTGCCCCGCAGTCCCTGGGGAGTATGAGCCAATTTATAGCGCCAAATGCGTTCGCCGTCCTGCAGGTCAAAGGCGTTAATGGTGCCGTCCACCGACCGCACCACGGCCATATCGCTGTCCACCACCGCTGGACTTAGGGCATAGCTGCCCAGCGGCGACCGCCACATGGTGCGGCCATCGGTGGCACTTAGAGCCAGTAAATCACCGTTCTTGGTGCCGATAAGTAGCCGGTCGTTGCCATAGGCAATGCCCGAGCTGATGGCGTTGTTTAGTTCCTTTTTCCAACGCACCTTACCGCTGGCCCTATCCAGAGCCATCACTACGCCGTCCACGCTGACCGCGTAAATGTGATCGCCGTCGCTGGCCGGTCTAAAGAAGTAGCCCGGACTAGCATCGCCCACGGACTGTTTCCATAGCACCTTCGGCTGTACCTTGTTACTAATGCGGGGGAGGGGCTTCGGAGCAATGCGGTTGGAATCGCCGTAGAAAAAACTGTCAGAACAGCCGCCCAGAAGCAGAGCAGCGCACAGCAGCAGGGCTTTTTTCATTGTAGGGCCTGCTGAGCTTCCAAGGCGCTACGGCGAATGGCAGTAAGAGAATTCTGCGGCGCTCCCTTCAGCGCTTCCAGGGCTTCCTTAAATTTTCCCTGGGCCTGATAGATGCTGGCCTGGTAATTGGGAATTTCCTCCTGGAACGGCCCGCCGCGCAGCCCTTCCAATAGATTAAGGGCCCCATCGTATTTCTTCTCCGCTATGGCTCCTTCCGCCAGCAGTAATTTACCCTTATGGCTAAGAAAACTGTCGTCGCTGGCTAGCGTTTGCTCAAGTACTGTTGCTGCTTCGGCAAAATTACCCTGCTCCTGCAGAGCACTGCCGTAAATCAGGGCACCATAGCTACGGAAATCCTGGAATTTTTCCAGTTCCAAATAGCCATTCTTCACCGCCGTATAGTTCTTCTGCTGAAGCGCATTGGACATGGCCATTAATGTGGCTGAAGCCTTTTGACGGTCCTCATGTTGGCCGCTCTGATACCAGCGAAAACCAAAAATGGCCACTAGGCCAAGGATAACGCCCACAAAAATGCTGGTGCCGTAATTGCGCAACCATTCCAATACTAATTCTGTGGTTTCTGCTTCACTGCGGTCGCTCATAGATTCTCCCGAAATAGAGCCGGCAGCTGTTCAGCACTAAGGCTGTATTGCTCTCCGGTCCGTAAATTTTTCACACTAAACTGATTATTTTGAAACTCTTCGTCGCCCAGGATAAGTGCGAATTTCGCCCCGCTCCTGTCCGCTTTTTGCATTTGCTTTTTCAACGCCTGACAGTCCAGCTGCACCTGAACCGTTAAATCCGCTTCGCGGCGTAGCTGCTCTGCCAGGGCGAGTAGGCGACCGTAGTAAGCTTCCGCCGTAGCCAAAGCATAGACGTCTAAAGTTGTTTCTTTGAAATAGCCCCGCTGCTGGGCCAGTAGATAGATACGGTCTACGCCAAAGGCAAAACCGGCCGCCGGCGTGTCCGGGCCGCCCAGCTGGGCCACCAGCCCGTCATAGCGGCCGCCGGCACAAATGGTGCCCTGGGCACCAAGCGCCTGGGTGGTCCATTCAAAAACCGTATGGTTGTAGTAATCCAAGCCGCGCACCAATCGGCCATTGCGGTAATAGCTAATGCCTAGGGCATCTAGCAGCTGGCAAAGCCGTTGGAAATAGCTGCGGCTTTCTACCCCCAGATAATCATCGAGCACTGGCCCATCGTCCAGCAGCGCCTGGGTTTGTGGGCTTTTACTGTCCAAAATGCGCAACGGATTAGTATTTAAACGACGCTGGCTGTCCTCATCGAGTGATTCCCGGTGCTGGCTGAGAAATTTAACCAGGGACTGCTGGTAGGCCTGCCGTTCGCTGGCTAGACCAATGGTATTAATTTCCAGCTGTACCTGGTCAATCACCCCCAATTCCTTAAATAGACTGTGGCCCAGCTGAATTAATTCCGCGTCCAGATTTGGCGAAGCACTGCCTAGGGCTTCCACACTTACCTGGTAGAACTGGCGATAACGCCCCTTTTGGGGCTTTTCATAGCGAAACATGGGACCTTCCGCGTAGACCCGCTGTTGCTGTTGCAGCAGTCCGTTCTCAATCATGGCCCGCACCACGCCGGCGGTGGCCTCCGGCCGCAGGGTTAGACTATCCTCGTTGCGGTCCAGAAAGGTGTACATCTCCTTGGCCACCACATCGGTTTCTTCGCCCACGGCCCGCTGAAATAAATTGGTTTTTTCCAGTAGCGGTAGAATTATTGGCCCGTAGCCACTGCGTTGCAGTAGCTTATGGATAAGCTGAAAAAGCTCCTCGTAATGGCGGGCTTCTGTACCAAAAATAGTGCGCATGCCCCGCACGGAGGTAATGGTTTCTGCCATTATTGCTCCGTTACTTCAGCCGCAAGCACGAAGCGATCTTTGCGCTTGGTTTTTGGCGCCTTATAGTCGCTCCATTGGGCTTCCTGACCATTAACCAGTAATTTCACGTTCTTTGGCGTACTAATACGCATGCTATAGGGGGCACCATCTAGAGGCAGGTCAATTTTCTCGCCCTTTTTAACGGTGGTGTATTTAACTCGCTTCTTGTCCTTATCTAGAATTTCCACCCAGCTGGAACCACCGGTGAAGTCCAATTGAAAACCAGCGCCCCCACTGCTATCGGCCGAACGGCCAAGGGTCTGAGTGCTGGCATTCTCCTGGTTATTGGGGCTTAGGCTATCCAGACGTAAGGGCGTAGCCGCTGCCTGTTCAATTTCTTCCGTATTTGGTAAACCGCTGGGGCCGATGTCGCTCGCTGGGCTGCCATTACTTACCACACCATTGCTGGCACTTTCCAACTGTAGGGCGGGAGTAGTGCCGCTGGGGCTCAGGCTCGGGGCAGGGGCCAACGGTTTACCCATGCCGGAAGTAATCATGGCGCCGCTGGAAGCGCTGGGAGTGGGGGATTTCACTCCGTTATTAACCACTAATTCCAGGTTGTTATTGTTTTTATCCTGCTCCTGGGGGAAAGTGTTGCGAATTTGGGTCATAATCCAGGAATTACGGTTCAAAATTTGGGAAAAGACGGCAATTATGGCCACCACTAATAGCACTAATAGTATTAATGAGCCGGTATAGCTTTTCTTATAGGAGCGGCTCTGGCTTTCCACATTGGCCTGGCTAAGATGTAATTCCGGGTTATGGCCCAGATTGAGACCGTCTACCAGAGCGGCGGCGTCCGCTTCGGACATGCCGAGGAAGCGGGCATAGTTAAGAATGTAGCCGCGCACGTAGACCGGTGCGCCAATTTCACGGAACTGTTCCGCCTCAATCTTATTAAGAATGGCAGCACTAATATTTATTTCCCGGGCAATGTAGTCTAAATCCCAGTGGCGCTGCTCCCGCAGCTCCCGCAAGCTATTGCCCGTACTCATTTTCCACCTGCCCCCTGGCTGGTATTGCCATCTAGACTCATGGAGGTGCTCGGACTGCCTGCGCTGTTGCCACTGCCCTGGTTCTGCTCATTGAAGCTCTTCAATAAAACCTTTTTGGTGTTACTGCCAGTGCTAGCAGAAGTGGGCCGCATGGGTTGGCTGTTTTGAACTGTCGGAACGCTTTGCTGGGCCGAGGCATCGCCGGCGCCACTTTCTTCGCCCAGGGCCGTTTCTCTAATTTTCGGCGAACCGGGCGAACTGACCAGTTCCTGGGCCTGGGGCGTATTCATATAGTTGGCCCGCATGAAGCGCATCATTTCGTCTTCGGTGTTGCGGTCGCCCACCTGGCGGGCGGCCTTGATGGCAATGCTCACGCTGTCCGGGCTGTAACCCACATAGGTGTGGATAATTTTCAGATATTTAAGGGCTTCCGCCGGGCGATTTTCCCTTAGTTCAATGTCCGCCAATGGCAGCAGGGCGCCCACCGCGTGCGGGTCTATCTTCAGGGCCTGCTGGTAGGCCTGGGAAGCGCGGCCCAGGTCGGCGCGCCGCCGGTAGCAGTTACCCTCGGACACGTAGGACAACAGCTGGAAGTTCCTATCCTTGCCGCGCATTTTTTGGTAAAGCTGCTCCCGCTCCGGCTCCCGCTCAAAGGTACAGAGGAAGGTGGCGAAGTTGGCATAGCCCAGCTCATAGTCGGGATTGCTATTGATTAATTTTTCATAGGATTGATAGCCGGCGGCGATGTCCCGTTCCTGTTCGTAAAGTAGGGCTAACACGTTCCAGGCCTGGGGATTTTTGGAGTTAATTTCGATGGCCCGCCGCAGCTTCGGTTCAGCCAAATCGTAGCGGCCCATTTCCAGATATTTCGCCCCCAATTGCAAATATTCATCATAGGCCTCGTCATAGTCCGGTTTAACCACAGGGTCGCTGGTTTTAGGTTTTTTACTCTTCAGGAAGTCCGTGCTACAGCCACTTAATACTAGTACAGCCATCAGCATAAATAGTTTTTTCATAGGGTGTTCTAACCTTCTTCACGACTAAGTTTCAGGGTGCGGCGGGTGCGGTCATTAACCTGTCCAACCAATTGACCACAGGCCGCGTCAATATCTTCGCCCCGCGTTTTACGCACGGTGGCCGTATAACCATTTTCGGTTAAATAGCGTTGAAATGCCAAAATATCTGCGCGGCGGGAACATTCAAATTTACTGCCCCGGAAGGGATTAAAGGGAATCAGATTAATCTTGCCGCCCACGTCCCGCAGCAGTTCGGCCAATTCTTTGGCCTGCTCCAGACTGTCATTGACGCCGCGCAGCATCACATATTCCCAGGTTACGCCACCGTGCTGCTTGTTGTGCTCCACGTAGAGCTTGCAGGCCTCCAGTAGCGCCGCCAGGCCGTAGCGCTGGTTGATGGGCACGATTTGATTACGCAGCTCATCGTTGGGGGCATGTAGCGACACGGCCAGGGATAAATCGGTAACCTGACGCAAATCGTGAATGGCCGGCACCACCCCGGAAGTGGACAGGGTTACCCGCCGCCGCGACAGGCCGAAGCCCAAATCGTCGCGCATGATGTCCGTGGCGGGAATCACATTATTAAAGTTCACCAGCGGTTCGCCCATGCCCATCAGCACCACGTTGGAGACAATGCGCTCGTCCTTGCTTTCCCCCAGCAGCTCCTTGGCCAGCCACACCTGTACCACGATTTCGCCGGTGGTCAGATTGCGGTTAAAGCCCTCGTGGGCGGTGGAACAGAAGGGGCAAGCCAGGGCGCAGCCGGCCTGGGAGGAAATGCAGAGGGTGCCGCGGTCGTCTTCGGGGATAAAGACCGTTTCGATGGAATTGCCACATTTATAGCGAAAAACCCACTTGCGCACGCCGTCCGAGGCGGTTTTATCGACGATTTTTTCCGGGAAAACCAGCTCGGCCTTGTCCGCCAACAGCTGGCGAAAGCCCTTACTCAAATTACTCATTTGGGCGAAATCCCGTTCGCGCTCGTGGTAAATCCATTTCATTAATTGTTGGGCCCGAAAAGGTTTTTCGCCCTGGGCGGCACACCATTCAATTAATTTGTCTTTTGTTAAATCAAAGAGATTTATTTTTTCTGTGGCCGTCATAAATATTGAATTAATTAAGAATTGGCCATTCTAGCAAAAGTTTCGTTCATGGCCGCCAGCCGCGCCGGCGTACCCACGTCCTCCCACAGGCCTTGGTGCTCGAGGCCGGCCAATTTATTTTCCTCTATTGCCCGGTGGAATATTTCCAGCAATGGGCGAAAGCCCGGACTTAGGCCAAAGAATAATTGCGGCCTGAATAGGGAAATGCCGCCGAAGGTTAATTGGCTGCCGGGAATAATTAGGCCATTTGCCAGGGAAAAATCGCCGCGCTCTTTCCAGGGCGGGTTAGCGACCATTAATAAAAAGCCGTCCGCCCCCCGCGCTAGGGCCGCTCGGCCGGCGGCGGCGAATGCCTTGAAGTCCAGCGGGCAGCACACGTCGCCATTAATCAGAAGAAAGGGTTCCGCACCCAACAGCGGTAGAGCCTGGACGATGGCCCCGGCCGTGCCCAGCGCCCCTTCGGCGGCCAGACCCTCCTCGCGGGAATAGCTAATGGCTAGGCCGAAGCGCTCGCCGCTGCCCAGGTAATCGACGATTTGCTGGCCCCGGTAGGCGGTGTTAATGACCACTTCCCGAAAGCCCTGGCGGGCCAGGGCTTCCAGATGCCACTGCAACAGCGGCTTGCCGGCCAGCTCCAGCAGCGGCTTGGGTGTGTGGTCGGTCAAATGACCCATGCGGCGGCCGCGGCCGGCGGCCAAAATCATTGCTTTCATAGTACCTCCCGAATTATTGGCCCTATTTTACGGAAAAACATACAACGGGGCGCTTCCCATGTATGTTTAAGGCCGTATTTACAAACAGGAGAAGCGCCCGTGTGTATGTTTAAAGTGGTTTTCCCTAATTTTACAAACAAATGGGCGCTTCTCTTGTATGTTTATTTAACGTTTTTAACATACAGGGTAAGCGCCCCGTTGTCCGTATAAACGTTTATACAAACAGGGGAAGCGCCCGTCTGTTTGTAAATGGCTTAATTACAAACGGACGGGCGCTTCCCCTGTAGGTATAAATTCAGGGGCTACTCAACTTCAGCACCACCACCCCGGCGATAATCAGAGCCGCCCCCAGCCAGCGGCCCAGCGTCGCCGCGTCGTTGAAGCACAGCACCCCCACCAGAAAGGCGCCGGCGGCGCCGATGCCCGTCCACACCGCATAGGCCGTACCCATGGGTATGCTGCGCTGGGCCAGGTAGAGGAAGTAGCCGCTGCCGGTGAGAAATAAGGCCGCCAGCGCCAGCCCCAGGCCCCGCTGCTGTTCCGCCAGCTTCAGCCCCAGCGGCCAGCCGATTTCCAGCAGTCCCGCCAGCAGCAAAAATAGCCAGGCCATCAGAGCGCCCTAAAGCAGTCCGCCGCCGCGCCGATGGTTCTATCCAGCAGCTCCTTGGAATGGGCGCCGCCCACAAAGATGGCTTCAAAGGCCGACGGCGCCAGGTACACCCCCGCCTCCAGCATCAGATGGAAGAATTTATTAAAGCGCGCCAGGTCGCAGGCCTTCACCGCCGCCAGATTGTCCACCGGCCTCGCGTCCGTAAAGAACAGGCCGAGCATGCCGCAGCAGTGGTTCACCACCAGCGGCACGCCGGCGGCCCGGGCCGCCTCGCGCAGGCCCAGGGCCAGGTAGTCGGTTTTCGCGGTCAATTCCTTATAGAACTCCGGCGCGTCGGTGAGCTGGAGATTCACCAGCCCCGCACGCATGGCCACCGGATTGCCGGACAGGGTGCCGGCCTGGTACACGTCGCCGAGGGGCGCAAAGCGTTCCATGATGGCGCGGCGGCCAGCGATGGCGCCCACCGGCATGCCGCCGCCGATGACCTTGCCGAAGGTGCTCAGGTCCGGCCGGATTTGGAAAAGTTCCTCGGCCCCGGCGCGGGCGACGCGGAAGCCGGTCATCACCTCGTCGAAAATCAGCACCGCGCCGTACTTATCGCAGAGCTGGCGCAGCTTCTCCAGAAAGCCCGGCCGCGGCGGCACGCAGTTCATATTGCCGGCCACCGGTTCCACAATGGCCCCGGCCAGCTGGTCGCCCCGTTCCCGGAAGATTTCCTCCAGGGTCGCCAGGTCGTTGTAGGGGGCGTTCAAAGTGTACTGGGCGAAGGCGGCGGGCACGCCGGCGGAGCTGGGCACACCAAAGGTTAGGGCGCCGGAGCCGGCGTCCACCAGCAGGCTGTCCGAATGGCCGTGGTAGCAGCCGGAAAATTTCAGAATGTAGTCGCGGCCGGTGTAGCCGCGGGCCAGGCGAATGGCGCTCATGGTGGCCTCGGTGCCGGAGTTGCAGAAGCGCACCATTTCCACGCTCGGCACCCGGGCGACGATGGCGGCGGCCAGCTCCGTTTCGCCGGTGCAGGGGGCGCCGAAACTTAAACCGTTAGCGGCCGCTTCCCGTACCGCGGCGATGATGGCCGGGTGGCTGTGGCCAACGATGGCCGGGCCCCAGGAGCCCACGTAGTCGATGTATTCCCTGCCGTCGATGTCCCATATTTGCGCGCCCTGCGCCCGCTGGATAAAGCGCGGTGTGCCACCGACGGCGCGGAAGGCGCGCACCGGCGAATTAACGCCGCCCACTAAAACTTTCTTCGCCCGTTCAAAGGCCTGTTCTGATTGCATGATTCACTCTAATTAATGGAAAGGGCTAGTTTAGCCCCGGCGGCGGTGCCATTGAACCGCTAACTCTTCGCTGCATTTACAAACAGCTAAAGCGCCCCTCTGTCGGTTAATGGGACTATACCGACGGACGGGCGGTTCTTCTCCCTTCGGTCGCTGGCTTCGCCAGTCGCTAGCGCTCAGGCCTTCGGCTTCCCCTGTATGTAATTAATGCTTAGATACATACAAGTAAAGCGCCCTATCGTTTGTAAAACGGTAGGGCACCTGAGCCAGAGGCGAAGAACCGCCCTGTTGTTTGTAAAACGGCGCCGGGTCAATGGCGAAGCACCGGCCGGCCGTCGCTAACTTCGGATTAATTAGGGCAGGTATTCCTCCTTCACGATGCCCACCAGCTTTTCATAGGGAATGGTCAGCACAATGATACCCTCGCTTTCCGTGCCGATTTCAAAGGGGTCATAGGAGAAGGCCAGGCCGTCGGTGTTAAAGAAGAAATTATCCGTGAGAATCTTCGCCTGCAGCTCGTTGTCCATATTGGAATTGTCGCCCAGCTTCAGGCAACAGCCGCCCTTGCTGATGTAATCGTCCACGGTGGCGAACTGCTTCTTCTCGAGGAATTTTTCCGCCAGCAGCTTGCTCAGCTCGGTGGTCTTATTGCTCTCCAGAATGTCGTTGAGGCTCAGCTGCCTGTCCTCGTCGTTGATGACCAGGTAGCTGCGGCCCACCAGCTTCTTATTATTGCCGGTCTGCTGCTCAAAGCTGTTGATGAAGATGTCCAGATTCTTGTAGTGGCCGAAGTAGCCGGCGCCGACCCGCAATTTCAGGTGGCACTTGCTCTTATCCTTGGCCGGCGGCTCTTTCGTTGTATTTTCCGCGCTGGTGCCGTCGTCGCTAACGCCGGCCTCCGCCGTCGCTTCGGGGGTTTCGCTGGGTACGGCAATGATGGCGTCAATGTCCGAGGCCAGCTTCCGGAGCATTTCCCCTTCGCTAATTAAACCCTTATTCACAATTTGGTCGAGGTTGGGCCGGTTACTGATGATTTTCGTCAGGGACACTTCACCGAAGTGGTCGTTTTCCTTGGGCAGCTCGCAGTAGTCCTGGTAGGCGGCCTTGTTGCGCAGCTGGCCCAGGTTCGGTTTGCTTAATTCCAAGTTAAAGAACAAATCCTTGGCCAGCAGCGGTGGGGCCAGCAGTAATAAGAGAAATTTCTTCATATGAACTCCTTAAAAAAGCAAAGGCGCTTCCGCAGAAGCGCCGTAAAGTTTTAGTCCTTGGGAAGAGCGCGGCGCCGCTCCACCCAGACCAGCCCCGCAATTATCAGCGCCAGAGTGATGAAGATGACAATTTGTCCGGCACCGGCCAATTTGCCCAGCGCAATGCCCACCAGTCCGAAGTCCGCGTCGGAAAAGGTAGTGTTGGCGAAGCCCAGGTCGCCGAGCACCGGCAGTAGCCAGACCGGCAGGAAGGTGATAAGTAGGCCCTGCAGGAAGGCGCCAACGATGGCACCCCAGCGGCCGCCCATGGCATTGCCGAAGACGCCGGCGGTGGCGCCGCAGAAGAAGTGGGGCACCACGCCGGGGAGAATTAGCGTCCAGCCCAGCTTGCCGAGCCAGAACAGGCCGACCAGACCGCCGGCGAAGCTGGCGAGAAAGCCGATGAGCACCGCGTTCGGCGCGTAGGGGAAGACGATGGGGCAGTCCAGCGCCGGCCGCGCGTTCGGCACCAGCTTTTGCGAAAAGCCGGTGAAGGCGGGGACGATTTCCGCCAGGATTAGGCGTACCCCCTGCAGAATGATGAACACGCCGGCGGAAAAGGTGATGGCCTGAATGAGGGCCCAGACCAGGTAATGCTTGTCCTTGGCATAGCCGGCGCTGACGAATTCACCGCCGGCGGCCAGCACCAGCACGAAATAAATCACCGCCATGGTGATGGCGATGGATACGGAGCTGTCGCGCAGGAAACTCAAGTTCTGCGGCAGATTCATTTCTTCCGTGGATTTGGATTTAAAGCATTTGCCCACACAGCCGGCCAGCACATAGCCCAGGGTGCCGAAATGGCCGAAGGCCACCTCGTCGCTGCCGGTGATGTGGCGCATGAAGGGTTGGGCCAGGAAGGGGAAGAAGGCCATGGTGAGGCCGAGGGCCATGGCGCCGGTCAGCACCAGCCAGAAGCCGGAGAAGCCAGCCACTACCAGGATTACCGCAATCATGCAGGCCATGTAGAAGGTGTGGTGGCCGGTGAGGAAGATGAATTTCAACGGCGTGAAGCGGGCGATGAGAATGTTCGCCACCATGCCGAACAGCATGATTAGGGCGGTGGCGGTGCCGAATTTCTGTAGGGCTTCGGAAACGATGGCCTCGTTATTGGGAATAACCCCCTGAATTTGAAAGGCCTGCTTGAAAATTTCCCCCAGCGGATTCAGCGAAGTGAGCAGGAGCGTGGCACCGCCGCCGAGAACGATAAAGCCCAGAATGGTTTTAATGGTGCCGCGCACAATGTCCGGCAGCGGCTTTTTCTGCGCCACCAGACCGATGAGGGCGATGAGCCCCACCAGCACCGACGGTTCCTTCAGAATATCAACAATAAATTGCAATAGACTTTGCATAAATCCCCCTATTTTTGGAAATACTGCCGCAGTTTCTCTTCAAACTCGGCCACGGAAACCAGATTCTTCACCACGATGGTGCGGGCCGGGTCCAGGGTGGAACTCTTGGCAATGTCCGCGCCCATAACAAATAAATCCGCGTCGCCGTTGGCGGTCAGGGACAGGTCTGAATGGCCCACCTCCGCTTCCAAGCCCAGATTGGCCAGCGCCTTCTTAATGTTCATCTCCATGAGAAAACTGCTGCCCAGACCGTGGGCACAGACCGCCATGATTTTTAAGGCCATAAATCCTCCTTGTTGCTGCCATAGCTGGGATTATAGCGCTGGATTTTTGCTCCAGGCGGGCGGAAAAACTTCAATCTGAGCGAACGGAAATGGCGCCTAGGGAACGATGATTTTTGCCAGCTCTTCCGGAGAAAAAGCCTCGGCCAGGGTTTGTTGGTAGAGATTGGCCATGGTGCCGTTGGCCCGCAGCTGCGCCAGCTCTTCGTTAAGCCAATCGCGCAAATCATTGTCCTTGTCCACCGCTGGGGCGATGGGTTGCTGCTCGCCGATGGCGGGAATGCTGACGGCAAATTGCGGGTTCTTCCGCGCCCAGGCCCAGAGAGCCACGTTATCAAAGGCCAGGCCATCGCCATGGCCGTTGGCCAGCTGGGCCAGGGCTCTGGCGACGGTTTTTTCCACTTGTAGCTGGCTATCTTTAAAGTTTTCCTTGAAATATTTCTCGGCGGTGGTGCTGGCCAGGACGATGATTTTCTTGTCGGACAATTCATCAACGGCGTTAATTTTTTTATCCGATGGAGTGATTAGACCGATGGAAACGTTCAGGTAGGGGCTGGCAAAGTCCACCACCTTGCGGCGGGTGGCGGTGTCGCTGAAGGTGGCGAGGATTAAGTCCTGCTCCTTGGCCTTGAGTACGGCAATGCGGTCGATGTTGGGCACGGGCGTAATTAGCGCCTTGTTCTCGTCGCCCAATAAATCCTTGGCCAGCTGTTTGGCCAACGCCACTTCCAAGCCCTGCCATTGGCCGGCCTCGTCTTGGTAGGCAAAGGGATAAATGTGGTCGCTAACGCCAACTTTGAGCAGCTGCCGTTCTTTAATTTCTGCCAGCTGGGCGAAGGTGGCCGTAGAAAATAATAGGGCGATGGCCATAAATAGGCGGCGCACCCAGTGATATTTAGACATAGTTTTTCCTAGAACGGGGTGGGCTATAAACATACATGGGAAGCGCCCGTCTGTTTGTAAAACCGTTGGCACAACCACCCGTCCGTATATTCTTCATCGTTTAGGTAAAGGGCTAATTAGGCCTTTTTAACGAATTCACTCTTCAGAAGCATGGCGCCGAAGCCGTCGATTTTGCAATCGATGTTGTGGTCTTCGCCGGGCAGCAGGCGGATATTTCTCACCTTGGTGCCCTGCTTAATGCTTTGGCTGCTGCCCTTGGGTTTGAGGGCCTTAATCAAAATTACGGAATCGCCGTTGTTGAGCACCGCACCGTTGGCATCAAGCACCTGATCGCTGCTGTCGGTGGATTCTACTCCGTCCTGCCATTCATAGGCGCACTCGGGACAAACGTAATTGCTGCCATCGTCGTAGCAATAGTCGCAGCTGCATTTGGGGCAAATAATTTGTTCGTTCATGATTTTATTGGGTAATTTGCGAAGGGCTAATTATAAATGGCCCATCGCTTAGCCATAAAAAAAGCGCCGGAGAACCGGCGCCAACTGTCTTAACCTTAAGGTACTTTTGAATTTTCGCTAGATTATAAATTATTTTTACAATTTGACCAAATTATCACTTCAAAAATAAGAAGACCCCCATAAGAAGGGGGCCTCTTAGCTTGTTTAGCTAGGCTCCCCGCAGGGAGCACAACCTAGACGGTAGCCAGATTATTGAGAAATCTGGTCAGCCCAAGGACTAGCATTTACGCGAGCGGCACCGAATGAAGCACCCCAAGCTTTATCAGCTTCTTGAGTGTTGGACTTAACGTTACCGCCAAGCTCTTCACCTTGAGCACCGAACAATGAAGCGTGGAAGGTACCAGCTTTATCTTCAGCAGTTAGGGCAGTGTTGTTAGTACCAACTAGAGTTGAAGTACCAATCATGTTACCGTTAGCACCGAAGTCGCCTTTGAAGGTAACTAGGTCAACTTTGTCTAGACCCATTTTGTTAGTGGTTCTATCAACGGCACCGTTAGACCAGATGTTGTAGATTGAACCAGTTACATTTTTCTTAGCAGTGTCGATGGTAGCTTCTACGTGGTTACCAGACCATAGTTTGTAGCCAGAAGAACCGCGACCTACGGCGTTAGGAATATTAGACGCAGCAACTTTAGTGTTGTAAGAGTCATCTAGACCGTAACCTACCGCGTGGCCAGCGTAAGTTAGCTTACCGTCAAGGGCAGCAACTTGGCTCTGGGTAATGTGGTTATTACCACGTGAGAAGTAGGTATTTTCAGTGCCGTTGGCGCCGAATTCGCCGTACTGACCAACTACCGTGTCAGGAGTTACACCATCTTTTAGGTTGGAAGGTTGTAGACCACTGATGGCAGAAGTAACCCGACCATACTGAACATGTTTAAGTGGCTTGATGTTTTCAAACACACCGGTGGCTTGGTTCAAAGTACCAGTAAATGGTGCGTTGTTACCGCCGTCATCTACAAAGTTATCGGTGTATTCAGAATCAGTCAGACCAACTTCATAGGCAAAGGTCTTAGTACCGTAAACTTCAGCTACGTTACCAGCAGTGTGTTGGCCAGTCGTAGAGCTGAAGGTTTGGTTAGTACGAAGAGCATTACTACCTACAACAGTTCTATTTACACTACCACCATCGCCATCAATAGATTTACCGTTAGCAGTGTTTACATAACCAGCAGAATTACCCTTCTTATTATATTTAGAATCGTCCGTTAGGTCAGCATATACACGACGGCCAGTTTGGTATGTGTAGGCATCTTTTAGAGTACTAGTATTATCACTGTAGGCAACAGTATTTCTAGTGCCCTTAGTCTTAGTCTCAGTGATATTAGTAATGTTACCGTTTTCGTCGTATTTCAACTCTATGTTAGGAGTACGTTCTCTACCATTCTTCGTGTCTCTAGTGTTATCACCAGCAGCAGAAGACTTAGCGTAGATCTCAGATAATCTAGCAGTACCTGTATCTCGAGCATTTTGGAAGAGACTTTGGTTAGCGCCAATGGTAGTTTGGATGATGTCAGTACCACTATCGCGACGTGCTAAGTTACGAACCAACTTAACTTTATCTGTATCAGTGCTATATGTAGTACCATCCATAGTGTAGCTACTTCCACTCCTGTCAACAGTAGCGGTATGGGTAGCTGCCGTTTCTTTAGTGTATAGAGTATTAGTAGCTGCCACGCTACTAGAATTCATAAAATCTAGAGCTCTTGCTAGAGTAAAATCTTGAGTAAGATCAAAGCCAGTAGGTGCACTAGATGGTATGGCCGCAGCATAGCTCCTTAGGGCTGCTACCAATTGATCCTTATAAGGACTTGTACCACTCGAAATGGTATTAATTTGGTCATCAACCTTAGCTTTTA
Source organism: uncultured Cardiobacteriaceae bacterium (assembly GCA_963533935.1). Lineage (GTDB taxonomy): Bacteria > Pseudomonadota > Gammaproteobacteria > Cardiobacteriales > Cardiobacteriaceae > CAUSKK01. The sequence goes on from CAUSQL010000001.1 coordinate 83,017, forward strand.
AGCCAGTGCTAGCGAAATAGTTGTCTAGCTTTTTCTGATTTAAAGTAGGGCCAGTAAGACCACTAGTACCATTAGACACATCTACAGCATTTGATGCCGCAGTTAACGCGCTGTTATAGGCTTCAATATATGAAGGATCGCTATTGAAAGTAATTTCTTTGCCAGCTAATAACTTAAATACATCTCGATCGGTAGAAGTTGATGCGTCACCCGTATTAGTGGTGAATTTTGTACCATTTTTATTGTTGAACTGGAAGTCTTCAACGTAAGTTACTTTATCGCTGGCGTTGGTAGGTACAGTTACAACAACGGTATCAAGGGCAGGCACTAGAGTAGTGTCAGAAACCCGCTGAGTACCAGAGTTGCTGTCGTTGGTGCCGTTCACATCAGAGTTAGTTTTCTTGATTTGCTGAATGGCAGTGTAGCCTTTACCTTCTTCGTTCAACTGGGCAGTACGGTCAGCTTGTTCAGCGTCAGTCAAACGTGCGCCGCCTGGAGTTAGAGCGAAAGAGCTAGGAGTAGGTGTAGCAGTTGTAGTCGCGGTTGGGCTTGCAGTTACAGTTGGAGTTGTAGTTGCAGTTGGAGTGTTAGTAGGTTTTGGTGAATTGTCATCAGAACCACCGCAGGCAGCCAAAACGGCTGTGCAAAGTACTGAAAGACCTACTTTAAGGAATTTGTCGTTTTTCATAATGTTACCTATATAAGTGCTTTTAAACATACCAGGCGCTTACTAGCTCGCGCCTAGTAAGACTAGTTGGGACTAGCTGAATGCTATTTCCCTCGGAGCGAGATTATGGCCCCTATTAAATTAAAGGTCAAGGGAAAAAGGCAAAAAATGTTGTTTTTTTGCGACAAGCAGCAAAACGCCTGGGTCGAGGCGGGATTTTTCCGCCGACAAATTAGTGTCTGGGCCGCGGCAGAGCTGGAATTGAGGTAATTGTCTAAGTATTAATTTGGCAATTTTTTTGCTGGCCATAATTAATAAAACCACATTAAGGGACATTAATGATTGATTTACTTATCCTTGGCCCAGCCGTCGCCTTCAGCCTATTCATGGCCATGAACCAGCGGAATCTAAAGCTATTTTTCCTTTTTTCCGGCGCCTATCTGCTGCTATCCTTTATGCTCACCAGCTTCATGCGCTTTCTTGCCACATTAATTCTGTTGTTGTCAGCCAATCTGCTGCTGCTTATCCGCTATTACTACATTTACGGCGAAGAAGAGAATTTTAGTCTGCGGGATTTCATCGAATTCTTTAGGAAGGAGTTCTCCTAAGCCATTATTTTAGGAGGAATTTATGCCCTTAGTTGCCCACCGGCCCCTGGCCTCCCTGGAACGCATTCGCCAGGAAGGTCACGAGGTGCTGACCATGGATCGGGCCAACAGCCAACACATTCGTGAATTGCACATCGGCCTGCTGAACATGATGCCCGACGGCGCCCTACAGGCCACGGAGCGGCAATTTCTGCGGCTCATCGGCAACGCCAACCGCATTGCGCAAATCTACGTGCACATTTTCACCGTCAATGGGGTGCCGCGGTCGGCGGAAATGCAGGCCTACATTGATGCAAATTACGAGAAATTCGATGAACTAAGGGAGGCGGGCCTGGACGCCATAATTTTCACCGGCACTAATCCGGTGCACAGCGACCTGTCCCAGGAACCCTACTGGGCGGAGATTAAAAAGGTCTTCGATTGGGCCCAGGAAAATGTGGTGTCGGTGCTGTGCTCCTGCCTGGCCTCCCACCTGGCCCTCCATCATTTTTACAACATTCAGCGGCGGCGCCAGCCGCTGAAGCGCTTTGGCGTTTTTGGCCACCGGGTGCGGTACAAAAGCCACCCGCTGGTGTCCAATATTAACACCCGCTTCGATATTCCCCATTCCCGCTGGAACGATGTGGCGGTGGCGGACTTGGAGCGCCACGGCCTGCGCATTCTGGTTACGGATTTGGACGGGCAAATGGCCATGGCCACGTCGCCGGACGGTTTTCGCCAGGTTTACTTTCAGGGCCACCCGGAATACGACCAGCTGAGCCTGTGGAAGGAATTCAAGCGGGATTTAAACCTGTTCTACCAGGGGAAAATCCGCCAGGCGCCCATGTTGCCGCAGAATTATCTGTCGTCCCACGGCATTGAAATATTTGAGAATTTCCTTGCCAGCGACGCCACGGACACGGACGCCCTGGAACAGGTGCTGAGCCAGGAAATTGAAATCACCTGGCGGGATACGGCCAAGGCGCTGTTCGCCAATTGGCTGGGGCTGGTCTATCAGCTGACCAACTACGACCGGCGCCAGCAGTTCATGGCCGGCGTTGATGCGGATAATCCCTTAAATCTGTAATTTTAAAGGTCGCACGTGCCCGGTTTTACAAACGGACGGGCGCTTCCCCTGTATGTATTTAGGGCTTTAAATACATACAGGGGAGGCGCCCGTCCGTCGGTAAATAAATGGCCCGCACAGGGCGGGCCACTCTCTTTTAGCAAATTAATTGAAGGCAATTGGGAACTTATTGTCTCGTACCACCAAAGGCACCGGTGCCCTTCCAGTTGCTCAGGATATAGGTGCCGCCGATTTCCGAAGCCTGCGGGCCAAAGAAATTACCTTTAACAGCCATATTGTTGTGGGTGCTCACGCCCTGGAAGCTGTTGCCAGAGAAGGTGATGTCGTCGATTTCCGTATCTTGGTTTTTAACCACTGAAGAAGGTACGGGCAAATCTAAATCCAAATCCAGCTCCTTGGTGCCGAAGTCCACTTCCGCAGTGAAGGTGCCGTGGCTGGCGTCCTTGGCGCTATTGGAGTAGAACACGCTGTCGCCCTTATAGGTGGCTTTACCAATGATAGGCATGTCAGTTTCAGCGGTTAAATTACCTTGCGCTAGACCATGGGCCACGCCAGCATTATCCAACACATAACCGAAGGAACTCTGGGTTAGATTGTTGTAAATCACCCCTTTTTTAGTGTCGCCGGTGTAGGTGCCATTTAGGCCTTTCACGGTGCCGCCGCTAAGCGCGTAGGGGGTGCCGTTAATAACCACTTTTTTCAGGTCGCCGCTGCTAACGGTTTCAAAGTTAATGTTGGAACTGTTAGTGGTGCTCAGGGCAGAGCCGCCAAAGCTGCTAACGGCTGGGCCCGGGGTAGGTAGGGCAGTGCTGGTGGCAGTTGGCGCCGGAGCAGTGGTTGGCGCTGGTTTTTTGTCGTCGCTGGACGAACCACCACAGGCAGCAACAAGTAGGACGGTGCCCGCTGCCAAAACCAATTTATTTAATTTCATTTATAAATCCTCTTGTGTTGAAGGAGGCCCGGATTATAAGCATTTTATTTGCGCCAGAGAAAGCCTTTCCGCAGATTTTGTCGTAATAAGTCATCATTTTGCCGCCAATTCCTTACGGTTAGGGCCTCTATCCCGCCATTAAATTTTCCCCATCAGGCCGATGCGGGGGCAGGGTTGTTGTTTTTCTGCCACAAAGAAAAATAAACCTGGCCGGCGCGGCTGGCCTTGCGCCGTTCCAGGCCGGGCAAATGGCTAATTTCCGTGGGACTTTCAATATAAAGTAGGCCCGCCTCCGTCAGCTGGCCAGTGAATTTTTCAATGGCCGCCGGCAGCAGCTCCGCCTGAAAGGGCGGGTCAAGGAAAATCAGGTCAAATTTTTCCGCGGCAGACAGCTTTAGGGCATCGCCCAGGCGGCATTGGGCTCCGGCCACCCCCCACTGGCGGCACAGCCCCTCGATGGCCTTTAAACTTGGCCCGTTGGTTTCCATGAATAATACCGTCGCGGCGCCGCGGGACAGGGCTTCCAGGCCCAGGGCCCCGGTGCCGGCAAAGGCGTCCAGCACCCGCCGGCCGGCCAGGTCAAATTGCAGCCAGTTGAAGAGCGTTTCCCGCACCCGGTCGGCGGTGGGCCGTAGGCCGGGCACGTCCGCCACTTCAATGCGCCGGTGCCGGTAAAGGCCGGCAATGATACGAATCTTAGCCATGGGGCAGCTGGGCCTTTTCCAGATATTTACTAATGATGTTTAGGCCCAAACGCCGGGCCTCGTCCCGGGCGTAGGCCAGCACCCGCGGCAAATATTGCAGGTAGCCGGCCTTGCCGTCCCGCTGGGCCAGGCGCACGAACAGGCCCTGCACCTTCAAATGCCGTTGCAGGGCGCTGACATCGCAGAGTTCCGCCCACTGGGCCGGGGTGAAGTCCGGGTGGTGGGCGGCGCGGAACTCCTCTTCCCAACCTTCCACCTGCGAACGGTCGTAGGAAATGTAGCAGTCGCGGGTGATAGAAATCAGGTCGTAGGCCGGACCGCCCAGCAGGGTGTCCTGGTAATCGAGTATGCCCAGCCCTTCCGGTGCCCGCTCCAGCTCCTGCGTCAGCACCATCAAATTGCGACTGTGGTAGTCCCGGTGCACGCAGACCGTCTGAAACTTGGCCATGTGCTGACTTAAATAATTGAGTTCACTGGTTAATTTCAGCCGGTCGAACAGGCTGACGTCCACCTGCACATAAGGTAGAAACCACTGGCGGAAACGCTGCAGCTCCTCTTCCAGCACCGCGTTGGTGTAGGGTTTCAGCTGGGATTGCAAAGGCGCCGTGGCCCGTTGCCAGCGCCCCAGCAGCGTTAGGGCCTTCGCCATGAAAGCTGCGGCATTTACCCGTAAATCTTCCAGCAGCCAGCGGTCACCAAAGTCTTCCAGCAGCACAAAGCCCTGTTCCAGGTTATAGCCAATGACCGTCGGCACCGGCAATTCCTGGAAGAGTTCACTGTAATGGATAAAGCCGGCGACGCCGCCCAGCTCCGGCGGACAATCCAGCAAAATGCCGCGGTCGCAACGAAAATAGCGACGCATTCCTGCGTCGCCAAGAAGGGGGCTTAGGGGGCGCTGGCCAATGAAGGCCTGGCGTTGTCGCTCCCTTTCCTCTTCACTCAAGATTAAGCTGTCGCTCATTTACTCTCGCTGGTGGGAGTGGCAGAGAGTTCGGTTTTAGCTTCGTCCTTAACTTCCTCAGCTTTGGCCTCAACGGCTTTGCCGTCTTCGGCTGACGCCTCAGGCTTCGGTTCTTCGCCTGCTTTGGCAGGCTCAGGCTTCGCTTCTTCGGCTGACGCCTCAGGCTTCGCTTCAGCGGTGGCACTGGCCTTGGCGCTTTCCACCTTGGTGGTATCTTCCACCGGCGAGCTATTGCCGCCTTTGGCAGTGGTTTCCGCCAAGGTATTCAACTTACGGAATAATTTCTCGTGATCGTTGTCAACGTGTACTTGATATTGGCCATTGACTACGAAGACCGGCACGCCGTCCAGCTGCGAGTCCTCAAAGGCCTTTTTCGCCCGCGCCATCTTCTGCTTCACGCTGTCCGAATCCCAGGCCTTATCGAAGTCTTCGCTGCTAACCTTGCCCTTTTCTTCCACAAATTTACGCATGGTGCCCTTGTCGAAGGCCAATTTAACCTGTTGGTCCTTATGAATGGCATCGAAGGCCGGCTCCACCAAGTCCAGTTTATTCAGTTCTTCTAAGGTGTAATAGAACTGGCCGGCCGGCGCCCAACGGTCGCTGGGCACGGCGGGAATCTTCTCAAATTCTACGCCCTTGGCTTTGCCGTCCTTCACCCAACGGTTTAAATCACCTTCCACGTCGTAGCAGTGGTTGCAACCGAGCCAGAAAAATTCAATGACTTTAGGCCCTCTGGCGTTGTCGATGTCCTTAACCAGCGGGTAGTAATCCTTATTTAACTCGTAGTTATTTTTCAGCTGGGCCGTGGCATTTAGAGATAGGGCCAGGGCCGCCAGTAGTAGGTATTTCAGCATTTTTGTTGCCTCTTGTTGTAAGGAGCGGCCATTATAATTCACCTTTTTCCCGGTTTCGCGAGAGCCAGAATTAAGGTTAACTAAGGAATTGCCATGAATATCAGCCCCTATCCCCTCGCCCGCCCCCGCCGCCTCCGCCAGAATGCCGCCCTACGTAATCTGGTGCGGGAGAATCAGCTGCGCGGCGACGATTTAATCTTCCCCGTCTTTATCCGCGCCGGCACGGGCCAGCGGGAAGCCATCGCCTCCATGCCCGGCATCTACCGCTATTCCATCGACGAGCTGCTGCGCGCCCTGGCCGGCTGGCTGGAATTGGGCCTAACGGCCATTGCCCCCTTCCCGCAGCTGGAAGCGGAACATAAATCCCTGGACGCCGCCTACGCCTACGACGATGAGGGCCTAATGCAGCGGGCCATTCGCGCCATTAAAGGGGAATTTCCGCAGCTGCTCATCTTCGCCGACGTGGCCCTGGACCCCTACACCAGCCACGGCCAGGACGGCATTCTTGACGGTCAGGGCTACATTATTAATGACCGCACCAACGAGACGCTGGTTCTCCAGGCCCTATCCCTGGCCCGGGCCGGCGCCGACTTCGTCGCGCCCTCGGACATGATGGACGGCCGCATTGGCCTAATTCGCCAGGCGCTGGAGCGGGAAAACCTCGTTAATACGGGTATCCTCGCCTATTCGGCCAAATACGCCAGCGCCTTCTACGGCCCCTTCCGCGACGCGGTGGGTTCGGCGGCCAATCTGGGCACGGCGGACAAATTCACCTACCAGATGGACTTCGCCAACGGCCGCGAGGCGCTGCGGGAGGCGGCCCTGGACGTGGCCGAGGGGGCAGACATGCTGATGGTTAAGCCGGCCATGTGCTATCTGGACGTGCTGCGGGATTTGCGGGACAACTTTAATCTGCCGCTGGCGGTCTATCAGGTGTCCGGGGAATATGCCGCCCTGTGCGCCGCCTTCGCCAACGGCTGGCTGGACCGGAAAAAAATCATCATGGAGACCATGCTGTCCTTCAAGCGGGCCGGGGCGAAAATTATCCTCACCTACTTCGCGCTGGAAGTGCTGGAAATGCTGCGGGAACGGCCGTGATTGACCGCTGCGCCGTCATTGGCAACCCCATCGCCCAGTCCAAATCGCCGGAACTGCACGCCGGCTTCGCCCGGGCACGGGGCCTGGCCCTGGACTACGGCCGCATCCTCGGCGACGAAGCCAATTTCGAGGCCCAGGTGTTAGATTTCTTTAAAAAGGGTGGCCGCGGCCTGAACGTTACCGCCCCCTTTAAGGAACGGGCCTTCCGCCTCTGCCAAAGGCTCAGCGATGAAGCGCGCCAGGCCGGCGCCGTCAATACGTTGATGCTGCAAAACGGCGAACTCTGGGGCCACAACACCGACGGCCTCGGCCTCTGTGCCGCCCTGGCCGAGCTGGCCATTCCCATCACCGGCCAGCGGCTGGCCATCATTGGTGCCGGTGGGGCGGTGCGTGGCATTGGCCCGGCCCTGCTGGCCCAGCGTCCCCAGAGCCTAACCATCGCCAACCGCAGCCCGGAGCGGGCCGCCGCCCTGCTGGCCCTGTTTGAACCGTTAAGCTCGGGCACTAGGCTGACCAGCTGCGCCCTGGCCGATTTAAGCGGTCATTTTGATTTGATTATTAACGGTGCCAGCGCCGGCCTGACCGGTGAAGCGCTGGAACTAAACCCCGGCCTGTCCGCCACCGTTAGCTACGACCTGAGCTACGGCAAGGAAACCGCCTTTCTCGCCTGGGCGCGCACCCACTGCCAGCGCCGCTACGACGGCTATTCCATGCTGGTGGGCCAGGGGCGCCTCAGCTTTAATTGCTGGTTTCCGGAGAATTAAACCGACAGCCGGGCGCTTTATATGTATGTTAATCAACAGCTAATTACATACAGGGGAAGCGCAGCACTGAGCGCTAGCGAAGAACTGCCCGTCTGTATGTTTAAACGCTATTTAAGGTTTTGATTTACCAACGGACGGGCGGGTTGTTTGCATCTGCCTGATTTAGGCCCGCCGGCCAATTAGCCTTTTGTCTACGGCGCTGGCCGCTAAGTCGAGGCCTATCCATTTAGGGGCAATAATTACAAACATTAGAAGCGCCCCGTTGTATGTAAAATGCCATTTACAAACGGACGGGCGCTTTACCTGTATGTAATTAAACACTTAAATACATACAGGTAAAACGCCCGTCCGTCGGTAAAAATTAAGATTTAACCTTGGCAGCCACTCAGCAGCGGGTTCTCCCGGCTGTCCGTGAAGATGCCGTTGTTCTTCAGATAGTAGAAATGATATTGGCCGTTCTGGTAAATCAGCGGCTGCTTGGAGGGCTCAAAGGACAATTTAATCTCCCGGCCCTGGTAATTAACCAGCAGCCCCTGGCCCTGGCCCTTCACCCCCAGGCTACCTTCCCGGCAGCGCAGGGTGTGCCAATTGCCGGCGCCAAAGGGGTGCGGCACCTGGTAGGGGCCGCCGTCGCCGAAGTTCTCCTGCCGCTCATTGGCCGGTGCTGCAAAATCCCGCGCCGAACCGCTCAGCTCGTTGGGATTCATTCTAATGGTCTGACCGTTGGGCCGCTCCGGCACCCGCGCCGAATAGGGCGAACAGGCGGCCAGCAGAAATAACAGCAGCCACCAGTGGCTATTGACGGAGTAGGTATTCATAGATTTTCTCGTATTCCATTACTTTCTTAACGTAGTCGCGGGTCTCATTGAAGGGAATTTGCGCAATCCACTCGTCCAGCGGCAGGCTCGGATATTTGTCCAGCCACTGGCGCGCCCGATTCGGCCCCGCGTTGTAGGAGGCCGCCGCCACCGCCAAATTGCCAAATTCCTGGAGCCGATTCGTCAAATACTGGGTGCCAATGGCCAGGTTGGTGTTGGGGTCCGTCAGCGACTCGGGGCCGCCGTAGCCAAGGCCGTATTTATTGGCCGTATCCCGGGCCGTGGCCGGCATCACCTGCATGAGACCGCGGGCGCCGGCCTGGGAGCGGGCGTCTTCCTGGAAAATGCTTTCCTTGCGAATGATGGCGTAGATTTCACTGGGCTTAATGCGGTGCTGGCGGGCCAGCCGCTCCACCTCCGTCCGGTACTTAATGGGGAAGCGCATGTCCAAGTTATCCCAAATCTTCGCCTGGGCAAGAATGCTAATGGCGGCGAAGTGCCAGCCCTGCTGGTGCGCCACCAGAGCGATTTGCTCCACCAGCGCCGGCGGCTTGCCCTTGGCCAGCGCCTTCAGCTCCTCCAGGGCCTGGCCGTTGCGGCCCAGGCTTTTCAGAATCAGGGCCCGCTGCACCCCGTTCATCACGTGGGCGCGCTGGGAATTGTCCTGGCGGGTGTGCTTATAGTTAAAGACCGGCGGCGCCCCGATTTTCTCCGCGGCGAGGAAGCCAAAGTAATCCCGCTGGCGGGCCGCCTTCTGGAAGTATTCCTGGGCCCGGCCGCGGTTGCCGGTCTTCTCCATGGCCCGGCCCAGCCAGTACTGCACCTCCGCCTTTTCAAAGCTCTTCTGGTCGAGGCGGGACATGAGCTGCGGCAGCTGGGCCCAGCCGTTGTGGCGCATGGCGTAGGCGATGACGTCGTAGGTGGTGTTGTCGCTCTGGCTGCCGGCGGGCATGCGCGACCACATTTCGTAGGTCTCTGGATAGTCGTTCTTCGCCAGCTTGCTGACCAGCCGGTTATAGGCCTTCTCGTAATCCTTATTGCCGGAAATTTGACTGCCGCGGGCGATGGCCAGCGCTTCACCCACATCGCGGCCGGCGGCGTCATAAATGCTCTGGGCCGCCGGGCTGACCATGTCCTTGCTGCTGCAGAACTGGCCCTTGGCCCGCTGGTAGAGGCAGGTTACGTCGTCGTTGGCGAAAACCTCCTGGTAGGAATTGACGATGGCCCGTGGGTTGGTGTTTAGCCATTGTTCATAGGCGCTCTTGGCCAGGTCATCGGAGAAATAGCTGTCCGGGTGGGCGTGGAGAAAATTGGTTACGCCCCGCACGTCGTAGAGGTGATTCTTCCAGTGCTGATATTCCACTATGGGAAACAGCGGGTGGGCCGCCAGATGTTGGTACATGGTGATGGGCGCGCCGTTCTTCACCGCGTCTTCGGCGTCCAGCAGCGCGTTGGCCCGCAGGCTGCCCGTGGCCCCCAGCAGGCTGGCGGCGAACAGGCTTAGCAGTAGCTTTTTCATTGAATGTGTTCTTTCCAATCGTTTTGATACTTAGTGTGGTAAGCCATTACCCGTTGCACGTAGGCGCGGGTTTCGCTGAAGGGCGGTAGGCCACCATAGCGAATGACGTTCTGAGGGCCTGCATTATAGGCCGCCAGCGCCAAATCAATGCGATGGAAACGTTGCAATTGTTCCTTGAGGTAGCGAATGCCACCGTCAATGTTTGATAGTTCGTCGTGGGGATTAACGCGCAGATAGCTGGCGGTGGCGGGCATCAGTTGCATTAAGCCGATGGCCCCCTTGTTGGAGACGGCGCTCTGCTGGTAGCCGCTTTCCACGCTGATAACCGCGTGCACCAGAGCACTGTCCATCTGGTGATATTGGGCCAGCTGATTGACGTTGGTCTTAATGCGCTGCTGGCGGTCGCTGAAGGTGCTCGGTGCAGCTATCTGTACCGGCCGGGGCGGGGCGGGAGTGGCCGTTGCCACTGGCGTTACCGTGGCCACGGCGCCCTTTTCCTCACCCACGGGAGCTGCCAGCGGCTGCTGGGCCACCACCGCCGGCCGGGACAGCGGCCGCTTCGGACAGGGCACGTTAATCTTGCGGCTGCCGTTGCTGATGGTGCCGCAGCTGCGGGCGAAGCTGGGCGTATTTAGAGCCAATAAAAAAATGAAAATGAATAGTCGCATTGGTGTGCTCCCAAGCTATCTCAAAACAAGAAATTGCTTGCAGGGTTTATGCCCGCTATAGACCAATGTCGCCGGGGCTCGCCTTGTAGCGGCGATAATATTCCATCACCTTCGGCACGTAGGCCTTGGTTTCAATGAAGGGCGGAATCTTATTGCCGTATTTCTTCACGTTACCTTCCCCCGCGTTATAGCCGGCGGCGGCCAATTCCATGGAACCAAACTGGCCCAGCAGCCACTTCAAATAGGTGGAGCCGGCGCGAATATTCTGTTCCGTGTTGTAGGCGTCGGACACACCGAAACGGCGGGCGGTGGCCGGCATCAGCTGCATTAGGCCCATGGCACCGGCGTGGGAACGAGCCTTCGGCTTATAGGCGCTTTCCGCGGAAATAATGGCGTGAACGAAGAAGGGGTCCACACCCACCTCATTGGCAATGGCATTAACCTGGGCGCTCAAATCCCGCTGACGCTGGCGGAATTCGCCACTGACGTTGATATTTAATGCCTTAACCACTTCCTTCTCTATGCGCTTCGCTTCCTGAATGGCAGCGGCGGGACAGTCTTTCGTGGCTTCCAGGTGCAGCACCCGGCCGTTCTCCGCGGTAATGGTGCCGCCACAGTGGCCCTCTTCGGCGAAATAGTCCATTTTGTGTTCGGCGATAACCTTAGAACGCTCACCGGCGCGAATTTCTCCGCCGGAGGTGCCCGGGGTATAGTCAAAGGAGCGGGAGGCGCAGGAGAAATCTTTTTTCTCACCGCGGAAGGTTACGGAACCGGCGCCGCTGCAATGGAGCCGGTTATTTTCCGCCGCCTCCTTGGGCGTGGCGTTGGTCTTTAAATCTTCCTTAACTGCCGCATAGGAGCGCGACCAGAAGACACAGTGGCGGAAATTAACCTTCTGCCGCTCATTGACATAGCTGGGGGTGCCGTTCTCATCAAAGCACTTATAAACGTCGCCGCCACCCTCAGCGGCGACGGCCACAGCACTTTCTTCCGGGCCAGCGGTGGGGCTGGGACTGGCCTCAGCCCCCTTAGACTTTTTTCCCTTTTTGCCTTTTTTATCACTCTCGTTCTCGGCCAAAGCCTCCAGCTCAGCCTTTTTCTCCGCTTCCACCCGAACTTTTTCCGCGGCAATGCGCTGGAGGGCACTATTTTTCAGCTGCTCTTCCACCAGCGCCCGGCGCATTGGCTTACCCTTGTAACTCTGCAATTTCTGCTGACCGCTGGGGTCAGCCACCACGCACTCGTCCATGGGCTTGTCGGCGGAATTAATGATGGTGGTGCCGCCGTCCTTCGGACAAACCCACATGATTTTTTCCATGTGCTCGGCCCGCTGCATCATTTCGTCGGAGCTAACCACCACGTCCGGATCAGCGGCCTGCTGGGCGGCCTGGGCCTGAGCGGCCGCTTGCTCCTGGGCCGTGGGGCCCTGCGATGCCGCTTGTGGTGGTTGGGTCGCCGGCTTCGGTTCTACGGCCTGTGGCGACGTTTGGCTTAATTGCTGTTGGGCCGGTTGATTCGGTGCCGCCGGCCGGTTGGCAGTTACCGGAGCGGCAGCCTTACTGCCACCCACCGGCTGTAATTTGCCGTCCACCAACTCCATGGCTTGATTTTCGGCAGCGTTGGGCTGGGGTTCCGCTGCTTTTTTATTTTTCTTATTTTTCTTTGCTTGGCGGGCCTGCTCGGCCTGTTGCTGTTGCTGTTGCTGTTGCTGTTGCTGTTGCTGTTGCTGTTGGGCTTGGGCTTGGGCTTGGGCTTGGGCTTGGGCTTGGGCTTGGGCTTGGGCT
>CAUSQL010000002.1:0-90144 GCA_963533935.1 uncultured Cardiobacteriaceae bacterium
TGGGCCTTGACATGGCCGTTCTCGGCCGCCTGTTCGTACCACTCCCGCGCCTTGGCGTAGTCCTGTTTAACATCACCCAAGCCGTTTTCATAGTAAACGCCCAGGTTAAATTGGGCCTCGTCATTGCCACCCGCGGCCGCTTTTTCATACCACTCCCGAGCTTTTGCGTAATCCGGTCTGACGCCGAGCCACCCTTGATACATGTTGCCCAAGTCGAAGACGGCCTTCAGGGATATCAGGTCTTCGTACCGGTTCAGATACTCCAGTTGATGTTGGGCCAGAGCATTGCCGGCCTCGGCCGCCTGCTCCCACCACTCCCAGGCCTTGGCGTAATCCTGCTTAACGCCCAGACCCTGGTCGTAGAGTTGGCCCAGATTGAATTGGGCATCGGTGTTGCCGGCCGCGGCAGCCTGCTCGTACCACTGGCGCGCTTTGAAATAGTCCTGTCTGACGCCCAGACCCTTCTCATACAGGAGGCCCAAAACGTATTGGGCATAGCTGTCGCCGGCTTCGGCGGCTTTTTTGTAGAGTTCGTAGGCCTTGGCGTAGTCCTGTTTAACGCCAACGCCATAGTGATAGAGCCAGCCCAGATTGAATTGGGCATCGGTGTTGCCGGCCGCGGCAGCCTGCTCGTACCACTGGCGCGCTTTGAAATAGTCCTGTCTGACGCCCCACCCCTCCTGATACAGGACGCCCAAAACGGATTGGGCATTGGCATCGCCGGCTTCGGCTAGGGGCCGTACCAGTTCCAGGGCTTTGTCGTAATCTTCCCGGTCAAGGGCGGCCAGGATTTCGGCCTGCTGGGCTTTTGTAGCTTTGGCCACCGCTGCGCTGGTTGCCGCCGGCTGGGGGGTGGTCGTTTCGGCGGTGGCGGCCGTGGCAGTGCCGGCCAGCAGGGCCAGGGTCAGGGCGACGGAAAAAAATTTTGTCTTATTCATATAAATCTCTAAATGATTAAAGGGAAATAGGGGGACTGGGCTTTAGAGGTCTTGCAGAGCCTTTTTCGCGTTTTAATGGCACTGGGCGGCGGCCTGTTCGTACCATTCCCGGGCTTTGGCGTAGTCCCGAGCCTTTGCGTAGATATCCCCCAGATGGTTCTTGGCGAGGACATCGCCGGCGGCGGCCGCCCTATGGAACCATTCCCGGGCCTTGGTCAAATCCTGCTTAACCCCTAAGCCTTCTTGATAGAAAAGTCCCACTGCGTATTTAGCTCGGGCATTGATGCTTACCTTTAATATGACGAGTTTCTTCTCTCTGGCAGAATTATTCTTGTCCAGTAAGTCTTCGCTGGGACAGAAAAAATCCGATATGTATTTGTCTTGGCTATCGCTTCTTAAGGTTAAGGCGGCCAGCGACGGTATGATTTTCGCCGCTGCGGCGTAATCCTTTTCGTGATAGGCAGACATGGCATTCTCCACTGTCGTTTCCTCGGGACTTACCTGCGCCCACCGGCCAAAGGAGCTATTGTCCAGCAGCACCAGCGCGGCAATGAAGATTTTTGCTTTATTCATGGAATTTTCAAGTTAAAACCGACTGTTTACGAGATAAGGCGATTAATTCTTGTCTTTCATTATTTGCAGAGCCCTCTCGGCCTCCTTATGGCCCTGGGCGGCGGCCTTCTGAAACCATTCGCGGGCCTTGGCGTAGTCCCGCTTTACCCCGCGGCCGTAGTAGTAAAAGCTACCCAGATTAAATTTGGCGTTGGCGTTGCCGGCTTCGGCGGCTTTTTCATACCACTCGCGGGCCTTGGCGTAGTCTTGCTCCACCCCCTGACCCTTGGCGTAGATGGCTCCCAGATAGTTTTGTGCGGCGGCATTGCCGGCGGCGGCCGCCTTTTGGAACCATTCGCGAGCCTTTTTGTAATCCTGTGCAACGCCCTTCCCTTCCGCGTACATGGCGCCCAGAATGAACTGGAATTTGTCGTCGCCAGCCTCGGCCAGAGGCTGCACTATTTCTAGAACTTTGGCGTAGTCGCCGCGGTCGGAGGCGGCCTTTAATTCCTTCATCTGTGTTTCATTGTTTGCCACGGCGGGCCTTGATGGCAGGTAGACAGCCAAAAGGATTGCCAACGTTAGGGTGGCGGTAAAGATTTTTGCTTTATTCATGGGATTTCCAATTTAGAGTTAATGGCTAAGGGGGCTAAGGCCCCGAGTCAGCACTACTTTACTCTTTTTTTATTTTTAAGTGATTGGTTTTTAAGCGCTTGGATTATCGCTCGGAAATTTATGCGCCGACCGCGGGCTGCCCGGGTAATTTGTGAATCAAAAATCGCCAAATTTGATGCACAAGGAATTTTGTCGCTCATTCATGCACCACAAACCATTTTGTGAATCAAATTTCGGCAAATATGATTGGCAAATCGAAACCCGGAGATTTTTATGCTTGACCTCAGCCTAGCGGTGGCCTATCACCAGGGCCAATTCCCACCGCCGCCCTTGGACCTTAACCGCCTAATGCCCAGCCTGCTGGCGGCCACCGAGCAGCTGGCTCGCTACGGTCAAATGCTGAAGGGCATGCACAACAGCGACATTCTCATGGCTCCACTGCGCCACCGGGAGGCGGTCATTTCCTCGCGCATGGAAGGCACCGTCAGCACCCTGGACGAAATTTTGCAGTACGAGGCGGATTTCGGCGGCGGCGATGGGCCGGCGGTGCGCAGCGACATCGTTGAGACGGTCCTATATCAGCGCACCATGAAATACAGCTGGCAGGCCATGCGGGAGGGCTATCCGCTGGGCAAATCCCTACTGAAAACCATGCACGCCCTGCTGCTATCCCAGGGCCGCGGCACCAGCAAATCTCCCGGGGCGTTCAAGCGGGAACAGAATTATTTAGCCGACGGCATCACGGGGAAAATTCTCTTCGTGCCCATAGGTCCGGAACAGCTGGAAGCGGAGCTGGACCGGCTATTCAGCTATATCAATGATGAATCCGTTCCCCTGCTGCTGCGCACCGCCGTTAGCCATCTGGAATTTGAGGCGTTGCACCCCTTTCAGGACGGCAACGGGCGCATTGGTCGCATGTTGATTAGCCTGCTGCTATGGCACTACGGGGCCATTGCCGCACCACATTTCTACATCAGCGGCTATCTGGAAGAACACAAAGATCGCTACGTAGATTTAATGCGGGCGGTATCGCAAAGCGGCGACTGGCACGAATGGATTATTTTTTTCCTCACCGCCGTGGAACGGCAGTCCGTGGCCAATCTGACCATTGCCGAAGGCATTCGCGACTGCTACGAACGCATGAAGGAGGAATTCAGCCGGGTGCTGGCTAGTAAATATGCGCTGGCCATGCTGGATTTCGTCTTTACGTTCCTGGTGTTCAGCAATGGCACCATCACGGAGAAAACCGCGATTCCGGCGGCCAGCGCCAGCCGCTTCAGCCGTGCCCTGGAAGAAGCCGGATTGCTAAAAATCACCGCGCCGGGCCGCGGTAGAAAATCCACCCGCTATTCCTTTGAACCGCTGCTGGAGCTGGTGCGGGTGTAGCTGGCCTGGTAAAGGGAAGTTTTACAAACGGCCGGGCGGCTCTTCGCTCCTGCGGAGCTCAGCGCTTCGTCCTTCGGACTCAGCGCTTCGCGTCCTATGTATATATTAATGGCTTAATTACATACAGCCTAAGCGCCCCTCCGTTTGTATATGGCACGGTTAAGCGTTACGCCAGCGGTAGAGCACCGGCAGCCCGCTGGCGGCACTCAACTCTGCCGCCAGCCGCCGGGCGGCGCGGCGGGAATGCAGTTCCGCCATTAGCACATCTTCGCCGCCGGCTGGAGCCGCCAGCCACAGCTGTACCCCCACCCACGGGATTTCTTCCCAGTAGAGGCCAAGAAAATCGCCGGCCGTCCAGTCGGCTTCCCGCTTGTAGTCGTGATATAGGGAATGCTCCCGATAGAAGCGGTCGGTGGTGGCGTCATAGCCATAGCGGCCCTTCAGCCAGACCCGCCGCCGGAAACCGTTGGCCAGAATCGCCCACAGCAAGTACGCGATGGGGACCGTTAGCAGGATAAATTTAACTTTAAAGTTTCCGCTGTCGTGGGACAGGAGCATGAAGAAGGTAGAACCGTACATGTACAGCACGAAGATTGGAGCGCATAGCCAGGTCAGCAGCCACAGCGGGAAAGTCAAGGGGGAAGTGGCCGGCTGAAACACCAGCTCCCTCCGTTCGCTTTTACGGGCGGGAATGGGCTGCCGTTGTACTTCCCTTAGACTTTGGCGCCACCTGCGCCACAGTTCAAGCAATTTCCAGAGGGCGAAGGTCGCCAGCGGCGCGAGAATCAGCAGGTCCAGCGTCGAATCTTTGGGTGAATCAACGGCCCACCACCTAATCCACTTCAGTGCAAAGGCCAGCAACAGCAGATAGGTGGCGCCATTGGCCATAAACCCGACCTTTCTGGCGGTGCGACCGCGCGGCCGCCAGCGGTCCCACAGGGCCAGCAGGGCTTCCAAGCCCACGGTCAGGCTGGTTAAAAGGACAAGATTAAGGGTCGCGTCGAATATGGATCCGTGGCCAGCGATGAAGAAAAACACCGCCGCCACCGCCAGTTTCATCAGATCGTCGGCGATATGGGTATTAAGATCTTCCGGTTTGGTCGGCGCTGTAGGGGATAGCAGCTCGGGCTGGGCTGGCCGCTGCCCCGTTGTTTCGGTCATGAATTTTTCCATTTAATTAAGTGAGAAGATTGTTAAAACGGTGCCATTATAGACCTTTAATAATGGGGCGGAGCGCTAGCAATCAGCGCCTTAGCCCCAGATTTACCGAAGGCTGGAGCTGCTATTCTCCCTCCGGTCGCCGGCTTTGTCGGTCGTGCTGCGCACTCACTCCGCTTCGCTTCTCTTCGCTCCTGCGGAGCTCAACGCTTCGCGTCCTCTGTATGTTTAAACGCCAGATAAACACACATAAGCGCCAGGCCGGGGTAAATCAGCCGTTCTTCCCTAAACTCACGGCGGAATTGACGGGCCAACGGTAGAGCAGGGGCAGCCCGCTGGCGTCGCTCAAGCGCTCCGCCGTGGCCAGCAGCCAGCTGTCCCAGTCGTAGTAGTCATGGGGCAAGCGGCTCGGCCGTTCCAGCCGCACCAGCAGTTTATCGCCCCCCTCGCGGCGTGGCCCGACCAGCCAGATTTGCAGATTTTCACAGTAGATGCCGACAAAATCCGCCGCCCTAAAGCGCTGCTGCCGCTGCCGCCGCCAACCAGAGTAGTAGTAGAAATAATCGCCCGACCGCTTATAGCCCCAATGCTGGGCCGCCGGCGCCTGCCACAGCCACCAACCGGCCCGCAGCGCAATTATGAGAATCACCGCGTACCACTGGGGCACCAGCAGGCCGATGGCCAGCAGGCCCAGCACCCCCAGACCGTTGGCCACCTGGTCCACCCCCAGGGCCACGGAACGGCGCGGCGGCTGCCGGGGCGGAATAGCTGCCGAATGCTTCACCCGCTGCCAGTAATGCCAGCGGCGCCAGATTAGGGCCAGCCGCGGCATGGCCAGCCCGCTGACCAGTAGGGCTAGCGCCAGTACCACCAGCTGCGCTTTCCCCTTTAAAGCCAGGCCGTGTCGGACGAGGACGGCGGCCCAGGCCAGGGATAGCAGCGGCAGGACGAAGCGGGTCAGGGTCTTAACGGTCAAATCCCGGGGCGCCAGCCGCTCCCTATAGCCGGTATTTTTCAGGGCGCGGGCCGCCGGCCACAGGCGCCAGCTGTCCCAGACCTCCGCCAGCCCGTATAGGGCTAGAGCCAGCGCCAGCAGCCAGATAAGCCAGCTGTAAATGGGCTGGCCTTCCCAGTAGAGATTGAGGAAGCTCAGCAGGTAAGCCATGGGCAAGCAAACCAGGCCCACGGCGGCGTTCGTGAGCAGCGCGCCGGGGCGGGGCAGCTGAAAGTGAGGTATGGGGGAGAGGGAATCGAGGACGGCGAAGCGTTGCATGGCATTTCCTTTTATGGGGTGAAGGCTCCATTTTAGGGAATTTACCGACGGACGGGCGCTTCCCCTGTATGTATTTATCGGTTTAATTATTAAAACGGAGCGTAAAGACACGGTTCACCGCATGTTTATTCCGCGTCCTTTAGGCGATAAAGCACTGGTAAACCGTTTACGGTTGCTTACAGCTGTACAGCTGGGGCAAGCCGCTAACCCGACTTAATTGCGCCGCCAGCCGCTGCGCCGCTCGGCCGTTGTTGCGGCCCCAGTGTTCAAGGGTGGCTAGGGGCACGTCGCGGCCCCCCGCCGGCCCGGCCAGCCACAGCTGCGCATAGCGTTCATCTGGCCCCAGTTGCCACAGCACATAGAAGCCGAGAAAATCCGCCGCCGGCCAGCGTTGCCGTTCCACCCATTTAAAGCCGCGCCATTCCTCCAAATAGAAGCAGTCGTCGCCGGGCCGGTAACCCCAGCGGCGCCAGTAGGTAATGTAAAAATCCATAAGCGCCAGCGCCAGGAATAGCAGCCAGAGATATGAGCTGCTGAAGCCAGCGCTGGATAGCAGCTCTTCCCGCGTGAACAGCGACATGCTTAAGAGAACCGCCGTGCGCAGGGCTAGGGCCGGTGGCGAATCGGTGAAGAAGGAGGCCGCGCGGCGCGCTGGGCCGCGGGCGGGAATTTCATGGGCGGCCGGGTCCGTGGCGCCGTGATTTAAACGCTGTTGCCGCCAGCTTCGGTACAGGTCGGCCAATATGGTTGCCAGCAATACCAGCAGCGCCAGGGCAATGGAAAAATCCCAGACGGCCAAGCTGCGGAGCGCCTTGGGGTGGAGCAGCCGGTCGTAGCAGCTCTCGTAAATCAGGGCGCCGGCCAGGGGCAGAAGGAGAATGAGGGCGGAGAGCCCGGTACCGATGGGACTAAGCGGCGACTGCCACAGCAGCAAATCTACCCCTCTAACCCTACCGCGGCCGACCCCCGCCGCCTGCCGGTGGCTTTCCCAGCGAGCTACTAGGAGCAGGGGCACCGCGGCCGCCGCCAGCAGCTGGAAGAGGGCCAGGGTCAGCAACAGGCCGACCAGCCAGCGATTGCGTAAGCTGAGTTGCTGGGCCGTGGGGAATGAGTTGATAAAGGGCACCGGGGTGAGCAGTTCGGGCTGGGCGGGGCGGGTTTCGACAATGGTTTTCATGGCTTCTCCGTCAATTCGATACTTTAAAAAGGCAGTTCGGCGGCCAGTTGGCGCTTATTTACAAACATAGAAGCGGTTCTTCGCTGCCGCTCAGCGCTTCGCTTCTCTTCGCTCCTGCGGAGCTCAGCGCTCCGCGTTACCTGTATGTTTAAGGGCCTTAATTACATACAGGGGAAGTGCCCGGCTGTCGGTTTATTTAGATAAATCCGGCAATGGCGGCCAGCGGTACAGCTGCGGCAGGCCACTGGCCCGGCTTAATCCGGCCGTCAGCCGTTGGGCCAGCCACTGGTTATCCCGGTGCCAGTAGGTGAATTCGCCCAGCAGCACGTCCTCCCGCCCGTCCTGGCCGGCCAGCCACAGCTGGGTGATGAAGTAATCGGGGGGCCCATCGGCGCTCTGATACTTGGGCCGCCGTTCCCAGTAGAGACCGCAGAAATCCGCCGCCGGCAGCCGCGCCACCTCACGAAAGCGGCCGAGGTAGACGGCCCGCTCGCGCAGGAAGCAGTCGCTGGCCGGGTCGTAGCGGTAGCGCCACCAGTAGCGCACCCGCGGCTGGCGCAGCGGATAGAGGGCCGCGGCAATAAATAGGGCGATAAATAGCGCCGTAAGTCCGCCGAAGTGGCCCATATCCCACCAGGTCATTGCCAACATTAGCGCCAAAACCGCCAGCCACAGCGGCAGTTCCCAGATATTGCGCACGGTGTATTGGTAGCACTGGCGGTCGGCGCGGCGGGCGGGAATTGCGGCCGTCGGCGCGGTTGGAGCCGGCAGTAACTTTCGCCGCCTCCAGTATTCCCGCTGGCTGGCGGAAGCGGCCAGCCAGAGAAAAACGATGGGCAGGCCCCAGTTGCGCTGCCACCAGCAAAAGGCGAGGCCGCTCAGGAAGACCAGGACGCCGCCACAGTTCTCCAGGGATAGCAGCGGCGGCAGGTCAAGGGGTTCCAGATAGGGCACGGGGGACAGACGGCCGGCGGCGGCGGGCCGGCTCCAGTTGATGTTCATGGCTTCTCCATTAATTAGATACTTTGAAAACGCAGTTCGCTGGCCAGTTTTAGTTAATTACAAACATAGAAGCGCTTTTACTGTATGTTTATTCCACTTCCTTTAGGCGATAGAGCACTGGCAGGCCGCTGACCCGGCTTAATTGCGCCGCCAGCCGCTGCGCCGCTCGGCCGTTGTTGCGGCCCCAGTGTTCAAGGGTGGCCATGGGCACGTCGCGGCTTCCCGCCGGCCCGGCCAGCCACAGCTGCGCGTCCCGGTTCTGCGGGGACGAATCCTTCAGCACGTAGAGGCCGATAAAATCCGCCGCCGGCCAGCGCTGCCGTTCTTCCCAGCGGCCGCCGCGCCATTCCTCCCAATAGAAGCAATCGTCGCTGGCACGATAGCCCCAGCGGCGCCGGTAGATAAAGAAGAAATCGGCCAGCGCTCCGGCCACGAACAGCAGCGCCAATTGCCCACCGTCCAGGGCCACCAGCAGCATGTCGATGGCCAGGGCCGTGCGCAGAGTCAGCGCCACCGGCGCATCGGTGAAGAAATGGGCCGAATGGCGCGCCGGGCCCCGCGGCGGCGGGGGCGGGTCGGCCGGGGCCTGTCGGTTTAAACGCTGTGCCCGCCAGCGGCGGCCCAGGTCGGTCAGGGTGGTTCCCAGCCACACCAGCAGCACCAGGACCGCGCCCATATCCCAGACGGGCACCAGCCGGTAGGCCTGCGGGTGCAGTAGATGAATGTGAATGGTCTCGTAAACCAGGGCGACGGCCGGGGGTAGGGTAATGAGGAATATGAAGAGCCCCTCACCAATCAGGCTAAGGGGCGACTGCCACAGCACCACCGGCACGCCCCGCAGGGTCCGCAGGCCGTCCCCCGCCTTCAGCCGCCAGTTCGTCCCGATTTTCGCCAGCGCCTGGGCGGCCAGGCCGGTAATCAACAGCTGTAAGGCCAGCTCCTTAAAGGGGGTTCCACCGAAGTGCTCCATTAGCCCGAGGGGAAGAAAATATACGAGGGCTAGCAGCAGCAACAGCCCCAGCTGGTAATCGGTGCTGCCGTTGAGGCCAATGGGCTCGGGGGCCGGGGCCACAAAGGGCACCGGGGTGAGCAGCTCGGGCCGGGCGGGGCGCGTGGTAACGATGGGATTCATGGCTTTCTCCATGATGGTGTTCATGGCTTCTCCGTTAATTAGATAGCCAAGAAATGCAGTTTGGCGGCCAGTTTTAGTTAATTACAGACAGCAGGGCGCTTTGTGTGTATGTTTAAAGTCCTTAATTACATACAGCTAAAGCGCCTCTGTTTAGGTAATCACTATTGCTCTTTAGAATCTGCTTTCCCCGATATTTTTTAAGTTCCCGGCCGTTAGCGGTAAAGGAGAGGCAGACCGCTGGCCGTGGCCAGTTTCTCCGCCAGCCGTTGGATTTGCCGGTAATTGTCCCAGTACCAGAAATTCAGCTCCACCAGCCGCACGTCTTCGCCCCCCTCTTTGCCCGCCAGCCACAGCTGACCGCCGCGGCAGAAGCGGCTCCATTGCTCGGTCGCTTCCCAGTAGATGCCGATGAAATTCGCCGCCGGCCACTGCGCGCCGTGCACCCCGCCGCCTAGGTGGGAGTGCCATTCATGAAAGAAGCGGTCGTGGGCCGGGTCGTAGCCGCAGCGCTGCCAGCGCCACACCCGCCGTTGCAGGGCCTGGGCGATGAGCAGGCCGAACGCTAGGATTACCGGCGACAGGAGAATCAGCAGGTACTTAATCTTGTCGGCGCCGACGGTGCGGATTTGGAACAACAGCCAGAACAGGCCCAGCGTCGGCAGCAGCAGCATGGTCAATTCCGCCGGACTCTTCAGCTCGCGGGCCAGAGAGTGGCGGAAGTCGCTGCGGGCCCGCCAGGCGCGGGCGCTGGGTTTAATGGCCGCCGCCTGCTGTAATTGCCGCCGCCGGCGCCAGTGCAGGTAGATGGCGGCCAGGGCGCAAAACACGACGCCGGCGCTGACGGCGAGCCAGTCCACGTAGTCGAGGCGGTAATGGAGGAAACAGATGATGACCACCGCCGTGCCGAGAGTATTAATGAGAAAGGTACCGTCCAGCGCCTTTTTCGGCGCGGCGGAGAGCTGGTCGGGGGCGGCAGACCGATTTTCATTGGGGCGATTGGGGTTCATGGGGCTCCAGAGATTGGGGGGAAGGGAGAATTTTAGGCTATGGCAGGTGCTTTCTACCCCAGGCGCTATGGATTTGGGCCGTAAATACATACAGTAGAAGCGCCCCTATGTCGGTAATTATTAGGGCAGCCTCATGTCCCCCTCGGGCAGCTGCAGATGGAACTCCAGCCGGCCGCCAGCTTCAGGCGTAGGATTTTTTCCCAATCCTCCCGGCTTAGGTTTTGCGCCTTGGCCAAATCTTCCCAGGCCATGGCCGCCATCATGGTGAGCGCCTGTTCCTGGGCCGCGGCGCGAATTTCTGGGGCCAGCTGCGCCCTTAGCTCTTCGTAATTTCTTCTTGCCATTAATTAGTCCTTGTTTAGGTTAGGGGCGGACGGCCAACGATAGAGTTGTGGCAACCCGCTGGCCTTGCTTAACTTCGCCGTCAGCCGTTGGGCCTGCCGGTGATTATCCAAGTGCCAATAATTTAGCGCCGCCAGCCGCACGTCCTGGCCGCCGGCCGGGCCTGCCAGCCACAGTTCCGCGTTGGAAGATACGGCACCGCCGGCGCCCCGTTCCCAGTAGATGCCGATGAAATCCGCCGCCGGCCAGCGGGCCAGCTCCCGCGCCGGGCCGAGGTAGATGACCGCGGCCACATAGAAATAATCCTGCTCCACCACGTAGCCGTAGCGCCGCCACCGCCACAGCCGCTGTTGCCAGCCGATATACAGCAGCCAGGCCGCCACCGCCAGCGCCGTCAGCACCGCGGGCAGGCCGACGCGCCAGGGCAGCGTCAGATAAGCCCAGGCCAGCCACAGCAGCCAGCCGGCGGCGAGCAGGTGCAGCGGCAATGCCAGGTAGTTGCGCAGGTTAAGCACCACCCCATGGCGTTCAGCGCTGCGGGGCGGAATGGGCCGGTCGGGAATGGTCGAGGCCGATTCCGGCGGCCGACGGCGGCGCCCGTGCCAGTAATCCCACAGCATTAGCAGGAACAGACTGCCGGCGGTGAAGGGGAGCTCAGCCCGCCGTTCCCAGTAGATGGGGGTTATTAAGATGAGAATTAGGGCCAGCAGCCACAGTTTGAGCGGGTTTCCCGGCAATTCTGGCTTAGGCTCGTAGGGGACGGGGGATAGGCGGCTCGGGTCGGCGGGTCGTTGCATAGAGTTCTCCAGAATTTAGTTAATTACAAACAGTAGAAGCGCCCCTGTGTCGGTAAATCAGCTATTTTCGTCTACCGGCCAGCGGTACAAAAGCGGCAGCCCACTGGCCTCACTTAACTCTGCCGCCAGCTGCTGGGCCAACTGCCCATTCCTGCGGTACCAGTGGCTTACTTCCCCCAGCAACACATCATTGCCGCCCTCTCGCCCCGCCAGCCACAGGCGCCAGTGCAGCGGCGGCAGGACGGCGGCCAATTTCTGCCAGCTCAGGCCCGGGCTGCTCGGCAACTGGTCGGCCGCTTCCGGGGGCAGGCCCAGGGTCGCCAGCAGCGGGCTGCTTTTCTCCAGATAGATGCCAATGAAGTCCGCCGCCGGCCAGCGGGCTGAGGTCTGCGGATTACGGCGCCAATCGCTGCGTTCATGGTAGAAGCTGTCGCTGGCCGGGTCGTAGCCGCAGCGCCAGCGCAATGGGCCGCGGAGACGAATGCTGCCGATGGCCAGCAGATAGGCGGCGACCGGCAGCGGCAGCCAGGGGAGCCAGGGGGCCATTTGGAAGGTGGGGGAGCCACGCAGAATGTTAGTTGTAAACAGCCACAGCAGCAGGGCGACGAACAGCACCGGCAGCAGCGGCAAATCCAGGTAGTTGTTGAAGGAACGGCTAAGGGCGGCGCCCGGGGCAGCGCGGGCCGGCGGCGACTGGAATTTAACCGCCGCCAATTTGCCCGGGGCGGCCCGCTTGTTCAGCCAGTAGGCTAGCCAGTTCAGTAGAGCCACCAGCGCCAATGCGGCTACGTCGGGAGGTCTCGGGTTAATGACAACCAAGATTCCCATCACCAGCACCAGCCAGGCGCCCCGGAGGTTGATGCTGTAGTCAATGGGATAGGGGACGGGGGACAGGCGTGCCGGGTCGGCGGGTCGTTGCATGGGATTCTCCAGAATTTAGGTTAATTACAAACAGACGGGCGGTTCTTCGCAACTTCGTTGCTCAGGCGCTGCGCGCTTTATATGTTTGTAAATTACGCATATTTACAAACAGGTGAAGCGCCCCTGTGTCGGTAAATCAGCTATTTTCGGCGGCCGGCCAACGGTACAGCTGGGGTAGCCCGCTGGCCTTGCTCAATTCCGCCGTCAGCTGCTGGGCCCGCCGCCGGTTATCCCGGTGCCAATAATGGAGTTCCAACAGGCACAGGTCCGCGGCGCCGGCCCGGCCCGCCAGCCACAGGGCCGTCGCTAGATTCCGCCCGTTGCCACTGTAGTCGTCCGGCCGCTCTTCCCAGTAAATGCCGACAAAGTCCGCCGCCGGCCAGCGTTCTTCTTCTTTAAAGGAATTTAGATAGAAGGCGTGGGCGCGCCGGAAGGAATCCGTCGCTCCGTCGTAGCCGAGGCGCGTCCACCGCCACACCTGCGGCTTACTCAATACATAAACCATATAGCCGAGCACCAGCGGGTAGAACAGCAGGCCGAAAGTGTAGGTCAGCACGCCGATTTCTTTCCCCCTTTGGAACTGGAGCCAGAAGAGCACGTACAACAGGACGGTCAGCGCCAGCCACAGGGGCAATTCCAGGTAATTCTTCACCGACCGGCTGAACGACTGCGTCGGGGCGCGGCGGGCGGGCAGCTGATGGTTAGGGACGGCGGCGGCGGGCAGCGGCAGCACCGGGCGGCGGGCCCAGTAGCGCCACAGGTAATGCAGGCTGAGAACTATGGCTGGGTAAATTAGCGCTCCCCAATCGCGCGGCTGGTCTTCCAGATAGACGAGGCCGACGACAACGAACAGGGCGATAATTACGTACTTCAGGGGAATGATTGCGTCCGGCGGGGCGGGCGGCGGCGGCACCGTGGACAGCAGGGTCGGGTCAGCGGGTCGTTGCATGGTTTACTCCTTAATTTAACTAGATTTGCTGAGAATGCAGTTCGGCGGCCAGTTTTAGGTTAATTACAAACACAAGGGCGCT
Source organism: uncultured Cardiobacteriaceae bacterium (assembly GCA_963533935.1). Lineage (GTDB taxonomy): Bacteria > Pseudomonadota > Gammaproteobacteria > Cardiobacteriales > Cardiobacteriaceae > CAUSKK01. The sequence continues at coordinate 13,332 of CAUSQL010000002.1, forward strand.
TTAGATGTATGTTTAAGGCCGTTAATTACATACAGCTAAAGCGCCCCTCCGTCGGTAAAATAGCCGCTTTTACGGGGAAAACCCATGAATCTAACCCTACGGCCGGCGCTGATTAATCCGGCAACCATCAGCGGCAGCCCCTTCATTCGGGCGCTCTTCGCCAGCCGGCTGACCAGCCCGGACCAGCTGCACCTGCACTGGCAGCGGCTGCTGCCGCCCACGCTGTTGGATATGGAACGGGCCCTGGAACGCATCGAAACGGCCCTCGACCGGCGGCAGAGCATCCTCATCTACGGCGACTACGACGTGGACGGCGCCAGCGCCACCGCCCTGCTCTACCAGGTGCTGCGCGGCCTCGGCGCCCGGGTGGATTACTTCCTGCCCCAGCGCCAACGGGAGGGCTACGGCTTTAACCGCCGCGGCCTGGACAGCCTGCGGCAAAGCTTTCGCCCCGATTTAATCATCACCGTGGACAACGGCATCAAGAGCCGGGAGGCGGCGGCGCTGCTGCCGCCTTTAAACATCGACCTCATCATCACCGACCACCACCTGGCCGAGGCGGAGCTGCCGCCGGCGGCGGCGGTCATCAATCCCAACCGCCGGGACGAGCACTTTGCCAGTAAGAACCTGGCCGGGGTCGGCGTGGCCTTCTACTTGGCCTGGGCCCTGCGCGAACGCCGCGGCGCCGCCTTTAAAGTTAGCGATTTCCTCCATCTGGTGGCTCTTGGCACCCTGGCCGACCTGGTGCCGCTGGATTTTAACAATCGCATTCTCGTCAGCTACGGCCTGCGGCAGCTGCGCAGCGGCGTTAATCTCGGCCTGAACGCGCTGATGGAAATTTCCCGGCTGGCACCGAGCCAGCTCAGCTGCCAGGACATCGCCTTTTCCCTGGCGCCGCGGCTGAATGCGGCCGGCCGACTGGCGCACATGGGCGAGGCGGTGCAGCTGCTGCTGAGCCGAGACTACGGCCAGGCTCTGACGCTGGCGCGGCGCCTCGACGATTACAACCGGCGGCGCAAGGAGCTGGAAAAGCAAATTCTCGATGAAATTAAGGAACCGGAGGGGCCGCTGCTCTGCGCCTACGGGCCGCACTGGCCGGAGGGGGTCATCGGCATTGTCGCCGCGCGGCTGAAGAGCGCCTACGGGCGGCCGGCGCTGGTGGCCTGCAACAGCCAGGAGGGCTGGATTAAGGGTTCCATGCGCGCGCCGGCGGCGGTGTCGGTGAAGGCGCTGCTGGAGGCGGGGGCGGCGGCGCTGCCCGCAGAGGCGCTAATCTACGGCGGCCACTGGGGCGCCGGCGGTTTTTCCGTAAGGCAAGAATACTTTGCCCGCTTCTGCGCCGCCCTCACTGAGGCGGTGCCGGACTACGGGCCGGAGCTGCTCTACCACGACGGGCCCCTGCCGCCGGAGGCCTTTAATCTGGAGACGGTGGACTACTTCAGCGGCCAGGTGTGGGGCAGCGGCTTTCCCAGCCCGCTGTTCTGCAATGAATTCCTGCTGGGCGATTACAAAAAATTGAGCGGCGGCCATTGCAGCTTCAGCGCCCAACTGCCCGGCGGGCCGCGCCTGCGCGCCGTGGCCTTCGGCCAAAACTTCAATCCGCTGCCGCCGCGGGCGCTGCTGGCCTTTGAGCTGGCCGATAATCCCTTCCAGGGCCAGCGGCAGCTGCAACTGCTGGTACGCCACCTTTATAATTCCTGACTTCCCGACTTTACCCTGCGCCCATGCCCCTGCTTAGCCCCGAATTTGCCCTCTTCTTTCTGGCCTTCTTTCCCATTTACTGGCTGCTGCAACGGTGGCCGGCGGCGCAGAACGGCCTGCTGCTGCTGGTCTCCATCGGCCTGCTCTACCGCCTTAACCCCTATTTCTGCTACAGCGTCGGCGGCTACAGCCTATTCATCTACGGCCTGTCGCGGCTGCTGGTCAGTGAGAACCGGGCGCTGGCGCAGCTGGCCCTAAGCCTGGGCATCGCCGCCTGCATCACCCTGTTTTTAATCTTTAAATACTTCGACTACTACCGCGGGCCGCTGGGGCTGGCGGCGCTGGATTTGCTCATGCCCCTGGGCCTGTCCTACTACGTGTTCCAGTCCATCAGCTACCTGCTGGTGGTTTACCGACGGCGGGCCCCACCCCTGAATTTGCCCGACCTGCTGCTCTTTCTCAGCTTCTTCCTCACCATCACCGCCGGGCCCATACTGCGGGCGAAGTCCTTCCAGAGCCGCGCCGGCCGCCAGTGGGGCTTCCTCGACCAGTGGGCCACGCCGAAGCAGCCGCTGGATTTGGCGGCGGCTATCCATTTAATCCTCGCCGGCATCTTTAAGTGCTGGTGCCTGGCCGGCCTGCTGGGCCAGGAGCTGGTTAATCCGGTCCTAAATAATCCGCAGCAGTACGACGGCCTAACGGTGCTGGCGGCCATCTACGGCTACAGCTGGCAGCTGTTCTTTAATTTTTCCGGCTACAGCCAGCTGGTGCTGGGCCTCGGCCTGCTGCTGGGCTGGCGGCTGCCGGTGAATTTCCTCCTGCCGCTGAACGCGGAGAACCTGCGCGAGTTCTGGGAACGCTGGCACATCAGCCTGTCCACCTGGATTCGCGACTACATCTACATTCCCCTGGGCGGCGGCCGCTGCGGCTTCGGGCGCCGGCAGCTGAACATACTCATCGCCTTCGTGCTGTCCGGTCTGTGGCACGGCACCGGCTGGAACTTCTTCTACTGGGGCCTGCTGCACGGCCTCGGGCTGGTGGCGCTGAACCTGTGGCAGCGCTGGCGGCGGCCGGGGCCCGACGACTGGCCCGAGGTGCCGGGGCCGGGGCGCCGCTGGCTGTCCGCCCTTATCACCTTTAATTTCGTCGCCTTCACCTTTGTCATCTTTAAAAGCGCCAATCTGGCCGAGGCGGCGCTGATTTTTTCCTCCCTGGCCAACGGCCTGCAGAAGGGCTGGCCGCTGGCTGTGCTCGGCCTGCTGGCGCTGCTGGCCGGCTGGGCCCTGTACCCGAGCCTGCACCGGCTGTTCACGGCGTCCATGGCCGCCTGGGCGCAGGTGCCGCCGCTGCTCTGGTTTATTCCCCTCAGCTTTCTCATCGGCCTCATGGTGCTGCTGGCGCCGGAGGGCGTACCGGAGTTCATCTATGCGAATTTTTAAATTGTTAATCCTCCTGGCTACGGCCGCCTGCGCCGCCAAGGGGCCGCCGCCGGGGCAGGCCATAAATAGCGCCGTGGCCCAGCTTAAACCCCTAGAACTGCTGGCGGCCCTGGGCGAGCTGCCAGACCCAACCGGGCCGCCGCCCCCATTGCCCACCCGGAAAATCACCGCCGCCGTGGCCAGCGGCCGGCCGCTGCTGCTGTTGCCGGCCCTGGGCTTCCCGTTGCCGGCCGGCGACGGTTTCATTCATCTGGCGCCGGGGAAAAAGGTCTATCTGGCCGGCGATTCGCTGATGGAAGGGCTCGGCTATTTCCTCGTGCCCTACTTCCAGCGCTACGACGTGGCGGTCATCGCCGGCGGCCGCCAGAACACCGGGCTGGTGAACGAGCAGCTCTACAACTGGCCGGAGCAGGTGCGGCGCACCTTCCGCGACCACCGGGACATCGGCCTGATGCTGCTGCTGGTGGGCGCCAACGACCCCAAGGACATGGGCGCCGCGAAATTTCCCAGCAAGGCCTGGGAGCGGGAGTACGCGCGGCGGCTGCAGAAAATCATCACCATCGCCCGCAGCAACGGTTGCCAGCTGGTGCTGCTGACGGTGCCGCCCATGGGTAAGAAGGAATTCAACGGCCAGATGAATTACATCAACGGCCTGCTGGCCCGGGTGGCCTTTAAAAATAAGCTGCCGCTGATTCACAGCGCCCGGGATTTGGCCGGGGATAGGCAGAGCCAGGTGGGCAAGTACCTGCCGGTGATTGACGGGCGCCAGATACGCGCGCCGGACGGGGTGCATTTCACCCGCGCCGGCTACGATTTCTGGGGCAATAAGGTTAAGGACTATTTCTTCGTGGACATCTTCTAATGGCAAATAAATTTCGCACCATTCAGCTGTACCTCAGCCTGCTGCTGACGGCGCTGCTGCTGCTCTGGTTTAACCAAAATTCCCTCAACGGCTACTGGCAGGCCCAGTACCACCGGCCCAGCCCGCTGGAGCCGCTGAATGATTTTCCCTGGTGGCAGCGAGGCGGCCAGCTGCGGGCGCGGTTGCAGGCGTTAATCGGGCCGACCCCGGTTCAAGGGGAGGCTACCCAGGCAGAGCCGGTTCAGACGGAGTCTGTTCAGACGAAGTCTGCGCCGGAAGCCTCCGTGGGCGTCATTAAACGTCGCAGCTACGAGGACTGGAACCCGCCGGAGCAATTGGAAGAACCGGCCGACGACCTGGGCGCCGCCCTGGCCCCAGATAATTCACCGCCGGACAATGTGCCGGTGGCCGCTGCCGGCGACGGGGTGCAGGTGCTGATGGTCGGCGATTCCATCATGATGGGCATTGCGCCGCAGCTGCAGCGGCTGCTCCAGCAGCGGCACATCGCTTCACTGAATCTCAGTAAGCAGAGCACCGGTCTGGTCAATAACCGCTACTTCAACTGGGCGGAGAAGATTCAGGGGGCCATGGCCCAGCACGGCGCCATTAATACCCTGGTCATCTTCGTCGGCCCCAACGACCCCTGGGACATTTACACCAAGCGCAAAACCTACAAATTCGCCACCACGGACTGGGCCCAGGAGTACGGCCGGCGCATGGGGGAAATCATCGCCCTGGCCCGCCGGTACAATCTGCGCCTAATCTGGGTGGAAATTCCCGCCATGAAAGACCCGGCCTTCAGCGGCAAGATGGACTTCATCAACGGGGTAATCCGCCAGCAGGCCGCCGCCGCCGGCTTTGAGCTAATTCCCACCCGCGCGCTGCTCGGCGAGCAGTACCAGGAGACGCGCAGCGTCGGCAAGCGCAGCCTGCGCATCCGCGGCAAGGACGGCATTCACTTCACCGGCGAGGGCTACCGCATCATCGCCGAAGCCATTAAGGAACAAATTAGCCCCTGATTTACATACAGGGGAAGCGCCCCTATGTTTGTTAAAAAGGCGCCTGAGCGGCCCCGGCCGTTTGTTAGAGGAGAATTATGCTTAAACACATCGAAACCATACTTGACGTCGCCCTGCCCCGGGAGGGTACGTTGGCGGCGGCCATGCGCTACGGCACCATGAACGGTGGCAAACGGCTGCGGGGCCAATTAATCCTGGCCACCGGCGCGGACTTCGGCGCCGACGTAAATTTGTTAAATCGCGCCGTCTGCGCCATGGAGGCCCTGCACGCCTATTCCCTAATCCACGACGACCTGCCGGCCATGGACAACGACGACTGGCGCCGCGGCCAGCCCAGCTGCCATAAGCAGTTCGACGAGGCCACCGCTATCCTCGCCGGCGACGGTCTACAGAGCTGGGCCTTTCTCCAGCTGGCCCAGAACCGGCACCCGCGCCAGGGCGACGCGCTGAACATTTTCGCCGCCGCCGCCCTCGCCATGGTGCACGGGCAGATGCTGGACATGGAGGCGCAGGCCGACCCGCTGGCCATTCACCAGCTGAAGACCGGCGCCCTCATCGCCGCGGCCCTGGAGCTGGGCGCCGTCTACGGGGCGGAATACGGCGAACGGCGACCGACCCTGCGCGCCCTGGGGCAAAGCCTGGGGCTGGCCTACCAGCTGTTGGACGACCTGCTGGACTGCCGCGGCGACAGCGCCACCCTCGGCAAGAGCGCCGGCAAGGATTTGGAGCAGGGAAAAAATAGCGCGGTGAAGGTCTACGGCCTGGCGGCCAGCGAGCAGCTGCTGGAGGAACAGCGGCGCCGCAGCCTGGAACTGCTGGATTCCCTGCCGCAGCGGGGCGCCCAGCTGCGGCCGGTGGTGGAAAAGATGCTGTGGCGGGACCACTGATGAGTTTCCGCGACACCCTGCTGGGGCTGCTGGTGGTCTTTATCTGGGGGACGAATTTCTATTTCATGAAGATGGCGCTGGTGCAGCTGTCGCCGCTGACCATGGGCTTTATGCGCTTTTTCTTTCTCCTCTTTCCCACCCTATTTTTCCTAAGGCGGCCACCCACCAGCTGGCGGCTGCTCTTCTACTACAGCCTAACCATCGGCTTTGGCCAGTTCGCCCTAATGTTCCTGGCCATGAAAATGGGCTTAGCCTCGGGCCTGTCCTCATTGCTAATGCAGAGCCAGGTGTTCTTCACCCTTGTGCTGGTGGCCCTGGTCTGGGGCGAACGGCTGAACCGGCGCCAATGGCTAGCTTTAATGGTGGGATTGGGCGGCCTGCTGACCATTGGCCTGGGGCAGTTTGTGGGGCCCCAGCCCCTGGGGGCCCTACTGGTAATCCTCGGCTCGGCCCTGGCCTGGGCGCTGGGCAATCTGCTGGTGAAGCATATCGGCCCGGTGAATGGGCTGGCGCTGGCGGTCTGGGGCAATGTTTTCACCCTGCTGCTCTTTGCCCTGACGGTGCCCTTTAGCCCCGGTTTGGACAATTTTCTTAGGGAAATCCGCGGCATTTCCGCCTTTACCCTGCTGGCCGTGTTCTTCCAGTCCTACGCCTCCAGCCTGCTGGGCTATGGCAGCTGGGGCTATCTGCTGGCCAAGTATCCGGCGAAGCTGGTGGCGCCGCTGGCCCTGCTGGTGCCGGTGGTGGGTCTGGCCATCGGCAGCCTCTTTCTCCATGAACCCCTGAACGGCTACCACTGGCTGGGCATTGGCCTGATGATTCTGGGGCTGGCCCTGCACGTCTTCAGTGTCGACCGTTCCGGCGGCGGCAAGGGCTAAGGGGCAGCGGGGCGAAATTACCGACAGGGGAAGCGCTTCTCTGTATGTTTTTTCGGCCTTAGACCTCCAACAGAAAGGTTACCGGCCCATCATTGACCAAACTCACCGCCATGTCCGCGCCGAACTGGCCCAGCTGCACCGCGCCGTGGGCTGCCTGAAGCTGCGCCGCGAAGCGTTGGAAGAATTCCGCCGCCGCCGCCGGCGCCATGGCCCCGTCAAAGCTGGGCCGCCGCCCCCTGTTCGTATTGGCCGCCAGGGTGAACTGGGACACCAGCAGGATTTCCCCGCCCACGTCGCGGACGGACCGATTCATCTTGCCCTGGCCGTCGCCGAAGAGGCGGTAATTTAGGATTTTTTCCTGCATTTTCAAGGAATTATCCCCGTCATCGTCCCGCTCCAACGCGAGAAACACCAGCAGCCCCGGGCCGATGGCCGCGATGGGTTCCCCGGCCACGTGGACGGCGGCGTTAGCCACCCGCTGTAGCAGTGCTTTCATGGTTTTTCCCCTTAAAATTAGGATTTTCCCACAGGAATTGCCATGTTAAAAATCGCCGTTTTCCCCGTGGCCGGCTTCGGCACCCGCTTTCTCCCCGCCACGAAAGCCTGTCCCAAGGAAATGCTGCCGGTGGTGGATAAGCCGCTGATTCAGTACGCCGTGGAAGAGGCCTACGCCGCCGGCCTGCGCACCATGGTCTTCATCACCGGCCGGAACAAGTGGGCCATCACCGAGCACTACGACCGGGCCTACGAGCTGGAAAGCGAACTGGAACGGCGCGGCCAGGGCGAGCTGCTGCGCACGGTGCAGGCGGTGAAGCCGCGGGACATGGACGTCATCTACATTCGCCAGGAGCAGGCCCTGGGCCTCGGCCACGCGGTGCTCTGCGCCCGGCCCATTACCCAAAACAATCCCTTCGCCGTGCTGCTGGCCGACGATTTAATGGTCAGTGAAAAGCCGGTGCTACAGCAGATGGTCGAGCTGTACGAGCGGCACCAGCAGGGGGTGCTGGCGGTAATGGACGTGGCGCGGGCGGAAACCGGCAGCTACGGCATCGTTTCTACCGGCGCCCAGGTGGCCGAAGGGCTCTACGGCCTCAGTGCCATCGTCGAGAAGCCGGCGCCGGCGGCGGCCCCGTCCACCCTGGCGGTGGTGGGCCGCTATATCCTGCCGCCGACCATCATGGAACTGCTGGCACGGACGCCGCGGGGCGCCGGCGGGGAGATTCAGCTGACCGACGCCATCGCCAGTCTCCTTCAGGAGAAGAGCCTGCTGGCCTACCGCTTCCGGGGCCGCCGCTTCGACTGCGGCCACAAGCTGGGCTATTTGCAGGCCAATCTGACTCTAGGTTTGGCCCATGAGAATCTGGCGGCGCCGCTGCGCGCCTACATGGAACAGCTGTTGCGGGGAGAATAGGCGTTTAAATACAACGGGGCGCTTTAGCTGTTTGTAAATAAGCCGATTTATACAAACAGTCAAAGCGCCCCGTTGTTTGTAAATAATGAACTAAGGCTGGGAAATTAACACCGTAATCTCGATAAAAGGACTTAGGTAAAAACATCAGGCCATTACGTTGGAAAAGGGCCATTTAGATACAACGGGGCGCTTCCTCTGTATGTAATTAACCCTTTAGGGTACTTTTACAAACGGACGGGCGTTAAAGCCTAAATACATACAGGAGAAGCGCCCGAGCGTTAGCGAAGGGTGCGTGAGGCGCCAGCCGAACAACCGCCCGGCCGTCGGTAAATTTAGTAAAAGCCGCCGCTAGCTAATCTTCATGCCCGGCACCGCCCGGCCGCCGGCCAGCAGCACCTGCAAGGTGTCGCTGTTGCTGGCGGAGAGAATCATGCCCTCGCTGAGGCCGAAGCGCATTTTCCGCGGCGTCAGGTTGGCCAGGTAGACCACCAGCTGGCCGACCAGCTCCTCCGGTTGGTGGAACTGCTTGATGCCGGAAAACACCTGCCGCGGGCCCAGCTCGCCCACGTCCAGCTGGAATTGCAGCAGTTTGTCCGAACCTTCCACGGTCTGGCAGCTGATTACCTTCGCGATGCGGATATCCAGGGCGGCGAAGTCCTCGATTTTTATCCAGTGGTAATCGGCCGAGGTTCCCGCCGGGGCCTTACCCAAGTTGCTCTCCGCCGCCAAATCCCGCTTGGTTTCCTCAATGATTGCCGTTAAGGCCTTATCCTCGATGCGCTGCAGCAGCGGCTTATAGGGGTTAATGGTTTGATTTAACAGCAATTTGTCCAGGTCATTCCAGCCGGTGGCACCGATGTTCAGCAGCGCTTCCACCGCCGCGGCAATCTCCGGCAGCACCGGCTTCAGATAGATGGTTAGGGCGTAGAAGGCGTTGATGAGCACGGTGCACACCTGCTGCACGTCGTTGTTTTCCTCCTTAATCTTCACCCAGGGCTTGGCGGCGTCGATGTACTCATTGGCCCGGTCCACCAGCGCCATAATTTCCCGCATGGCCAGGTTGTATTCCCGCTGCTCGTAGTGCGCGGCGATTATTTCCTTTTTACTGAGGATTAATTGCTGGAGCGAGTTGTCCGTTAATTCCTCCGCCAGCTGGCCGTTGAAGTTTTTCGTAATGAAGGGGAAGGAGCGGCTGGCCAAATTGATGTATTTGCCCACCAGGTCGCTGTTAATGCGCGTCTTAAAGTCCTGGAGATTTAAATCGATGTCTTCCACCCGCGCCGACAGCTTGTTGGCGAAGTAATAGCGCAGGTATTCCGGCCGCAAATGATTTAAATAGGTGCGCGCCTTAATGAAGGTGCCGCGGGACTTGCTCATCTTCTGGCCGTCCACGGTCAGAAAGCCGTGGCAGAACACGCCGCTGGGCTTGCGGAAGCCGGCCCCCTCCAGCATGGCCGGCCAGAAGAGCAGGTGGAAGTAGGCGATGTCCTTGCCGATGAAGTGGTACAGCTCCGTGCCGTGGCCCTCCTCCAAAAATTCCCGGTAATTCAAACCTCTATCCGCGGCAAAGGCCTTGAGCGAGGCGAAATAGCCGATGGGCGCGTCCAGCCACACGTAGAAATATTTATTGTCCTCGCCGGGGATTGGAAAGCCCCAGTAGGGCCCGTCGCGGCTGATGTCCCAGGGGGTCAGGCTGTCAGCCCACTCGGCCATCTTGTTGCGCATGGCCGATTGCAGCGGCGTTTTATCCAGCCACTCCTGGAGAAAGGCGGAAAATTGCGGTAAATCGAAGAAGATGTGCTCACTTTCCCGCAGAATCGGCCGCTCATTGCTCAAGATGGAGTAGGGATTAATCAGCTCCTCGGGGGCATAGGTGGCGCTGCACACTTCGCAGTTATCGCCGTACTGGTCCTGGCTGTGGCACTTGGGACATTCGCCCTTGATGAAGCGGTCGGGCAGGAAAATTTCCTTCTTCGGGTCGTAGAACTGCTGGATTACCCGGCGGGTGGTGTAGCCGCGCTCCTTCAGGCGGCCGTAGATTTCGTAGCTGATTTCCCGGTTTTCTGCGCTGTGGGTGCTGTGGAATTTGTCAAAGCTGATGAGGAAGCTGTCGAAGTCGCCCTTGTGCTCCTGCTGCATCCTATTGATGAGCTCTTCCGGACTAAGGCCCTCCTTCTCCGCCCGCAGCATGATGGGGGTGCCGTGGGCGTCGTCGGCGCCGAGGTAGTAGACTTCCACGCCGCGCAGCCGCTGGAAGCGCACAAAAATATCCGTTTGAATGTATTCCACCATGTGGCCCAGGTGCAGGGAACCGTTGGCGTAGGGCAGGGCGCTGGTAACCATCAGGCGCCGTTTCGTGCTGGTCATTGCTGAACTCTCAAAATGAAAAATTGGATTCTAGCCTATAATGTGAGCCCTCATATTTATGGAGACACCAATGAAAATTAAAGTTCTATCGTTAGCAATACTCAGTGTTTTTCTATTTTCCTGTGAAAAGAAAGAGGAACAGAAAAGTGAAGGCGGTCAAGCCGTCGTTGCGCAGAAAAGTCTTGGCAATTTCGACAAGGAAAAGGTAGCCGCGGAAGTTAAAGCGCGCCTTGAGGCCGACACCGCCCAGACCAGCCAGGCGCTCCAGGGCATGTGGGTCGCTAATCCGGCCAGCGGCTTTAAGGAATTCAGCATAAAAGTGGATAACTACCAGCCCAAGGAGGGCGGTGCCACCGCCGACAGCGTGTTGACCATGCAGATGAAGCAGGGTCAGGGCGTTCTTGAACAGCCACTCCAACTGAAATTAAAGACCAACATCAGCTACAACCCGGAGCTGTACCAGAAGGGCATCGTCGCACAAATCGACTACAAGCCGGAAATTACCCCCGAGCTGCAACAGCAATTTTCCGCCAGCAATGAGGACGTGAAATTAATCCAGGGTGCCCTGAACAAGCTGTCCATGAAGACCAATCTGCTGGCCGATAAGAATCAGCAGAACATCGTGGCCATTGAACCCTTCGACGAGAAGGACCAACTGTTCGCCGGCCAGCTGGACCCCAATACCGCCTTCAGCTTTAAGGGCCTGACGGTGGAACGCTTCTATAATGAGGATGATTTCAAGGAAAACTTTAATGTGGGTCAGTCCAAGGTTGAATTTAAGGGCTTTGACCTGAAAGAGCGGGACATGGGCTTTAGCATCAATCCCTTCAGCGCCAGCGGCGAACTTAATAAGAACGGCGACGGCGGCTACAAGGTGGACAAAATGCTGTTCAGCCTCACCGATGGTAACAACGTGGTGCGCAACTTCACCATCGGCGGCGTTGATGTGCGGCTGAAGGACTACAAATTTGACCAGGAATTCTTCTCTAACCTGGGCAAAGTGGAAGTTAGCGTGAAGGACGTGGCCGTGGACGCCCCAGAAACCAAAGGCCTGCTGAAGCTCTTCGACCTGAACATGCAGCAGGAAACCAATAAGGACGGCAACAAGCTGGCCAACGGTAACATCAACATGGATTACCTGATTAACGGCGAGGAAATTGCCCAGAAATTCATGTGGCCGCTAGTGGTAAATAAGGTGAACATCGCCTTCGACTTCCAACGCTTCAACTACATCGCCCTGATGGACTGGTTCGGCCAGATGAGCGAGCAGCAGCAGGAAGCACTAAAGGACGGCAAAATCCCCGCCGAACTGCAGGATAAGGGCTGGCAGCTGGCGGCAGACGCCCTTAAAAATGAAACCGCCTACGACTTCAAAATTAACGCTGACACCAACGCCGGCACCGTTAAGGCGGATTTAAAGGTTAAGGGCCGCAAGGACGCCGACCTGAACGGCTTCAAGCAGGCCTTCGCCGCCGCCGATAAGAATCCCGGCGACAAGAAGGCCAACAAGGTGCTGGGTCAAGCCATGCTGTCGCTGGCGGACGTGAATGCCTCCCTCGAAGTGCCCAAGTCACTGCTGGACGTGTTCGGCGCCACCAAGACCGTGGAAGCTATGGGTAAGGACTATTTGTCCAGCGATGACAAGAGCTTCAAGTTTGAACTGGTCAATGACAAAGGCGGTCTGAAGATTAACGGTAAGCCCCAAGACCTGAATACCCTTAAATAGGGTCGGCGCTAAATGAGTGATTTCATTAGCATAATCGCCTTCGTGGCAGCCTACGTACTGGGGCGCTTCGTCGCCCCGGCCGCGGCCATCTACCTGGCCACCGGCGCCATGATGCTGGTGGCCCTCGGCCAGATTCTCTGGCAGTGGCGCTCCGGCAAGCCCTTCAGCCCCAAGGAGAAACTCACCCTTGGGGCCATTTTATTGTTGGGCACCATCACCCTGGTGTTCCGCAGCCCCATGGTCATTAAGCTGAAGCCCACCATCGTCTATCTGCTCATCGGCAGCTTTCTACTGCTGAGCCCGCGGCTGCTGGGCCAAAACTACACGGAGAAGATGCTGGCCAGCGCCTTTCGCCTGCCGCCGGTCCTGTGGCACAAGTTAAATCTAGCCTGGGTGGCCTTTTTCTACGGCGAGGCGGCGTTGAACGCGCTGGTGGCCTATAACTTTTCCGAAACCTTCTGGCTGGGCTTTAAGCTCTGGGGCCTGCTGGGCCTGAGTCTGGTGTTTATCGCCGGCCAGTTCTGGCTGCTACGTGCCTATCTGGTGCGGGAAGAAGCCCCGTAGCCGGGCAATTTAGAACATTTACAAACGGACGGGCGCTTCCCCTGTATGTATTTTAGCTATTTACAAACGGAGGGGCGCTTTATCTGTATGTATTAAACCTGAGGATTAACATGAATTTACAGGAAATAATCGAGGCGGCCTTTGAACGGCGCGCCGACCTTAACCCGCAGAACGCGGATAAGGAGCTAATTCAGGCCATCGCAGAGACCTTGGACCAGCTGGAAAGCGGCCGACTGCGGGTGGCTGAGCCCACCGCCAACGGCTGGCAGGTGAACCAGTGGGTGAAGAAGGCGGTGCTGCTGTCCTTCCGCACCCAGGACAATGAGGTCATGGCCGGCGGCGCCACCCAGTACTTCGACAAGGTGCCCAGCCGCTTCGCCCACCATGACGGCGCCCGCTTCCGCAGCGAAGGCATTCGCGTGGCCCCGCCGGCCTTCGCCCGCCGCGGCACCTATCTGGGTAAGGGGGTGGTGCTCATGCCCTCCTACGTGAACATCGGCGCCTACGTGGGCGATAACACCATGGTGGACACCTGGGCCACCGTCGGTTCCTGCGCGCAAATCGGCAAGAACGTGCACCTGTCCGGCGGCGTCGGCATCGGTGGCGTGCTCGAACCTCTGCAGGCTGGCCCCACCATCATCGAGGACGACTGCTTCATCGGCGCCCGCTCGGAAATCGTCGAAGGGGTCATCGTCGAACGGGGCGCAGTCATTTCCATGGGCGTCTACATCGGCCAATCCACCAAGATTTATAACCGCATGACCGGCGAAATCACCTCGGGCCGCGTGCCCGCTGGCGCTGTGGTGGTGCCGGGCAGCCTGCCGGCGGCGGACGGTTCCCACTCGCTCTACTGCGCGGTCATCATCAAGCAGGTGGACGAGAAAACCCGCGGCAAGACCTCGTTAAACGATTTGCTGCGCGCCTAAGTAAAGCCCTGCGGGGCTTTTTTTATGGGTGAAATTTCCCCATTCGTCCCCAATTAACAAGGATTAGCCCAAGGCACTAAAATTAGCCCAGGCCCAGACAGGAACAGACATGCTTAACAGCGATTTACAAAAAATCATTGAAGATGGCCGCAAGCTGGCTAGCGAGCGCCGCAACGAATACACCACCCTAGAACATCTCCTCTTCCACCTGCTCCGCAATGAGGAGGTGAAGACCATCATGAAAAATCTGCCGGAACCCGTTGACCATCTGGCCGTCTTCCGCGACGTGCGCGACCACCTGTTGGGTCTGCCCCAGCAGAATTATCAGACCACGCCGGAAACCCTCTCCGCCGTAGACCGCAGCCTAAAGCGGGCTCTGAACCGGCGGCCGGGCCAGAGCATCGGCCCGGTGGACCTGCTCTTTGCCATCATGGAAGAACCGCTAAGCTACAGCCACTATTTCCTGGCCCGGGCCGGCTTCCGGGCCAGCGAAGAATCCTTCCGCCACAGCCTCGATGTGCTACACAAAATTCAGCGGGCGCGGGAGGATTACCACAAGGACTTAGACGAACAGACAAACCGCCCCAGCAACGGCGGCGAAGCCAAGGCCAGTAAAGGTCAGGAGGAAAAGGCGGTGCAGGAGCAGGAGGAAGCGCTCTTCATCACCAATATGAACGAGCTGGCCCAGAAGGGCGCCATTACGCCGCTCATCGGCCGCAACGAGGAGCTGTGGCGGGTAATTCAGATTCTGCACCGTAAAACCAAGAATAATCCCATCATCGTCGGCCCGGCCGGCGTGGGCAAAACGGCGCTGGTGGAAGGGCTGGCCTACGCCATTCACCACCGCTGGCCGCAGATTCCCGATTCCATGCGCGACAACGTCATCTATTCCATTAACGTTACGGCCATGATGTCCGGCACCAAATTCCGCGGCGACCTGGAACAGCGCATTCAACGCTTCGTGCAGCGCTTCTCCCAGGACCCCAAGGCCATTATTTTCTTCGACGACATTCACGGCATCATCAGCCATTCCAAGAGCATGGACAGCACCACCGATTTGTCGGACATGCTGAAGCCGGCCATCGACAGCGGTGGCCTGCGCATCATCGGCATCACCAATGACAAGGAATTCCGCCGCATCTTTGAGAATAAGAGTGGCCTGGCCCGCCGCTTCCAGCGGGTGGATTTGGCGGTGCCCGACCAGGAAGAGGCCCTGCGCATCGTCAATGGGGTTTATCGCAATTTCGAGCAGTTTCACCAGGTTAAATACAGCGAGGAGGCGCTGCTGGCTTCCGTAACCCTAGCCCAGCGCTACCTGACCGACCGGCATCTGCCGGACAGCGCCATCGACCTGCTGGACGAGGCCGGCGCCCGGCGGCGGCTGGAGCTGCTTGCTGACGGAGAAAAAATCATCGACCGCAGCCACATTGAAAAGCTGGTGGCCCAGCAGGCCCGGCTGCCCTACATCAAGAACGACGACCGTTCCACCCTGTTAAATCTGGCCAGCGACTTGAAGGAGGTGGTCTTCGGTCAGGAGCGGGCTATCGACAGCCTGGTCAGCGCCCTGAAGCTGAGCCATGCCGGCCTGCGCGCCAAGGAAAAGCCCATCGGCGCCTTCCTCTTCACCGGCCCCACCGGCGTGGGCAAAACCGAGCTGAGCAAGCGGCTGGCCGAGGCCATGGCCATGAATTTAATCCGCTTCGACATGTCCGAATACATGGAGGCCCACAGCGTCAGCAAGCTCATCGGCACGCCGCCGGGCTACGTGGGCTACGAGCAGGAGGGGCTGCTGTGCCAGAAGATTCTCAAATCACCCTACGCGGTGCTACTGCTTGATGAAATCGAGAAGGCCCACCCGGACGTGATGAACGTGCTGCTGCAGATGATGGACAACGGCATCATCACCGACAGCAGCGGCCGGGAAATTAACTGCCGCAATCTCATCATCATTCTGACCTCCAACGTGGGCGCCACCGTCAGCGATAGGAACTACATCGGCTTTAGCCAGGACGACCGTTCCAGCGGCGACTACGACAAGGCGGTGCGTGATTACTTCAGTCCGGAATTCCGCAATCGGCTGGACGGCATCATTAACTTTGCACCGTTATCTGAAACGCTGATGTTGCACATTGTGGATAAATTCCTCGGCGAACTGCGCAGCCAGCTGCAGGAAAAAACCATCGGCCTGGAAATCGACGAGGCCAGCCGCCAGTGGCTGGCCCGCCGCGGCTACGACCCGAAAATGGGCGCCCGGCCGCTGGGCCGTCTCATCGAGCAGCAGCTGAAGCTGCCCATTGCGGAAATGGTGCTCTTTGAGGAGCTGCGCCAGGCCATCATCGCCGTGCACCTGGAAGACGATGAATTGATTCTGCGGCCGCGCAGCGCTTCGGTGTTGATGTGATGGACCGGTTAGTAATTCGTCGCCCCGACGACTTCCACAACCACTTTCGCGACGGCGCCGCCCTGGCGCGCACCGTGCCCGACTGCGCCCGCAGCTTTGCCCGCGCCCTGGCCATGCCCAATCTAATCCCGCCGGTGGACAATCTGCCGGCGCTGGAGCAGTACCGGGAACGCATTCTGGCCCAGCGCCCCGCCGGCAGCGATTTCCAGCCGCTGATGAGCCTGTATTTAAGTGCAGATTTAACGGTGGCCACCCTGCGCCGGGCCCGGGCCGCCGGCGTGGTGGCGGTGAAGTGGTATCCCCGCGGCGCCACCACTAATTCCGGCGCCGGCCTCAGCCAGTACGAGGATTTCAAACCGCTGCTGGCGGCCATGGTGGAGGAGGGGCTGCTGCTGCTCATTCACGGGGAAGTTACCGACCCGGCCGTGGACATCTTCGACCGGGAAAGCGAATTCATCGCCGGCACCTTAAGCAAGCTGCGGCGGGAATTCCCCGCTTTAAAAATCGTGCTGGAACATTTGACCAGCGCGGCGGGAGTGGAATTTATCCTGCGCCAGGAGAAGAATACGGCGGCCACCATCACCGCCCACCATTTGCTGGCCAACCGCAATGATTTGCTGGTGGGCGGCATTAAGCCGCACTACTACTGTCTGCCCATTCTGAAGACGGAAAGGGACCGGCAGGCGCTGCTCCAGGCGGCCACCTCCGGCGACCCGCGTTTCTTCCTTGGCACGGACAGCGCGCCCCACGGTCGGGGCAGCAAGGAAAATGGCTGCGGCTGTGCCGGCTGCTACACCGGCGCCCAAGCCTTGGAGTTGTATGCCACCGCCTTTGCCCAGGTGGATAAATTGGCGCGGCTGGAAGATTTCGCCAGCCGCTTCGGCGCGGAATTCTACGGTTTGCCGCTGAATGCGGGCACCGTGAGCCTGGTGCGGCGGCCGCAGCCGGTTCCCGCCACCTTGGCCTTTGGCAGCGACGAGCTGGTGCCCTTCTGGGCCGGCCGCACATTGGATTGGTTTTTAGAGTAAGGAGTTTATATGGCTGATTTTAATAAGATTCTGGACGCGGGCGACGTGGACGCCGGCCTAATCAACGTGGTGGTGGAAATTCCCACCGGTTCCAACCATAAGATTGAGTGGAACCGGCGCATTGGCGCCATGATGTTGGACCGGGTGGAACCGCAGATTTTCGCCAAGCCCACCAACTACGGCTTCATTCCCCAGACCCTGGACGAGGACGGCGACGAGCTGGACGCGCTGATAATTACCGAAAGCCCACTGGCTACGGGCGTTTATCTCAAGGCCCGGGTCATTGGCGTGATGAAATTCGTCGATGATGGCGAGGTGGACGATAAGGTCGTCGTGGTGCCCGCCGATGACCGCAGCAACGGCGACGCAATCAAGAGTCTGGCCGACCTGCCGGCCCAGCTGATTAAACAGATTGAATTCCACTTTAACCACTACAAGGACTTGAAGAAGGCCGGCAGCACTAAGGTGGAGAAGTGGGGCGACATCGACGAGGCCAAGGCGGTTATTCGCGAGAGTCAGAAGCGCTGGCGGGAGCAGTAAAACGGGGGCATTAGCCTAAATATACCGACGGACGGGCGGTTGTTCGACCTAGTGGTCTCACGCGCTACGCACTTCCCATGTATGTATTTAAGCCGTTAATTACATACAGGGGAAGCGCCCGTCCGTTTGTAAATATCACTCCCACGTTGCTAATTGGCAAATTTAAAACAGCTGGTTCTTAAATTAAAAACAACTTGGTTTAAAATACCGGGGTCAATTAGACACGTTAATTTCGAGGAATACTTATGAAAAAACTAATCTTAGCCCTGTTGGCCGTTTTCGCCACCGGTTCCTTTGCCCAAACCAGCGACAGCAGCGACAGTAAGAGCAGCATTGAGGCAACTTCTTCCAAGGCCAGCGACAGCAAGGCCAGTGATGATAAATCCAGTGACAGTAAGGCCGATGATGTCAAAACGCCCATAACTGCCAGCAACGCCAGCGATAGCAAGGACAGCGACAAGGCTAGCAGTGCGGATAAGCCGAAAAAAGTTGTTAAAGCCACTAAGGTAAAAAAAGGCAAGAAATCGCTGGTAAAAAAAGCGAAAAAGGCGAAAAAAGTCATTAAAAATAAAAGCACTAAGGCTAAAAAAGCGGTAGCTAAAAAAGTAGCCAGCAAAAAAGCCACTGCCGCCAAGAGCGACAGCAAAGCTAAAGATGCCAGCGATGAACCTTTGAAAATTCGGCCGATTAAAAAAGTAAGCAGCGACAGCAGCGAAGCGAAAGGTTCGGACAGTAAGGCCAGCGATAGCAAAAGCTCCGAAAGCAGCTCCAGCAAAGAGAGCGGCAGCAGCAAAAGTTCAGATAGCTCAAGCAGTTCCAACAGTTCCAGCAAGGAAAGTTCTTCATCTTCTGAGAAAAGTTCTCCATCAAAAAGTTGAAACCCTCTCCATTAGGGCATAGAATCAGGGCCGCACTAAGCGCTACGCTTTAGGTGTGGCCCTGTGTGTTTTATAACCCGAGCGTTTTCGTAGCGCTCTCAATTAATCAGGAGATTTCCGATGAAGAAATTAAGTTTAACTCTGTTGGCCATTCTGGCTACCACCAGCTTTGCCGGTGTAACCGAGCAGGCAGCGTCAGCCAAACCATCAATTCTTGAGCAAGCCGCCAACAATCACCCCGGCGCCGACGTGGTTCGTAAAAAGAAAAAAAGAGTAAGAAAAGGCAAAAAACGTCGCGCTCCACGGCAGGAAGAAGATCAATTTGATGCACCACCACCAGCTCCACAGGGTGGCGCACCTATGGGTGGCCAAGGTGGCGGGTTCCAACCACAGGGTGGCCCACAGAATCCACCTGTTCAAGGTATTCCTGACAGTGCCCCACGGCCTAACAACCCTGGAATTCCTTCGGCTCCACCACCACCATCAATGTAATAGGCCGTTGGTAAAAAAAAGCGCTTCCCCAGAGAAGCGCTTTTTTATTGGAAGTGGCACCTGCTGCTATAGCTCCAGGCCAAACAATTAAAAGAAGTTAGCCTTCCACCCCTGTTCGGTTTTAATAGCCCGATAATTCTCCCGGCCATTGGTGGCATTTTCATCAAGCATTATCAAATCCACCTGCACCCATGCGTCATTACCGTTAATTTGCACGTGGCGCACGCGAAACTCCTTTACCGCAATAAAAACATCTTTAATGACGTCGCTGTCGCGTTCACATTTCAGGCGTAATTGTTGGGTAGCTTGCGCATTACCGATGCTATTGGCAGCGATAGCGTCACAATTACCGGTTTTCATGGCATTAAGTACATTTAAAACCACCTGGTCAGGACTTGTTTCCTCGGCCTGGCCAGTTAGAGAAATCAGGGTAGCTAAAAACACAATCTTTCTCATGGGCTCGTCCTCCTAAAAAGAAAGCGCTCTCAGGGGAACGCTTCAGTTATTAAAAGGAGGTTTTCCAACCTTTATCAGTTTTTATTAGGGGAAATTTATCTGCCTCCTTAATTTCCTTACCCTGCTCATCCAGATATTTCACATTAACTACCGCCTTACTGTCAGCGACTTCACTCTTGGAAATTTTGAATTCTTTCACATTTTCCAGTGATCTTTTTAGCTGTTCGATGTCTTTTTTACAGTCAGCCAGCACATCTTCTTCTTTTTCGTCCTTATTTAACTCCACATTGGCGATGATTACTTCACAGTTGCCGTTTTTAACTGCCTCAAGGAAAGTTTTAGTAACTGCCTCTGGATCTTCGTTTGCCGCTGCCTGCTCAGCAGGTTTTTTCTCATCGTTGGCTGAAGGCTCTGTGCTGGCAGTGGGCGAGGCTTCTTCCGTACTGCCAGTTGCCGTTGGCTCCGCAGAAGTAGCGGCGGCCGTTGGAGTAGCCTCAACACTAGCAGTAGGTGATGTCTCTGAGCCGGTACTAGGTGAAGCCGTGGCCTCTTTCGACTGGTCGTCGGTGCTGGCTGTAGGCGTGGCAGCTGCTTCCGTAGTAGCAGGAGCGGTAGCCTCAGTGGCTTCGGCCGTTGCGCTTGGACTACTTTCTTGAGCAATGACCCAGGGAGAGGCAACTAAAGCTAGAGAAAATATTATTTTTTTCATGTGTCTTATCCTTGAAATTTTTCTTCCGTTAAAGAACCGTTGAAGGGGGCATTCTAACATTGAAAAAAATTGCCAGTAAAACCCGACATTTTCCCACTAAAAATAAAAAACATACAGAGGGGCGCTTCACTGGGTAATAAATTTACCTACAGCAGAAGCGCCCCTCTGTATGTTTTTTAATACTTGTTGCTTAACGCCAGCAGAACTTTTCGTCCATCTGATTTTGTTTACGTTGCTCTTTAAAGCTGTTGAGATTCTCTCGATTGGCAAAGTAGCTGGCTTCGTTCTTAATGCTATTGCGGATTTCCGCTAGGGCATTCTTAACAAGGGCCTTGCGGTTATCGTTCTTCGCCTTAAGCTCATTATTGAAGAGTTTTTGGGAGGGGTGGCTGGAAACCCAATTTACTGCCCGTCTAATAGCTTTCTGCTGCTTACGCACATTACAGAAGGCATAGCCATTGATATAGGCACCGGCCATATCATTAAAGCTGTTGATGGCATTGCTCTGGCTAGCTAATTCTGGCACTGCTCCACTATCCAACACCGCATCCATTATTTGTTGGCGATACTTGGCCACGTAGAACCAATATACGGCATCATCACGCCGGCCAATGTCATAGAGGCGAATGGCTAAAATCATCATGGGCACAGAATCAACTGCCCGGGCATTTTTCTGAATATAGCTACGGGCCTTAAGAATATCCTTAGCTTTAGTAGAACTTAATAGGCCAAGTAATGGCTCCTCAATATTAGTAATGGTGGGAGCGCCGTTAATGGCTGATGCTGACTGATAGTAGGGCTGCACATTAACCATGATTTGGCGCTGTTGTTGCACAGTACCAGGGGCGGCAATGGTTGCAGGAGGCGCAGGCGGAGCGGCATTTGGGGCCACTGGCGGCGCGCTATTTTCTTGTGCCGGAGCCGCTGGTGCCGCTGTCTCTGGTGCTGGTGCCGCTGCAGGAGCGGCAGCCGGTGGAGCTACCTGCTCAGCTGGTGGTTGGGGCGCTTGAGCAACTGCTTCTTGAGCATGAGCCTGACCGAATAAAAACATTAATATTAAATAAAGAGATTTATTTTTCACTGGGGAATACTCCGATAATAATGGAATAGGCAATGTAACAAAAAAATAGTTTCTAATGCTAATTAATTAAATTATATCCGAAATAATTAAAGCTATTATTAGGCCAGAAATAAATTAATTCTATTCAGTGGATTTACAAGTGCCCGGCAAATAGTCTGACGGGAACTCACTGTTGGACACACAATACCAAGACAGTCCTAAATTAGGAACCACATGTGTTTTATATTTGAGACTATTATTTTGTAGAGTGCTAATGGCATTATCATTAAAAGTTAGCACTATGGCATTATTAGCCCCCTCTTTCTCTAAACGTAAATCGTAAAAAGAACCCTCCGGAACCTTAATTTCCTCCGGTAAGGTAGTTGGAAAGACCTTATTGGTTTTCACATAATCTAATAGTATTTTGCTGGCGGATTTCAATGCCTCTACCGCTTGTTTGGACTGTTCTTGACCAGTCCATTGAGTTCTAATTGGTTTATAAACCACTGCCCCAATAAGTAAAAATATCCCAATAATTACTAACATTTTTATATGCGATTTCTGCATGGAATAGTTAAAGCTTAATTGGGAATTTTCTTTGTCTATATCCTCTTTGCTGCGGGCATAGGGGCTAAAGCGTAAATTATCCTGCTCGGGCTCTTCCTCTTCCTTTTCATCTTCGCCTAAATCAAAAAAAGAACGGAATTTTTCCCTATCTTTACTGATATCACCTTGCTCTTCCCGGGGAATAAACTCATTCATACGGCTATAATCCACCCGCTCATTGGCTAATAGATTTACCGAATTATCATAATTTTCCCGTTCTTTCGCATCAAGCAATACGTGCTCAATATTTTTTAGCACAATGTGGAAATCGTCGCCATTATCCTGGCGACGTAAATCCCGCAATGCTCTTTTAATGGTTTGTACCGACGAATTCGTCGGTACTTCCAGTATTTGATAGTATGTTTTCGCCCTCGCGTGATTCACACTAACTCTCCTTAATTTTCAATAACATCGACCCCTTCAGGTGCTCTGAAATTAAAAACAGCATTATCTAACTTAGGATTTATTTTCATATTCTTGAAGAATAAGGCTGTCTTTTGCTTATCGCCATCTAATAAAAGCCTATCTAATTTACCATTATTAAAAACTACCCATATAGCGGAATACTCAATTTTACTATTTCTAGGAGTAAGGCGATATGCCTCAGCTTTAGCAAGGCCTTTGCCAGCTAATTCCGGCGGCACATTTCTTTCTAGGGAAATATTGAAATTATTAGTTAATGCGGGACCACCATTTAGAATCACCGCCGCCATATCACCATTTAGATCCTTATGTTTATATACGGTTACTTGGGCCAAGTCTTTATCGTAGAAATAAACCTTTTGTCCATTGGTTACTATTTGTTGCTCGGTAGGTTTTTTATAGTGCCAGGCAAAGCTGCCAGGTTTACTAATCTTTAAATTACCTTCACTATTTTGATTACCACCACTATAGACCACCTGTTCAAAGTCCGCATCAATGGAACGAATGCCAGTTACTTTCTGTTGCAATGCGGTGGCGGCATCCTGTTGGGCCTGAGCAAAACTTCCTACTGCTAATAGGGCAATAGCTAAAAATTTTTTCATAGGATTTATCCTCTTGGTTATAAAAAAGCTTATAAAAAGGAAAGCGCCCTATTATTCCTGAAAATAACTATTCTGGGAATAGAGCGCTTATCCATTAAGTTTAATTGGGGAATTATAGGAGAATTAACCAGCACCTTATTTAGCTGGTGATTCTTCCTTTTTCTCAGTGGCTTCAGCCTTAGCACCATCAGCAGCTGGAGCTTTAGCCTCGGTAGCCTTGGCATCAGCCGCCGGCGCTTCAGCTTTAACCTCCTCAACCTTGGCTTTATCGTCGCTGGCTTTTGCTTCAGCCTTAGCCTCACCGGCTTTGTGGAAGTCAATTAGCTCCACATCAAAAATTAAAACGGAGTGCGGCGGAATATCCTCTTCCATGCCTTCCTCGCCATAGGCCAGCTGGGAAGGAATGAAAAAGGTGTATTTGGCGCCCTTATTCATTAACTGTAGGCCTTCAGTCCAACCGGCAATTACATCGCTCAAGGGGAAAGTGATGGGCTCATTCTCAGAGCTGTCAAACACTTTGCCATCAATGGTTTTACCGGTGTAATTCACGGTAACCTCATCGGTGGCGCTGGGCTTATCGCCAGTTCCTTCCTTCTCCACCTTATATTGCAGGCCAGAGGCGGTAACCTTCACACCTTCCTTGCCCTTGTTCTCTTCCAAAAACTTGGCGCCGGCCACCTTAGCTTCTTCGCCGAGCTTTTCCATTTTGGCTTTCTGCTGGGCCAGCTCTTCTTCCATTTTTTTCATTTGCTTTTGGGCGAAGGCTTCCATGACCTTATCGGACTCCTCTTCGCTGAGGGCCCGCTCTTTACCCTCAAAGGAATCACGCATGCCGGCCTGGAGGGCTTCCATATTAATGTCGTTCTTATCGCTCAGTTCTAACAGCTGTTCGGTCATGTCCACGCCCAGAGCGTAACTTAGTTTTTGCTCTTCGGTTTTTAGTTCGATGGCGGCCGCATTGCCAATGGCCAGAGCTAAAAGAAGGGCGATGCTATTTTTTTTCATACTTTTTCCTAATGAAATTAAGGGGATTAGTTTGTGGTTGGTGCAGGACTGGCTGCCGGCTCTTGGGTCTTGGCGCTGTCATCGGTCTTAGTTTCTGCCGCCTCGGCCGACTTGGCTTCGTCCGTCTTGTCCTCTACCGGCTTTGCTTCGGCATTCTCGGGCTTCGTGTCAGCCGTTGCTGCGGGGGCTGGCGCGCCACCGTCAGCTTGGGCCATCAATAGCTCTGGTTTAGTTTGCGCTAATTTGGCTTTTGCATCGGCCAATTCCTTCTCAGCCTTTTCCTTAAGACGCTTTTGCTGCTCCACGGTGAAGGCGTCGATGATTTTCTTCCGCTCGTCCTTCGCCAAATTAATCTGACCGGCCACGGTGTCGCTGATGCCGGCAATGGCTGCATCTAGGTCGATGCGCTTGTCCTCGGTTTCCTTGAGCATAATGCCCATTTCGTAGCCAACCACATAGCTGGTTTTTTGCTGCTCGCTGCTTAAATCAGCGGCAGAGGCCACACCAAAAATTAGCGCCGAAGTCAGCGCTAAAAGTTGTTTACTCATATTTATTATTTTTTCCTAAATTATTAGACGGGAGTGCCCAGCTTAACCACGAGCACATCGCAATTAACGCTGGGAAGAATATCGTCCGCCGTGGCCCACAGCAGTGAGGCTAAGCCCTTGCGGGTGTGGCGGCCGATAACAATTAAATCGGGTTTATGGGTTTCCGCATAGTCCAGAATCCCCTTGCGGGTGGAGAGTGCCGTTTCCACATTTAGCTTATCGGCCTCCAGACCGTAGCGCTGCAGTAGGGCCTTCATATTGCTGCGGGCCTGGGCCACACTTTCGGCCTCATTGACCACCGGCAGCACAGGAATAATTTCATAGCCCGCCGTCAGCACCATTTCTTCAACCACATGGAGGACGCTAAGATGAACTTCCCGGTCGCCGATGATGTCGCGTAGCCGTTCGACCACGGCGCCGCTATCTTCGCGCAAATCCGTAACTAGTAGGACATTTTTATAGGCCATAATGCACTCCTTTGTCTTAATGGCTTAAACCACGGCCAGAATATAGCAAACTTAGCCAGTTAAAGGAAATTTCAATGAATGACAGATTTTTACGGGCGCTGCGGGGGGAAAAGGTCGATAGAACGCCCCTCTGGCTCATGCGCCAGGCCGGCCGCTATCTGCCGGAATACCGGGCCGTGCGCAGCCAGCTGGCGGGGTTTATGGATTTGTGCCGCAATCCGCCGCTGGCCTGCGAGGTGAGTTTGCAACCGCTGCGCCGCTTCGCCCTTGATGCGGCCATTGTTTTTTCTGACATTCTTACGGTGCCCGACTCCATGGGCCTGGGCCTGGAATTCGTCGCCGGCGAGGGCCCCCGCTTCCGCCGGCCGCTGCAGGAGCCGGCGGCCATCGAACGGCTGCCGCCCCTGGGCAATGTGGATTACGTCTATGAAACCATTCGCCTCATTAAGAAAGAACTGGATAAGCCACTAATCGGCTTCTGCGGCAGCCCCTGGACGCTGGCCTGCTACATGGTGGAAGGCCACGGTTCCCGCGACTTTAACCGGGTGAAGGCGCTGATGTACGGCCAGGAAGAACTGTTCAGGCGGCTGCTGGCGCAGCTGACCACCGCCCTCATCACCTACCTTAAGGGGCAAATTGCCGCCGGCGCCGACTGCCTGATGATTTTCGACAGCTGGGGCGGCCTGCTTGGCCCGGCCAGCTACGCGGAATTCTCCCTGGCCCCCATGGAGGAAATCATTAAACAGCTGCCGGTACCGGTGATTATCTTCAGCAAGGGCGCCGGCTCGTCCTTGGCCTTACAGGCGCAGAGCGGCGCCGCCGCCATCGGTCTGGACTGGACCACGGCCCTGGCGCCGGCCCGCCAGCTGGTGGGTGAACACATCACCCTGCAGGGCAATATGGACCCGGCCTTCATGCTGACGGACCCGGCCACGGTGCGGCGGGAAGTGGCGCGGCTGCTGGCGAACTACGGCGCCGGCCACCGGCACATCTTCAATCTGGGCCACGGCATTACTCCGGAAGCGAAAATCGAGAACGTGCAGGCGCTGGTGGCCGCCCTCCAGGAGTTGAGCCCGGCCTACAAGCAGTAATCGATTTTACAGACAGGGGAAGCGCCCCTTGTATGTTTATCGCCTTAAACATACAAGGGGCGCTTCCCCTGTCTGTTTAATCCCAAAGCCTTTACGCTAAAATCTCAGCGGTAACTTTCACCAGGTTTGTTTAAAGCATGGAGGAGCCATGAAACTTAAATTTGCAGTTCTCAGCCTCATACTGCTGGCCGGTTGCCGGCAGCCGCCGCCGGCGCCGCTCGTCCCCTACCATTACGACGATGAGCCGCCGGTCATCATTCCCTTCACCGATGAGCACCGCTACTACCACGACAGCTATCGCGTGGTGCCCTACTACTACGATGACTACGACTATGACGATTATTACTACGACTACTATGACGATGGCTATAACCCGGCCGTGGAGCCGCCGCCACGGCACAGGAAGCATAAGCGTTGGCGCCGCCGCCGCTAGCCCATAAATTCCACCGAGTACCCCAGCGCTTCCATGTGGGTAAGTTATTTACCGACATGGGGGCGCTTCTCTTGTATGTTTAGCGTCCAAAATTAGAGGAGATAGCAATGAAAAAACTTGCCCTGCTGCTTAGCCTGCTGCACGTGGCCTGGGCCGATGACTTCTTCATGGCCACTGAAGAGGTTAATCTGGATAAATTCCGCGATTCCGAGGTGAATAGGAAATATGCGGAGGTCTGCGATAACCATGGCATCGGTATTGACGTGGAACTAATCACCATCAAGACCAACCGGCCGGCGCTGAACGAGCAGCTGGCAAAGAACATCAGCAGCGAAGAAAGCCTAATTAAAAGCTTCAGCGACGAACTGCTGGAGGATTTAAAGGATAAGAAGAACTTCCAGAACGAGGACGGTTCCAGCAGCGTTTCCCGCTGTTCCTACGCCAATCACCAGCGGCTCAGCTACCGCGGCCGCCACGGCGGCCTGGAAATGTTCCAGCTCAGCTTCAGCGAATATGCCGGCGGTGCCCACGGCATGTACGGCGACAGTTTTTTCCTCTTTGATAAGGACGACAAGCAAATAAAGCTGGCCGACCTGCTGGCCAGCCCGGACAAGGACAGGGAGGTGCTGCGGCTGCTGTTCATCAAGGAGCGGCTGCGGGAAAAGGGCAACGAGAAGATTAACGGCGGCAAGTACGGCGAGGAGAATTTAAGCGCCGCGGAAATCGCCCAGCTGCGCGCCGCCCCCATCGACGAGAAGCAGCTGGCCGCCGCCAAGGACAAGCTGTTGAACGAAAATATCTATTTCAACGAGCAGGGCCTGGTCTTTTCCTATCCGCCCTACGCTCTGGGCTCCTTCGCCGAAGGGCAAATTGAGTACCTGCTGCCCTACGGCCAGCTGAAGGGCCTACTCAAGGAGGAATACCTGGCCCATTAAATAAGCCCCAAACGGGGCATTTTTTATGGCTTGGCCTTAGGGCTCCGGTTTAAAGAGACTTTCCGTCCACTGGAACAGCTCCTCCAGGTCGTAGTCGCCACCGTGGCCTACGTTCCAGGGCACGAAGTAATCCACCTGCTTGCCCGCCTCCTGCAGCTTCAGGGCGACGATGGCGGAAATGGCCAGCGAGGTGTCCCGGTCCCTGGAGCCGGCGCGAATGCGGTAATGGTCAGCGCCGCCGCCGATGTAATTCATGGGATTCATTAATTTCACCGTCTCGACCGGCGCCACCGGTGGCTGATTCAGCCTCAGATTCCGCGGCAATTCATCAATGAACTGCAGGCCGCCGGGATAGCTCAACGTTAGCAGCAGCCGTTGCAAATCCTGCTGGGCCTTGGGTGGCATGCCCCGGTAGCGATTGCTGAAATGGCGCCAGGCGGTGTTTTCATCGCCGAACAGCTCATTTTCCGCGGTGGGGTTGTCACGAGAATCGAAGGCCGGCGGGACTTTCTGCCGTTTCCCGCTGGCGATGTACCTGTCCCAATCCAGGGCCACCGGCTTACTTTGTTCGTAGATTAAATATTTAACGTCCACCGCCTTGGCCTGGACCGCGCCTTCCACAATCTTGCTGGCCAGATAGTCGCGGAACAGGCCGCTACCGTCGGCCTTTAGGGTCAGCAGACTACCTTCCGGCGATTTCAGCTTTAAACCATTGAGATAGTTGGGGAAGAGATTTTTCAACTCCACCGCCAGGCGCCGCTGGCCCTCGTTCAAGGTGCCGCTAATCATGGGCAATTTGTCCGGCCGCCGGTTGTAGGAACCGCTGTTCAGCTGGCTGAAGTCCGGCTGTTCATATTCGTCCAGGCCGCTGAACTGCCATTCGTAGGCGCTGTCGGCATACTCCAGATTGGTGATGGGACAATAGGAAGAGGCGGCAAAGATTTTATCGCTGGCGTCGGCCGCCCCCACCTTTGCCAATGCTTCCCGGTAGTCCGGGCTGTCGCCGCTGACCCCGAGCAATAGGGCCAGGGCCCCGCCGGCGCTGGTGCCGTTGGCGATGATGCGGTTGGCGTCGCCGGGCATTTTTTTATCGTTTTTATGTAGATAGCGCACGGCCGCCTTGAGGTCGATGATGGCCGCCGGCGCCTTGCCGGTGAATTTACCGTTGCTCTTTGAATTGCGGCCACGGGCGCCCACCGTCGCCACCACGTAGCCATGGGCCAGGGCCCGCTGGGCGGCGCTGGCTTCCTGGCCGTGGGTTTCGTTAATTTTCTGCGCCTTGGCCGCCAGATAGCCGCCGACGGCGTTGGGCAGAAAGATGGGCGCGGTGTCGCGGTCGTAGCCGTGGCTGGTTTTATCGTTGAAATAGGCTTCGGGAATGTAGATGTTGAGGGTTTGGTAGTCCGGCTCAACGGGCTGGCCCACGTAGCTGAGATTCTCGAAGGCGCGGTAGGCGATTTTCTCGCCATTGACGGTGATTTCCCCCTTTTTACCCGCGCTGGCATTGAAGTCTAAATCGGCGGCGGCCAGGCCGGCGCTGAGGCCGAGGCCGCAGATTAGTAAAAGTTTTTGCATGGCAACTCCTTGGCAGTTGTGAAATTTCTGCGCTGGCCAGTTTAACCCCGAGTGGCCGCCCTGGAAATGGCGATGGGTTTAGCAAGATTGTGCATTTAAGCCGCCCAAAAGGCCTTAACCTAATGAGCGAGCTAATTTTGGCCGCTAGGGCCGAACGCCTAACGACAGTGTGAAACGGGGCAGCAAGGGCTTTTCGCAGCGCGTACTTGTCCCAGGCAACCTTAGGACGCGCCCATTGCCTATGGTCTTAAGGCTAAAATACAAACATCTGAAGCGCCCCGTTGTCGGTAAATAAGCTCTAAAGGCATTTATACAAACGGACGGGCGCTTCCCCTGTATGTTTAATGATGCTTTTTAAACATACAGCTAAGCGCTCGTCCGTCGGTAAATTTAATGGCTGACGGCTAAAGCACCGTGTTTAACACCTCAGCCAACGGAATGCGGCGGGCCTCGCTGTCCGTGCGCCGCTTGTATTCCACTTCACCGGCCGCCAGGGTCTTGTCAGAAATGACCAGCCGCTGCGGAATGCCGAGCAGGTCCATGTCTGCAAACATAACCCCCGGCCGCCGCTGCCGGTCGTCCAGCAGCACTTCCACGCCGGCCGCCAGTAATTGCCGGTACAGCTCTTCGGCCTGCCCTTGCACCGCCGGCGATTTATCGCCGTTAATGGGACAAATGACCAGTTGGAACGGTGCCAGCGGCCCGGGCCAAATAATGCCGCGCTCGTCGTGGTTCTGCTCAATGGCCGCGGCGACGATGCGCGACACGCCAATGCCGTAGCAGCCCATCAGCGGCGCGAACAGGCTGCCGTCCTCCTGCAACACCTTCAGATTCATGGCCGCCGAATATTTCTGGCCCAGCTGGAAGATGTGGCCCACCTCGATGCCGCGGGCCGTGGCCAGCTTCGCCGTACCGTTGGGGGCCAGGTCGCCGGCCTGGGCGTTGCGCAAATCCGCCTCGCGGGTGAAGTGGGCGTCCCGCTGCCAGTTCACGCCGAAGTAGTGGTAGCCGTCCTCGTTGGCGCCAACGGCAAAGTCGGCCATGACCGCCACCGCCTGGTCAACGATGAGGGGAATTGCCTGGGGCAGATTAATCACCCCTAGCGAGCCGAAGCCGGCGCCCAGCGCCCCTTTCACCTCCTCTTCCTCGGCGAAGGTCAGCGGCTTCGCCACCTCGGGCAGGTTTTCCGCCTTAATTTCATTCAGAGTGTGGTCGCCGCGCACCAGCAGCGCCACCAGACCGCCTTCCGCCCCCTTCACCAGCAGGGTTTTAACGGTTTTCTCAATGGGTAAATTGTGATTGGCCACCAGGCTGTCGATGGTTTTGGCCCGGGGGGTGGCCTCCTTGCGCAGCTCCTCCCGGGGCGCCGGCCGGGCCGTGGTTGGCTTCTGCACCGCGGCCTTCTCCAGGTTGGCGGCATAGCTGCCGTCCTCGGCGAAGACAATCTCATCTTCGCCGGTCTGGGCGAGCACGTGAAATTCATGGGAACCGGTGCCGCCGATGGCACCGTTGTCCGCCAGCACCGCCCGGTAATTCAAGCCCAGCCGTTCAAAGGTGCGGCAATAGGCCTGGTACATGCGGTCGTAGGTTTCCTGCAGGCTTTCCTGATTTAAATGGAAGGAGTAGGCGTCCTTCATAAGAAATTCCCGGCCGCGCATCAGACCGAAGCGGGGGCGAATCTCATCGCGGAATTTCCACTGAATTTGGTAAAGGTTTAGGGGCAGCTGCTTGTAGCTGCTCAGGTCGCGGCGCACCAGGTCCGTAATCATTTCCTCATGGGTGGGGCCCAGGCAGTAATCCCGCTTGTGGCGGTCCTTAAAACGTAGTAATTCCGGGCCGTAGTCCTGCCAGCGGCCCGATTCCTGCCACAGTTCGGCCGGCTGCACGCTGGGCATCAGCACTTCCAAGGCGCCGGCCGCGGCCATTTCCTCCCGCAGCACCTTTTCCACCTTTTGCAGCACCCGCAGGCCCAGCGGCAGCCAGGAGTAAGTGCCAAGGGCGCTGGGCCGAATCATGGACGCCCGCAGCAGCAGCTGATGGCTTATCACCTCAGCGTCTGCCGGCGTCTCCTTCTGGGTATTAAGCCAATACTGTGAGAGGCGCATTATTTATCGTTACAGATGGTGGACATGGTGGCTTCAATGCCGTGGAGCCGCTCACTAATTTGCGCCTTGCTTAAGGGCACCAGGTTGCCGTCCTTGTCTTCCTCGTAGATGGTTTCCTTCTCCCGCAGGGTACGCGCATCATTACTTAGGGTTTTACAGCGCTCTTTCCGGGTAATGGTGCCTTCCACTGGCTTCTTCTCGCCGTCCTTGCCCTCTTCGCCTTCGCCGGTGGGCGCCGGTGATGGGGACGCGGCGGGTTTCTGATTGCCCATGCGAATTACCGCAAAGGAATCGGGATTGAATTGTTCATTTAAATCAATTTCGTAGGCGTAATAGCCATTAAAAATAAAACATTTTTCATTTTCTACTTTTCCCTTTTTCGGAATCTTGGCGTATTTGGAACGGCTATGTTGGAAGTAATAGCATTGGCTGCCCAACCAGTCTTGAGAGGCTTGCTGTTCCTGGGCTAAGGCATTTCCAGCCACCAGGGCTAGAATTAATAGGGCTAATTTTTTCATTTAGAATTCCTCATAGTTATTGGATTAAATTACTGAAGTATTTTAGCGAATTTTTTATAATTACATTATTTAATTCCGAGAATAAATAATGACCGATTTCGGCAAACGCCAATTATTAAAAATGGGCGGTTCCCTGGCTCTCGGTGCTCTGGCAACTAACCGGGCCAGCGGCGCCACCAACGCCCTACAAATCGCCATAAATCAGTACATCAGCGACCTGCGTTACGGCGGGCAGCTGGCGGCCAGTGAACGCACCGCCTGGGGGGTCTATGACCTGACTGCCCAGCGAGATGTGGTTTTCATCAATGGCAATAGCCCTATGCAAGCTGCTAGCCTAATTAAACCGTTTATCGTGCAGCAGTACCTCTATGCCAACTACCGCAATGGTCTCCGCTTCCCACTGACCGAGGAAATCCTTGCGGATATGCGCGCCATCATCGTCCGCAGCAATAACGCGAAAACCACGGCACTGATGCAGCGCATTGGCCCGCCCTATCTCATTGAACGGCTGTTGCGCGACCAGGCCCCCAGTGTTTACCGCAATATTCAGATTGTGGAATACATTCCCAACAACGGCCAAACCTATAGCAATCGGGCCAGCATTGGCGATTACCAGCGCTTCCTACGGGCCATCTGGGCCAATAAGCTGGTGGGCTCAAAAACATTGAAACAGCTTATGGCCATTAAAAATAATGACCGGCTTAAAACTGGCACCCATTACTTGCCGTTAAGTGCGCGGGTCTATGACAAAACTGGCTCCACTGCTATGGTTTGTGGCAATGTGGGTATTATTGAATGTGATAGTCCACAGGGACCGCGGGCCTATGCCATTAGCGCTATTATTGAAAGTAGCTATAAGGTGCAAAGCTATGGCCGTTGGATTGCCAGTCGGGGCAATATAATTCGCAACGTTTCCGATATGACCTATTTGCATTTTAAAAATGTCTACGGACTCTATTAATCTTTACCTGCA
Source organism: uncultured Cardiobacteriaceae bacterium (assembly GCA_963533935.1). GTDB lineage: Bacteria > Pseudomonadota > Gammaproteobacteria > Cardiobacteriales > Cardiobacteriaceae > CAUSKK01. The sequence goes on from CAUSQL010000002.1 coordinate 45,957, forward strand.
AATTGCTTATTTAGTATTATGAACAACCTTTTTGAGGCCATTCCTAGCCACTTTAATCCGTGGAAATTTGCCCAGGAGCAACGGCAATTAGATTTGTCCTTACCTTTAGAGAAAAGCCAGGAACTGGTGGGTATCTACGGGAAAAACGGCCAAATTAATGCCCAATTGCGAGGATTTGTGGATTCTCAGGGCTACAGCCATCTGGCGGGCAGTCTTAGCACTGAATTGCCAGAACACTGTCAGCGTTGTCTGGAGTCAATGAATCTGGCTATCAGCCAAAACTTTGACTATGTGCTAATTCGCCACGGGGGCCAGGAAGAGGCAGTGGAAGCCGAAGGTAAGGAAAGTTTTATCTGTCCAGAGGATGAACTGGATTTGGCCTGGTTTCTGGAAGAAGAAGTGCTGCTAGCAATACCTATGATTGTTAAGCATCAACAATGTGAAGCACCGCACTACGAACGGGAGGAGTTTGTCCATGAGGAAAAACCTAATCCCTTTGCGGTTTTAAAAAATTTAAAACTTTAGGAGTTTAATTATGGCCGTTGGTCAAGGACGTACTACCCCCTCTAAACGCGGCATGCGCCGTTCTCACGATAGATTAAGTTATTTACACCTAAGTACTGATGTTACTTCCGGTGAGCGTCATATTCGCCACCATCTCACTAAAGATGGCTACTATCGGGGCAAGCAACTAATTATTAAGAAAGCCAAAGAAGTAGAAACCGAGGAATAATCCTCCCCATGAATGGCTCAACGACAGCAGTTATTGCCATTGATGCAATGGGCGGCGATATTGGTTTAGACACCACCATTGCCGCTGCCGTTCGGGCACAAAATCAATATTCAAATTTGCGCTTTATTTTGGTTGGCGATGAGCCAGCCATTAGAGCGCACCAACTATTTGCCAATCTCGACCAGCAACGTTTTAGCATTTGCCATGCTGAGCAGGTGGTAACCATGGAAGACAAGCCAAGTAGTGTGCTGCGCCATAAACGCCAGTCTTCCCTATGGAAAGCCCTAGAGCTGGTGCGCGACAATCAGGCACAAGCCTGTGTTAGTGCAGGCAACACCGGCGCCCTGATGGCCTGTGCCTGGGCCTGCATAAAAACCATGAGCGGCATTTCCCGGCCGGCCATCTGTGCCACGGTTCCCAGCCAATTTGGGCATGTGCACTGGTTAGACTTGGGCGCTAATGTGGACAGCGACGCGGAGCAGCTGTTGCAATTTGCCCTAATGGGTTCAGAATTGGCCAAGGCTGTCGATGGCAATGCCAATCCGCAGGTGGGCTTACTAAATATTGGTGAAGAAGAGATTAAAGGCAATGCGGTAGTAAAAAAAGCGGCCAAATTGCTGGAAGAATCTCCTTTAAATTATGTGGGCTTTGTTGAGGGTAACGATATTTTCCTAAAGCAGCACATTGATGTGGTGGTCTGCGATGGCTTTGTGGGCAATGTGGCCCTAAAAAGCACCGAAGGGGTAGCCAAATTCATTCAAAATGGCCTAAAGGAAGCCTTTAGCCACAATATCTATTCCAAGCTGGTAGGTCTGCTGGCCCTGCCCGCATTAAAACGCTTTAAAAGTCGCATGGATCCGCGCAATTATAATGGTGCCACCCTATTGGGTCTGAAGGGCATTGTGGTTAAGAGCCACGGCAATGCGGATCCAGTTTCCTTTGCCAACGCCATTAACATTGCGCGGCTGGAGATTGCCCACGATGTTATTCCAGCCATTCAGGAGCAGTTAGAAAAATATCAGCCCCAAGAAGAGCAACAATGACTTTCAGCAAAATTATGGGCACGGGCAGCTATTTGCCAGCGCGCATTGTAAGCAACGAAGAACTTTCCCAGACTCTAGATACTTCAGATGAATGGATTTCTAGCCGTACGGGTATTAAACAGCGGCACATTGCTGCACCCGATGAAAGTAGCGTGGATATGGCTGAAAAGGCGGCGCGGGCAGCACTGGCCAGTGCGAATATGTCTACCACGGAGCTGGATTTAATCATTGTTGCCACTTCAACGCCAGAACACATTTATCCCAGCGATGGCACCCAGCTACAGCAACGATTGGGCTGTCGCCCCATTCCCGCCTTTGACATGCAGGCGGCTTGCTCGGGCTTTATCTACGGTTTAGTTACCGCTGACAGTTTTATTCGCAGTGGCACCTATAAAAACGTGTTGCTGGTAGGCTGCGATTTGAACAGCCATATCATTAATTGGCAGGACCGTAATACGGCGGTGCTCTTCGGCGATGGCGCTGGGGCTGTAGTGCTGAGTGCGGCTCCAGACGCGGGTATTCTCGGTTCAGTTATTTATAGTGATGGCCAATATAAAGAGTTACTACAGGTGCCCAGAAATATGGGCTCCGCAGAAACGCAACTGGGCCAACGGCTGCCCTATGTGGAAATGAAGGGTTCGGAGGTTTTCCGCCGCGCTGTAACGGAGTTGGGCAATCTGGTAACGGAACTTTTAGAAAAGACAAACCTGCGGGCCGAGGACTTGGATTTTCTCGTGCCCCACCAGGCCAATGCCCGCATTATTACGGCCACGGCCAAACATCTCAATTTACCCCTGGAAAAAGTCATTCTAACCGTCTCAGAGCATGCCAATACTTCGGCGGCCTCTGTGCCCATCGCCTTGGATAGCGGCGTACGCAGCGGCAAAATCCGGAGGGGGCATAATCTCCTGTTGGAAGCCTTCGGTGCTGGATTCACCTGGGGCGGCAGTATCATTCGCTATTAATTCGGAGTTTCCCATGAAAATTGCTCTAATGTTTCCCGGACAGGGTTCGCAAAGTACAGGAATGCTGGCCCAGCTAGCGGAAAAATACGGTCAGCTGCGGGAACGCTTTGCGCTGGCCTCAGAGGTTATTGGCCAGGATTTGTGGGCGATTAGCCAGGAGGAGGATAAGAGCTATCTGCTAAATCAGACCGCCATCACCCAGCCGATTCTGTTGGCCGCCGGCATGGGCTGCTATGACATTTTCCGGGCAGAAACTGGAGCCAACGGTGATTTCTTTGCCGGCCATTCCCTTGGTGAATATACGGCCCTCTGTGCGGCCGGTGCCCTCGACTATAAAAAGGCCATTGATTTAGTACACAACCGGGGACGACTAATGCAGGCGGCGGTAGGGCCAGGTGAAGGTGCCATGGCCGCCATTCTAGGCTTAGAAGATAAACAGGTAGTGGAAGTCTGTGATGAAGTCGGCAAGGACGTAAGTGCGGCGAACTTTAACAGCCCCGGTCAGGTGGTAATTGCGGGAAAAACCGCCGCGGTGGAACGGGCTATAGCCTTAGCCAAGGAAAAGGGCGCAAAGAGGGCTGTGCTGCTGCCGGTCAGTGTGCCTTCCCACTGTAGTTTGATGCGTGCAGCTAGCGCCGAACTTAGTAATTTCCTCACGCGCATTAACTGGCAAAAACCCAGTGCCCCGGTGGTTTACAACGTGGATGCCAAATTGCGGCCCAGCACGGAATCTACTGCCACCCTGCTGGGGGCACAGCTTTATCAGCCGGTACTTTGGAGCAACTGCATTGAGAGCTTGAAATCGGCCGGCGCAACCCTATTTATTGAGTTGGGACCCAATAAGGTATTAACCGGTCTAAATAAGCACATTGACAAGTCGCTTAACACCTTGGCGCTAGATAGCGTTGAGGCGGTGACCGAAGTGAAAGGGGCCCTAGGAGTTTAGGAATGAATTTACCGGAACAAATCGTCCTCGTTACCGGCGCCAGCCGCGGCATTGGCCGGGCCATACTCGATGGCTTCGGCGCCACCGGGGCAACGGTTATCGGCACGGCCACCAGTGAGACGGGCGCCGAACGCATTGCCGCCCACATTAAGGAACAGGGCTGGCAAGGCACGGGCCTAATGCTGCTGGTCAATGAAGAAGCCAGCGTGGAGAACGCCATTAAAGCCATTAATGAGCAGTTCGGCGCCGTATCCATACTGGTGAATAACGCGGGCATTACTGAAGATAATCTGCTGATGCGCATGCGGGAAGAGCAGTGGCAGCGGGTTATTGATACCAATCTGTCCAGCGTCTACCGGCTGAGCAAGGCGGTGCTACGGGACATGATGAAGGCGCGCGCCGGTCGCATTATTAACATCACGTCCGTGGTGGGGGTAATGGGCAACGCGGGCCAAACCAACTACGCGGCGGCTAAGGCGGGCCTAATCGGCTTTTCCAAGGCGCTGGCGCGGGAAGTGGGCTCGCGGGGCATCACGGTGAACTGTGTGGCACCGGGCTTTATTCAGACGGACATGACCGATAAGCTGCCGGAGGAACAGAAACAGGCGCTCATTAGCCAGGTGCCGCTGGCGGCCCTAGGCACCGTGGCCGATGTGGCCGAGGCAGTTTTATATTTGGCGCGGGCCAAATACGTAACGGGGGAGACCTTGCACGTGAACGGCGGCATGTATATGCTTTAGAAAAACTTTTTATTTATCCAACTAGGAAAAGAAAACTATGAGTAACATTCAAGAACAGGTTGTAAAGGTAATTGCCGAGCAATTGAACGTTGAACCGGAGAAGATTAAGCCAGAGTCCCACTTCATTGACGACTTGGGCGCTGACTCCCTGGATTTAGTGGAATTGGTAATGGCGCTGGAGAAGCAATTTAACTGCGAAATTCCCGACGAAGAGGCGGAAAAAATTACCACCGTACAATCAGCCATTGACTACGTTAGTAAGCAATCTTAATTTTAAGCCTTTGTGGTAAAGCGCTTCGGAACCGTTCCAGAAGCGCTTTATTTTTATGGAGTTCCTATGGATAACAGCATAAAAAAAACTCTGCCCCGGGTGGTGGTTACGGGCCTGGGCCTGGTTAGTCCCGTGGGCAGCACCGTGGCCAGCGCCTGGGCCAATTTGCTGCAGGGCGTCAGCGGCATTCGCCCCATCACTGACTACGATGCCAGCGCCATGAGCGTGCGTTTTCGCGGTTCGGTGCTGGACTTTGACCTGGGCAAATACCTCGACCCCAAGGAAGCGCGCAAGATGGATTTGTTTATCCACTACGGCATGGCTGCGGCCATCGATGCCATTGCGGACAGCGGCCTGGACTTCAGCGATGAAACGTTGGCTGAGCGCACCGGCATTGTCATTGGCTCGGGTATTGGCGGCCTGCCGGGCATGCTGGAGGGCTATAAGGACTACCTGGACAATGGCCCGCGGCGGGTTTCCCCCTTTTACGTGCCGAAAAATATCATCAATATGATTGCCGGCAATCTCTCCATTCGGTACGGCATTCGCGGCCCGAACATGGCCGTTAGTACCGCCTGCGCCACCGGCACCCACGCCATTGCCCAGGGCTACCGGCTGATTCAGACGGGCGACGCGGATTTAATGGTCGTGGGCGGGGCGGAAATGGCCGGCAACGCCATGGGCATTATGGGTTTTGCCGCCGCCAAGGCCCTGTCCACCCGCAACGAGGCGCCGGAACTGGCCTCGCGGCCCTGGGATAGGGACCGGGACGGCTTCGTACTCGGCGACGGCGCCGGGGTTATCGTGCTGGAACGTTTGGAAAGTGCCAAGGCCCGCGGCGCCACCATTTACGGCGAGCTGGTCGGCATTGGCTGGACCTCTGACGCCTACCACATGACCGCGCCGCTGGAGGACGGTTCCGGCGCCAGCCGCTGCATGGTGCAGGCTTTGCGCGATGCGGACCTAAAGCCGGAAGACGTGGACTACATCAATGCCCACGGCACCTCCACCCCGGCCGGCGACAAGGCGGAGACCCGGGCCATTAAGCGGGCCTTCGGCAGCCACGCCTACGACCTGAACGTCAGTTCCACCAAATCCATGACCGGCCATGCCCTCGGTGCCGCCGGCGGCCTGGAAGCCATCTTTACCCTGCTGTCCCTGCGCGACCAAATCATTCCGCCCACCATTAATCTGGATAATCCGGACGAGGAGTGCGATTTGAATTACACGGCCAAGACGGCCCAGCGCCGGCGCATTGACGTGGCCCTATCCAATTCCTTTGGCTTTGGCGGCACCAACGGCAGCCTGCTCTTCCGCCGTCTGTGAGCTGCCCATGAAGAAATTATTTTTCATTCTGCTGTTCTTGCTGCTGGGCGCTTCCTTTACGGGGGCGCTTTATTTTAATGACCTGTCCCGCCCGGCGGCCAAGGAAGAAATGATTGTGGTGAAGAAGGGCGACAACATCACTTCCCTAGCGAATACGCTGAAGAAGAAGGGGCTGTTGCAATACCGCTGGCCGCTACAGCTGCACGGCTACAGCACCGGCCAGCACCGCCACATGCAGACCGGCGTTTACAAGCTGAAGGCCGGCATGAATGCGCGGGAATTGCTGGCGGACATTGCGGCGGGCAAGGTGGCCGCCTACCGCTTCACGGTGGTGGAGGGTAAGACCTACCGGGACCTGCTGAAGGCGTTGCGCGGCAATGAACATTTACGGCAAACCCTGACCGGCAAGAGCCCGGAAGAAATCGCCCAGCTGCTGAATTTGCCGGCGAATCCCGAGGGCCTATTCCTGCCGGAAACCTACTATTTCAGTCCCAACAGCAGCGATTTGGACCTGCTGAAGCGCATTAACGGCGACCTCAATAAATACCTGAATGAGGCCTGGGCGAAGCGGGCGCCGGGCCTGCCCTACAAAACGCCCCAGGAGGCGCTAATCATGGCGTCCATTGTGGAGAAGGAAACGGCGCTGGCGGCGGAACGGCCGCTTATCGCTGGGGTATTCGTGCGGCGGCTACAGCAGGGCATGAAGTTGCAGACTGACCCGACGGTGATTTATGGCGCCAAGGACTATCAGGGGGTAATTACCAAGAAGCACCTGCAGACGGACACGCCCTACAACACCTACACCCGCGAGGGCCTGCCGCCCACGGCCATTGCCCTGGCGAGTAAGGCGGCCATTGATGCGGCCCTGCACCCGACGGCCGGCGACGCCCTTTACTTTGTGGCCGACGGCAGCGGCGGCCATAAATTCTCGCGCACCTATGAGGAACACGAAGCGGCGGTGCAGAAGTACCGCCAGCTGGAGAAGCAGGCCAAGGCCACTGGCCGCCCAATGGCGAAGGCGGCAAAGGCTAGTCCGGCTGTCAGGGCGGAGCAGGTAGCGGCAACGGTTCCGGCACTTCCGAGTAGGTCTGCCAGCCCGACCGCTGACCCCAGCAATCGGGCCGTGCCGACGCCATAGCCGACGCATTTACCGACGGACGGGCGGTTCTTCGCTGACGCTCAGGCCTTTGGCTTCTCCTGTATGTATTTATAGCGTTAATTACATACAGGGGAAGCGCCCGTCCGTTTGTATAAATTAAATCTTGGGCAGCTCTGACTAATGAACGATGGCGCCATAAGTGTCCACGCGGAACGGTCGCAACTATGACTGGTGGATAATGGGCAGAGGGAGGCAACACGGCCAGCTAACGTGCCTGCAACGGGCCGGGTAAGCTGGCCGAAGCGGCCCGTAAATCAAGTTCCAGGTGTTCACCCCCTTATTTACCGACGGACGGGCGGTTCTTCTCCCTTCGGTCGCTGGCTTCGCCAGTCGCTGACGCTCAGGCCTTCGGCTTATCCTGTATGTATTTATAGCGTTAATTACATACAGCCTAAGCGCCCGTCCGTTTGTAAATCATGAATTTAGCTGCCCAATAGCTGCGAACAGTGGCTTTGCATTTAAGTTCTTAACGGCGACTAGCTTGGCAGAGGGGAAGTTAATTTGGGCTCTCCGTAGTTTCGTAAATTGCTGGGGATTTAACTGGTTTATCCGCAATAATCTGGTTTATACAAACGGACAGGCGCTTTACCTGTATGTAATTAGACCCTTAAATACATATAGGTAAAGCGCCCGCCCGTCTGTATATTTAATTATTTAGCAGCTAAAGCAGCGCCGCCACCGCCGCCGCGTTCTCCGCCAGCAGCGCTCCGGCGGCCTGCATTTCCTCCCAGGCCCGCGCCGTAGTTTCCGGTGCAATGCCGCGGCAGGCCGCCCGGTTCACAATGACGCGGAATTTCCCCGGCCGCAGCAGTTGCAGCACCGAGGTTTTCACGCAGTAATCCGTGGCCAGACCGCCCACAATCAGGGTTTTCGCCCCCTGCCATTCCAGCCATTCCAGCAGGCCCGTACTCAATTTATCATGCAGGTCGTGGTAGCAAATGCCGTAGGGGTGCAAGTCCGGCTCCATGCCCTTCCAGACGCAGAAATCATATTCCGTCGGCGCCGGCAGCCCGTCGATGAGCTTAAAGCCATAGCTGCCGACGATACCGTGGGCCACCCAGGTTAAATCCGCCTCGGGCAGGCCGGTGGCCTGCAGCATTTGCTCCGGCCGCGCGCAGAGCCAGAGGGCCTCGCGGCAGTGGGCGTCCTTGCTCATCACCCGCTTCTGCGCCAGCCGCGCCTGCGCGTTCAGTTCAGCGACAATCTGGTCGCCCTCCAGCACCGGCAGTTCCGCCGGGCAGCGGGGCGTGAAGGTGTTCTGCGCATCGACGTCGATGGCAACAATCATTTTTTCTCCAGGGTGGCGAGCATTTGCTCCGGCTTGAGGTAGCCGCCGATCAGTTCGCCGTCGCTGTTGAAGATGGCCGGCGTGCCGGTTACGCCCATTTGCACGCCCAGATTGTATTGGTCGCGCACCTTATCCACGGCGGTTTCGGCCAGTTCTTTACCTTCTTCCGCTTCACCCATGGCCTTTTTCTTGTCCTCGGCGGCGAAGATGGTTTCCATCTGCCGGGCATTCTTGGAATTTAAACCCTGGCGGGGGAAGGCCAGATAGCGCACGGTAATGCCCTTCTTATTCAGTTCCGGCACGTCCTTGTGCAGCAGCTGGCAGTAGTGGCAGGTGGTGTCGAAGAAGACCGTAACCACGTGCTTTTCCTCCGCCGCCGGGTAGGTAATCATCTGGTCCTTCAGCTTTTCCACCTTGGCCATCAGCGGCTTAACGCTCAAATCCTTGGGCGTGCCGTCGGCGCCGATTTCAAAGAAGCCCCCCTGAAGGAAGTATTTGCCCTCCGGGTCGCTGTAGACGATGCCCTGGTCGCTGATGATGGTTTTCAGGCCGGCAATGGGTGAATCGCTGATTTCAATGTTTTTCGCGCCAATTTTTGTCAGATTAGCCTTGATGGCCTCGTCGTCGCCGCGGGCCGCTCCGGCCACTAGAGCCAGGGCCAGGAAAATAATTTTCTGCATTTTTTATCCTATGTGAAAAAGGGGCAATTATACGGAAGCCCCCGGCGGGAAAACCGTTCCAGAAGCACATTTTCTGGCCTTAATTTAGTCGGGCTAAAATGGGGCTTTTTATATGGATAAGCCAGAAAAACAATACGACGAGGAAGGCCGCGTCATTCGCGAAAACCGTTCGGAAGCCAAGCGGGAACGGGAGAAAATTAAGGCCTTCGCCCGGGAGCTGCTCCAGCTGCCCGGCCACCAGTATGAGCTGCTGCCCGTGGACGAACGCTTACGGGAAGCGCTGCTGGAAGGTAAGCGCCTCAGTGGCAACGCCCTGGCCCGCCACCTGATATTTCTCACCAAGCTGCTCGACCAGCAGGATTACCCCACCATTGCGGCGGCCTTCCGCCACGTGAATCACCCGCGCAGTAACGATGCGGCTAAGCTGCGGCGCATTCAGCGGGAAATGGAACTGCTGCTGGCCGGCGACCGGGACATCTTCAGCGAACTATTGCAGCGCTACCGGGACCTGGACATTCAGTACGTGCGCCAGCTGCTGCGGGAACACCACAAACAGCCGGCGGGGGCGGAGCCGAGCAAGCAGCAGCGCGCCCTGCAAAAATATCTGTCCGGCCTAATGCTGCGCCCGGAATGATTCCCCTCAGCCTCTATGTCCATATCCCCTGGTGCCTGCGCAAGTGCCCCTACTGCGACTTTAACTCCTACGGTTTAAGCGGTGCCAGTGGCGCCAATCCGGTGGCCGACGAGGCCGCCTACGTGGGCCATCTGCTGCGGGATTTGCGCGCCGATTTGGCCCTGGTGGGGGAAAAACGCCCCCTACAGTCCATCTTCATTGGTGGCGGCACCCCGTCCCTGTTCAGCGGCCGGGCCATCGGCGCGCTGCTGAACGGCATTGGCCGGGAAATGAGCTTAGGCCCGGACTGTGAAATTACCCTGGAAGCGAACCCGTCCACCTTTGAACGGGAAAAATTCGCCGACTACCGGGCCGCCGGCGTCAATCGGCTGTCCATCGGCGTGCAGAGCTTTAGCGATGAAAAGTTAAAGGCGCTGGGGCGGGTACATGACAGCCGCGAGGCGGTCGCCGCCATTGAGCTGGCCCAGCGGGTGGGCTTTGGCCGCCTGAATCTGGATTTAATGTTCGCCCTGCCGCGGCAGAGTGTGGCGGAAGCCCTGGAGGATTTGGCTCGGGCCGTGGCCTTTAAGCCGGAGCATTTGAGCTGGTACCAGCTGACCCTGGAGCCGAATACGGTATTTTTCCGCCAGCCGCCGCCGCTGCCGAGCCAGGACCACCAGGCGGAAATCTTCGACCGCGGCCGGGAATTTCTGAACGGCCAGGGCTTTAATCAGTACGAGGTGAGCGCCTGGACCCGGGGCCGGCCTAGCGCCCACAACCTGAATTACTGGCAGTTCGGCGACTACCTGGGCATCGGCGCCGGCGCCCACGGCAAATTAACCAGCGGCGGGCAGATTTTTCGCAGCCAGAAGTTCTACCAGCCGCAGCAGTACCAGCGGGCCGCCGGCAAATTGGCCAATCCCTACGCCAGCCGCTGGCAAGCGGTGGCCGTAGAGGATTTACCCTTTGAGTTCATGATGAACGGGCTGCGACTGCGGGAGGGTCTGCCGGTGGCGCTGTTCGCCCAGCGCACCTTCCTTAACCCTTTGGTAATTAAGGAAAAATGGCGTCAATTACAGCAAAAAGGACTGGTTTTACAGGACGAGCAGCGCTTCTGTACCAGTGAACTGGGCTTTTTGCATTTAAATGAAGTTATTGAACTTTTTTTATAGTTGCTGTTAAAATCGGGGCTCCTTTAATCAACCTATCGGAGTTAATTATGAAAAAAGTTCTATTGCTAGGCCTTTGCGCTCTAGGCTTAATGGCTTGCAACAAGGAAGAAAAAGCCGCTGAGCAACCAGCTGCTCCTGCCGCTGAAGCTAAGCCAGCTGAAGCTGCTCCTGCCGATGCCAAACCAGCTGAAGCTCCTGCCGCTGACGCTAAACCAGCTGAAGCTGCTCCTGCTGCCGGCGAGCAAGCCAAATAATTAAGCATTTGCTTATTAGAACCTGTTGATAGGGTGGCCAACTTTCAGTTGGCCGCTCTTTTTTTGTGCCCGTTTAACGGCTCTGCTAAAATTTTTTCCAATAAATTAAGGAGCGGTGGTGAAAAAAATCTTTTTAACGCTGGCGATTCTGACGGTTGCAGCCTGCCGCGACCTACCTTTCATCGGTAAAGCGCTCCCGGCGCCCAGCGAAGCGCAGCGCAATGCGGAACTGGCCCAGCAGCGGCGCCAGGCCCAGCAAAATCCCGAAGACTACGAATTAAATGATTTGAGCGGCGACGGCCAATCCCTAGCCTTTTTCCGTGAAGGCAAGCCCCAGATGCTGCTGGCCGCGGTCAAGCAACTATTAACCATTGAAAATCAACAATTTAACTGCGACCAACTGCAGGCCCTGGAGATTAAGCGGGCCAGCATTTCTGAGGACGGCTTCCAGGAAAATTGGTATCTAACCGCCTGCAATAACCGCCGCATCTATCAGGTTTTATTTCAAAGTAACCAACAGGGACAGCTCATTCCCAGCGTCTCGCTCTATAACGACTAAGGAAGAATCATGGCAAAACGTACGGATCTGAAATCCATTCTGATTATTGGCGCGGGCCCCATCATCATCGGCCAGGCCTGTGAATTTGACTATTCCGGCGCCCAGGCCTGTAAAGCGCTGCGCCAGGAAGGCTACCGGGTGATTCTAGTCAATTCCAATCCGGCCACCATCATGACCGACCCGCAGATGGCCGACGCCACCTACATTGAACCCATAGGCTGGGAGACCGTGGCGAAAATTATCGAGAAGGAGCGGCCGGACGCGATTTTGCCAACCATGGGCGGCCAGACAGCTCTGAACTGCGCCCTCGACCTGGCCAAGCACGGGGTGCTGGCCAAATTTAAAGTGGAACTCATCGGCGCCTCGGTGGAAGCCATTCGCACCGCCGAAGACCGGGACCTATTTAAGCAAGCCATGACGGAAATCGGCCTGGAAAGCGCCCGCTCCTTCGCTGTCCATTCCCTGGAAGAGGCGCGCACGGCCCAGCAGGAGCTGGGCTTCCCCGTCATCATTCGCCCCTCCTTTACCCTCGGCGGCTCCGGCGGTGGCATTGCCTACAACCGGGCGGAATTTGAACAAATCGTTAGCCACGGCCTGGAGCTGTCGCCCACCAATGAGGTGCTACTGGAGGAAAGCCTGCTGGGCTGGAAGGAATTTGAAATGGAGGTAGTGCGCGATAAAAACGATAACGCCATCATCGTCTGTGCCATTGAGAACTTTGACCCCATGGGCGTGCACACCGGCGATTCCATCACCGTGGCGCCGGCGCAGACCCTGACGGACAAGGAATACCAGCAGCTGCGCAACGCCTCCATTGCCATTTTGCGGAAAATCGGCGTGGAAACCGGCGGTTCCAACGTGCAATTCGCCATTAATCCGCAGAACGGCCGCCTCATCGTCATCGAAATGAACCCGCGGGTGTCGCGCTCGTCGGCGCTGGCCTCCAAGGCCACCGGCTTCCCCATCGCGTCTGTGGCGGCCCGGCTGGCGGTGGGCTACAGCCTGGACGAACTGAAGAATGAAATCACCGGCGGCCAAACCCCCGCCTCCTTTGAACCGACCATTGACTATGTGGTTACGAAAATCCCCCGCTTCGACTTCGCCAAATTCAAGCAGACCAACAATAAGTTGAACACGCAGATGCGCTCGGTGGGCGAAGTCATGGCCATCGGTCGCACCTTTAAGGAGAGTTTAAACAAGGCGCTGCGCTCGCTGGAGAACGGCCGCTGTGGCCTGAACCAGCCGGCGCCCGCCGACGACCTGGACAACGCCGTGGCCATTGCCACGCCGGAACGCATCTTCTACCTGGCCGAGGCCTTCCGCCAGGGCTATGACCTGGAAGCGCTCTACCAGCTCAGCGCCGTGGACCGCTGGTTCCTGGCGCAGATTGGCGAGCTGGTGCAGATGGAAGCACCGCTGCGCCGCCAGGGTCTGGCCTATTTCCACGAGAACGGGGCGGAATTGCTGCGCTACAAGCGGGCCGGCTTTTCCGACGCCTTCATTGCCGAACTCTGTCAGGTCAGCGAAGCGGAGGTGCGCAATCTGCGCTGGCAACGGCAGCTGCACCCGGTGTACAAGCGGGTGGATTCCTGCGCCGCCGAATTTGCCAGCAGCACCGCCTATCTCTATTCCACCTACGAACAGTTCTGCGAGGCGGAGCCCAGTTCCCGGGAGAAAATCATGATTCTCGGCGGCGGCCCCAACCGCATCGGCCAGGGCATTGAATTCGATTACTGCTGCGTGCACGCGGCGCTGGCCCTCCGTGAGGCGGGCTTTGAAACCATCATGGTCAATTGCAACCCGGAAACCGTGTCCACGGATTTCGACACCGCCGACCGGCTCTACTTTGAACCGCTAACTCTGGAGGACGTGCTGGAAATCGCGCGGCTGGAGCGGCCGGCCGGGGTCATCGTCCAGTACGGCGGCCAGACGCCGCTGAAATTGGCCCGGGCTCTGGAAAAGGCCGGCGTGCCCATCGTTGGCACTTCCCCCGACGCCATCGACGAGGCGGAGGACCGGGAACGCTTCCAGCGGCTTATCAATAAATTGGGACTGTTACAGCCGCCGAACCGTACCGCCAGTAATGTGGAAGAGGCCCTGGCCGGCGCGCGGGCCATCGGCTATCCGCTGGTGGTGCGCCCCTCCTACGTGCTCGGCGGCCGGGCCATGGACATCGTTTACAACGACGGCGACCTGGAGAACTATATGCGCGAGGCCATTCTGGTGTCGCCGGACGCGCCCATACTGCTGGACCGCTTCCTGGACGACGCCATCGAAGTGGACATTGACGTGCTCAGCGACGGGGAAGAGGTCATCGTCGGCGGTCTCATGGAGCACATCGAAGAGGCCGGCGTCCATTCCGGCGACAGTGCCTGTTCCCTGCCCCACTACCGTCTCAGCGACGCCATTGCGGAGGAAATTAAACGGCAGGCGCGGGCGCTGGCCAAGGCTTTAAACGTGGTCGGTCTGATGAACTGCCAGTTCGCGGTGAAGGGTAAGGAAATCTACGTGCTAGAGGTGAACCCGCGGGCGTCGCGCACGGTGCCCTTTGTGTCCAAGGCTACGGGCCGGCCGCTGGCCAAGCTGGGTGCCCTGCTGATGGTGGGCAAGACCCTGGCGGAGCTGGGGGTGCGCGAGGAGATTCAGCCGCGGCACTTTGCGGTGAAGGAGGCGGTGTTCCCCTTCGCCAAATTCGCCAATGTGGACCCAATCCTCGGGCCGGAAATGAAGTCCACCGGTGAGGTGATGGGCCTGGGCGACAGCTTTGCCGAAGCCTTCCACAAGGCCATTCGCGGCGCCGGCGAGCAGCTGCCCGAGGTGGGCCGCAAGGTGTTCATTTCCGTCAAGGACAGCGATAAGGATAAGGCGGTGGAGGTGGCGCGGCTGCTGCTGGCGAGCGGCTTTAAGCTCATCGCCACTTCCGGCACCCAGGCCTATTTAAGTCTGAACGGCCTGGAATGCGAGCTGGTGAACAAGGTGGCCCAGGGCCGGCCGCACATTGTGGATTTAATCATTAACGGCGACATCGCCATGATTATTAACACCACGGCGGGCAAGAAGGCCATTGAGGATTCCTATTCCATTCGCCGCGAGGCCCTGATGCACAAGGTTTTCTATCAGACCACCATCGCCGGCGGCCACGCGGTGGCCATTGCCCTGGCCCACGAAGGGGAAGAGCGGGTGCGGTCGCTGCAGAGCCTGAATAAATAAATTTCAAGCTAAGCGCCGGTTTGCTTCGTCCATTAGGAACGTTTACAAACAGACGGGCGCTTCCCCTGTATGTATTTAGAGCATTAATTACATACATATAAAGCGCTTAGTTGTTTGTAAAAGAGGCCATTGGGGCTTATTTACAAACAACCAAGCGCTTCTCCTGTCTGTATTTCTAATAGCAGATGCTGTTGTTGGAACCCATGCGAATCATCTCGCCCATGACGATGTTCGGAATGCGCAGCGGCTCCAGCATTTGCTTGCTGCGAATGTCCACCCGGAACAGCTGCGGCGCCTCCTCGTCAATGAGAAACAGCAGGGTCTTGCTGTCGCCGGTTACCCACATGCTGACGATTTCATAGGGGAAGCTGTAGACCTGGCGGTTCTCCGGATTGTCGAAGTCCTGCAGCATTAGCCCTTTGTCGCCGCCGAGTATCCAGGTGTGTTCCAGCCAGCCGGAACGGATAATGCGCGGCGAGAAGTCCGCCCGGAAGCGCTGCGGCTCGTCGCCGTGCTTATTGAAGTCGAACAGGGCCACGTTGCCGGATACGTCGGCGAAGATTACCTTGCTGGTGTACAGGTCGATGTAGGGCATGATTAGCGGCTTGTAGAAGGAGCCCACCTCGTACATGGGGCCGGTGCTGAGCATTTTTTTCCGCTGCGGGAAATAGACCAGGCCGGTGGAACCGTCGGTGGTGTTGATGGCCAGCATGTCGTCCTCGGTGCTGGCGACGCCGGCGGCTAGGCCGGAACTGGTGTGGGCCGACAGGTCGATTTCCTCCCAGGGCTTATCCGGCGAATCCTGGCCGTGCTTGTGGAAAATGCGCGGCTTTTCCTCGTCCAAAATCCAGAAGGACTGGGAAAAGGAGCTGAACAGCAGGGCAAAGTAGGAATCCAGCTGCACCTTGCGGTTTTTCGAGTCGAAGCGCTCGGGGAAGATTTTCACCTCACCGGTCTGGTAGTTAATCATGCCCACCTGGTCCTTCAGGGCGATGGCGGCGAATTTGGTCTGCGGCACGAAGAAAATCTGGTACACCGGCGACGGCAGCTTGTAGGCCTTGGCTTCGCGCTTCTTCAAGTCGTAGAAGTGGATTTCCGCCACCTCCTGGTTGCCCACCGCCAGCATGGCGTCGTCCCGGGCCATTTCAAAGACCCGCGGGATAAAGCCGAAATTAATGGCGTCGATGTACTGGCCACTGACAATGTCGATGATGACGATGTAGTAGTTGAACTTATCGCCGATGAAGGCGTAGCGGGTGGGCTGGTAGAGGCCCTCGGCCGCCGCCGCCGTTTTAATCACCTGGCCCAGGGCGCTGCCGCCGCTGAGTAAGGCCAGGGCCGCGAGAAATTGTCTTCGGTCCATAAAAATCCCCATGATTGAAGTACTGCCAGGCGCGAGGCCCGGCACCCATTAGATTTTAACCGTTTGGCACTTACTCTTCAGGGGCCCGGCGCGGCCGGAAAATACATACAGGGGAAGCGCCCGGGTGTTTGTAAGGAAGCGTGAGACCGTTAGGCCAAACAGCAGCGAAAAACAACCGCCCGTCCGTCGTTAAATAATTAAAAATCCGGGCCATAAAAAAACCCGCCAAAATCCGTAGACTTTGGCGGGCCTTGCTAGACCGGCTTAGTGGTGTTTTTTTGCCTCTTCGCCTTTGGCCTTATCGTCGTGCTTGTGACCGTCCTTGTGCTCGTGTTTGCCATCGTGCTTGTGGCCGTCCTTATGGTCATGTTTACCATCTTTATGTTCGTGCTTGCCGTCATGGTCCTTCGGCAAATCACCCTTGGCCTTCGCCTCCTCAATGACCTGATCTACGGTCTTAACCACCGCTTCACAGGAGGCGCTGCTCTTGTCGCTGAAGTTCACCGTAATGGTGTGCTTGTCGCCGGCTTTAGGGAATTTATCCTTGGCGATTTTCATCAGCATGAGGTGGTCGCCGCCCTTCTTGAACTCGCGCTCACCCTCTTTCAGCTCCTTGTCTTTCAAAGGAACCATGGACATGACGCCGTCCTTCATTTCCATAGCGTGCAGTTCGACGGTGTCGGTGATGCTGTCAATCTTCGCCCCTTCAATTTGCACGGGCGCGCCCTTGTGGGTGAATTTCACGAAGGCACCGGTCATTTCCTTGCCGGGAATTACCTCCTGAATGACGCAATCGCTCAGGGTGGTGTTGCCGCCTTCGGCCTTGGAGTCGGTTTTGGCAGTTTCGCCAGCTTCCGCTTTGGCCGTAGCCTCAGCCTTGGCGCTGTCGGCCTTGGCCGCTTCCTGGGCAAAGCTAGCGGCAGAAGCTGCAAGCATTAGAGCTATTAATGATTTAATTTTCATGGTTACCTCATTGTTTACTTTGAAGATTTTTCTGACATTCGGCGAATTTGGCCAGGCCATCGCCGGAATTAATTACGCCAATTTTCACCGCCACCTGCTTGCCGTCCACGAAGAGGGCCGAGAAGGGTAGGCCGACGGCGCCGAGACGCTCCAGCACGTCCTTAGCGTCGGTGCGCTGCTGGGAAAGTTTTTCCAACTTCAGCTCGGTGAACAGGTCCTTAATTTTATCCGGGCCGTCGTTGAGGTTAAGGGTTTGAATGTTCAGGTCGCCATTTTCCTTGGCAAGCCTATCCAGCAGGGGCAATTCCTGGCGGCAGGGCGCACACCACAGGGCCCAGAGATTCAATAGTATGGGCTTGTCCGTGGCCACCTCGGGCACGTAGTCGTGAATGTGCGTAACCTTCTTACTCTCCTGGAAGCCTTCGGGCAGAGCACATTCCAGCTGGGGCCGTTCCAACGTTGCGGCCGGGCTCGGGCTAGCCTCACTGGCGGCCGCCGGAGCTTCCGCCTTCTTAGCGCCTTCCCCCTTGGGCAGTTTCTCGTTGAGGGCTTCGGTCAGTAGCCTTTCGCCGATTTGGTAATCGTAGACGTCGATGATTTCCCGCTCCGGCGAGATTAAATAGATGTAGGCGCTGTGATAAACCTCATAGACCTCGCCGCGCTTGGGATTTTCCACCTTCTTGCCGTCCTTGCGGTAGCCAAAGGTGGCGCCCAGCTGGTCGGCCAGGCCGCGAATCTGCGCCATGTCCCCGGTTAAACCAATAATGCGCGGGTCAAAGTAATTGGTGTAGGCATTGAGCCGCTTCACATCGTCATTCATGGGGTCAATGGTTACGAAGAGAAATTGAATGGCGTCGGGATTGTCAATGGCCTTAATGGTGCGGCCAAATTCATAGAGCGTCGTTGGACAAATGTCCGGGCAGGAGGTGTAACCCACTGCCATCAGCAGATATTTGCCGGGAAAACTCTTTTCGGTGATTTCCCCGTCGGGCGCAGTGAGGCTAAAGCTCAGCTTGTCCGTGGTGGGCGCCTTCACACTCTGGGCCGGCGCCGCCAGGCTGAATAAACACAATAGCCATAAACCAAATATTCTTAGCATTGCCATTACTCCGTTAAGCACAGGACTTCATTATATATTAACGGCGAACCCGTGGGTTCGCCGTCTCTGTTTTTCCAAATCAGCCGCTAGGCTTTTATTACTTGGCTTCTTCTTTCTTCTCTTCAGATTTAGCCTCAGCCTTGTCATCGGCTTTAGCATCTTCCTTCGGAGCTGCCTTGTCATCGTCTTTCGCCTTGTCCGGAGAAGTAACTTCAGAAACCTTGGCGCCCTTAGAAGGGTGTGGTGCTTCCAATTGCTCCATCAGGTTGTTATTCCACTTGCCGTCCACCTTAACCAGCGCTAGGGCACCCAAGCTCACGCCCTCGATGAGGTTGTGGTTCAAATAGGTGTAAACGCCCGGCTGCTTGAAGGTGTACATGGCAGCACCCGCAGAACCGGCGGCAATGTTCCAAGTTTCCAGGTCTTGGGCCGGCTTGTCAGCCAGGTTACCGCGTTCCCACACGTATTCGCCATGGCCACCTATCAGGTGCGGATAGCTGTAGCGGTTGGCTTGGGAGTGGTAGAACATGACCGTTTCACCCACTTTTGCAGTTAGGGCGTTATCGCCGGTGTAGGCGCCTTTCCGCTCGCCGAAGATAATGTGGGTTGGGGTCAGAGCGTTCATGACCTTAATATCGTCAGCGAAGCTCTGGTCGGCGCGGGCATAGCGCTTGTACTTGCCGTCCTTATCCTTAGGAATGTAGTAATCCTGTTCGCCGATGTAGTAGGCCTTGTCGTATTTCAACGGGTTGCCGTCCTTGTCCTTCAGACCGTCCTTCGGTAGTACCACTACGGCGCCGTTCATGCCGTGAACCACGTGCCAGGGAATCATCAGGCCGCCGGGGGCGCAGTGATAAATGTGCACGCCGGGCTTAATGGCTTTCCAACGCACTTTCACTTCCTGGCCGGGCATTACGTGGGTAAGTTCGCCGGCACCTAGAGCGCCCGTGGAGGCGTGGAAGTCAATGTTGTGCACCAGCTTGTTGGACGGGTCATTCTTCAGGGTCAATTCAACGTAATCACCCTCGTGTACCACCATTAGCGGGCCCGGCACGCTGTCATTGAAGGCAAAGGCCCACATGAACACGCCCGGTTCAACTTCAATTTCCTTCTCCTTGATGTTCATCTCGAACTGGACAACCCGAGGCTTGGCTGGCGTTTCCAGGCTGTGCTCGTGAACGAAGGGCGGCTTAACCAGATCAACTTTAACCCGCTCCAATTTATCGAAGTCGGCGGGCACCTGCTCACCCACCTCATAGCCGGGTAGACCGCCGGTGGTGGAAGTTACCGCGTCGGCAGCAAAGCTGCTCCCCAGAGAGGCGGCGAAGATGATGCTAGCTAATAGCGTCTTTTTCATAGTTACACCTATTTATTGTTGAGTGGAAAGGAGCCTTTATTTTAATGGATTTATTGCTGCCTATTTAATAAAGCTGAGCCTTCTTTATATTAATTTTTCTTGACGGAAATTAATTTTTTCCCGCCAAGGAAAATCCCGCCATTAATTCATAAATATAAATACAACAGGGCGCTTCCCATGTATGTAAGTATTAATTGGTTTTTTAATCGAATTAATTGCTGGCGGAGTAATAATTTTTAAATTACGAGCCAGTAATGCTAGAATTTTGCCCGGGTAAGGCGACCTAAATTTTCCGAGTTAACTCCTTGATTTAGGTGCTTTTTTTATTCTTTCGGAGGCAATATGAACTCATATAAAAGACTCTGGGCAATTCTAGCGGTGCTAGTGTTCGGGTCATTCATACTTCTCGGCCTATTGGGCAAGGAAATCTATAACGAGAAGCCGCCGGTTCCCGAAGCATTCGTAACGGAAAGCGGCGAAACCATAATCACCAAACAGGACATCATGGACGGCCAGAGCGCCTGGCTATCCATCGGTGGCATGTCCGTTGGTTCCGTCTGGGGCCACGGGGCCTACCAGGCGCCGGACTGGACCGCCGACTGGATTCACCGGGAGGTGAGCAGCTGGCTGGATAAGCATTCCCAGCAATTAAACGGCAAACCCTTCAGTGAGCTGAGCGAGCGGGAACAGCAGCCCTTAATCTACGACGCCAAGGAAGCCTTCCGCACCAACACCTGGAACCCGGAAACCAACACGGTAACCCTATCTAAGGAGCGGGTGGAGAGCTTTAAGGAAATCAGCGCCTACTACGACAAGTTGTTCGGCGATGACCCTAGCCTGCAAAAAACTCGGGAACACTTCGCCATGAAGGAAGGTACGCTGAAGGAAGCCGACCAGCGGGAAAAACTCAATAAGTTCTTTTTCTGGAGCGCCTGGGCCGCGTCCACCAACCGGCCCGGTTTGGACGTTACCTACACCAACAACTGGCCCCATGAGAAGCTAATCGGCAACGAACCAACGGCGGAAAACGTCATCTGGTCGTTGGCCTCGGTGGTAACGCTAATCTTCGGTGTCGGTTCAGTTATCTGGATTTGGGCATTCTTTACGAAGCACGACCACGAGGAGCCAGCTACTCCCACCCAAGACCCGCTGGCCATGGTTAAGCTCACCCCGTCGCAGAAAGCGTTGGGCAAATACGTGTTTATCGTTGCGGTCCTCTTCCTGGTGCAGGTGCTGCTCGGCGGCGTTACCGCCCACTACACGGTGGAAGGACAGAATTTCTACGGCATTCCCATCTCGGAACTGCTGCCCTACAGCCTAACCCGCACCTGGCACATTCAATCGGCCATCTTCTGGATTGCCACCGGCTTCCTGGCTGCCGGCCTGTTCCTGGTGCCCATCATTAACGGCGGCAAGGACCCCAAATTCCAAAAACTCGGTGTGGATTTGCTGTTCTGGGCCCTAATTGTTGTGGTGGCCGGCTCCTTCCTCGGCCAATTTGTCGCCCTGAAGGGCTGGCTGAAGGGCACGGCTAACTTCTGGTTCGGCCACCAGGGCTATGAGTTCGTGGAACTTGGTCGCCTCTGGCAGATTGCCCTATTCGCCGGTTTGGTCTTCTGGCTAATCCTCATGCTGCGCGGCATCTGGGCGGCCATCAAGAACAAGGGCGAGGACAACAACCTGTTGATTCTCTTCACCATTGCCGCCGCGGCCATCGGCCTGTTCTACGCCCCGGCCCTAATGTACGGCGAACACACCCACATTTCGGTCATGGAATACTGGCGCTGGTGGGTGGTGCACCTGTGGGTGGAAGGCTTCTTTGAAGTATTTGCCACCTCGGCCATGGGCTTTATCTTCTGCTCCATGGGTCTGGTGAATAAGCGCCAAGCCACCTGTGCGGCCCTTATGGCGGCCATGATGTTCATGATTGGCGGCATTCCCGGCACCTTCCACCACATATATTTCTCCGGTACCACTACGCCGGTGATGGCGGTTGGTGCCATGTTCTCGGCGCTGGAAGTGGTACCACTGGTGCTGCTTGGCTATGACGCCTTTGAAAACTGGACCTACCAGCGGAAAACCGAGTGGATGAAGCCCATGCGTTGGCCTTTGACCTTCTTCATTGCCGTGGCCTTCTGGAACATGTTGGGCGCCGGCGTGTTTGGTTTCCTCATTAACCCGCCCATCTCGCTCTACTATCTACAGGGCTTGAACACTACGGCGAACCACGGCCACGCCTCGCTCTTTGGCGTGTACGGCTTCCTGGCCCTGGGCTTTGCTCTGATGGTGCTGCGCTACATTCGCCCCAACTACCTGTTCCACCATAAGCGCATGCTTGGCGCCTTCTGGTGCTTGAACATCGGTCTGGTGCTCATGCTGTTCACCTCGCTGCTGCCGGTGGGCATCATTCAGGCGCACGCGACCATCACTAAGGGTCTGTGGTATGCCCGCGGTGAAGAGTTCATGCAGTCAGACATACTGCAAACTCTGCGCTGGATTCGCACCCTCGGCGACTTTGTCTTCATCGCCGGCGCTGGCTTCTATCTCTTCGAGGTGTGGAAAGCTCTTACCAGCCGGGGCCCAGAAGATAGCGAACCCATTAAAGGTTTCGTCCCCAATCTGCTCGCCATCTTCCTCGGCAAAAGACCCGCGTCAGCCGCTGCGGTAACTACCGCAAAAACGGCTGCGGACGAGAAGGAAGGTTCCTGCTGTTCCGGTGGCAACTGCGCCGGCAAGAGCAGCTAAGAGCTAGCTTTTTGGCCAAAAGAGCCCCTCTCATTGAGGGGCTTTTTTCTTTTGTCGGATTAATTTACAAACGGACGGGCGGTTCTTCGCTGCGCTCAGGCTTCGCTTCCCCTGTATGTATTTAAGGCTTTAATTACATACAGGGGAAGCGAAGCCTGAGCGCAGCGAAGAACCGCCCGTCCGTCGGTAAATATTAATGGCCGTGGCGATTGGTCTTTCATTGGCCCACAAAAGTACCGTAATATGCGGCCCGGCCCCAGATTCTGGGATTTCTAATTAACTGCGCAGGAGCGTATTCATGAGTAAAGCACATTACTATCACAGCCACATCCGCTGGGAGGGCAATTTGGGCAATGGCACCGCCGCCCAGGACAGCTATTCCCGCAATTTCATCGCGAAGGTGGCCGGCAAAGTTGATTTAAAGGCCTCGGCGGACAGCGCCTTCCAGGGCGACGGCGGCCGCTGGAACCCGGAGGACATGCTGCTAACCGCGGTGGCCGCCGGCCATAAGCTGCGCTATCTGCACCTCTGCGCCCTTAACAAGGTTAAGGTGCTGGCCTACAGCGACCTGGCCGAAGCCATGATGGACGAGGGCGACCCGCAGCGGCCCGGCCATTTCTGCTATGTGCGCCTGTCGCCCCAGGTGGTCATCGACGCCAACAGCAGCTTGGAACTGGCCCTGGCCCTCCATGAAGAAGCCAGCCGCCTCTGTTTCATGGCCAATTCGCTGAATTGTCCCGTGCGCTGCGAACCGAAAATTAGCCAGGAAAAAGCCGCCTGATGCTCTTTTTCGGCGCCGCCGAACGGTTGCCGGCCGGAGCCCGTCTCTGTGCCGCCGCGCCGGCCGGCCATCATCTAATCTTTCGGGACGGCCTCTATCACCTGGCCGACGGCCAGGGCCGCCATAAGCCCTTAACCATTGACTTCCGTCGCCCGCCCTACAGCAACCGCCGCGGCAAGGAGTACCTGCCGCGGGCCTTCCGCGGCATTGAGGACATCGGCGACGGCACCGCCGGCTGGGGGCGGGACGGCTGGCTGCTGCACCAGCGCGGCTTTCGGGTCAGCTTCTACGAACGCAACGAATACCTAATTTTCCTGTTAAATCAGGCCATTAAGCTAATGGACGGCCCGGTGCCGGAACTCATCGCCGGCGACAGCGGCGAAAACCTCCGCGCCCACGAGGCCATCTACCTGGACCCCATGTTCCCGCCGCGGCCGAAGAGCGCCCAGGTGGGCAGGGAAATGCAGCTGTTGCAGCTGCTGTTGCCGGCGGAGCAGGGCGCCGAAGAGCTGTTCCAGCGGGCCCGGGCCCGGGCCCGGCGGCGGCTGGTGGTGAAGCGGCCCAGCTGGGCGGACTTTCTCGCCGGCGCGCGGCCCAGCTACAGCATCGAGGCGCCGAACACCCGCTATGACGTTTACCAAATCAACCCTTAACCATGCGTAACCTAGATTTATCCTCACCCATCGCCCCGGTAAGTGCCGCCGAATGGCAGCAGTTACAAATCCTCGAACAAACCCTAAGGGAGCTGGCCGGCACCGGCTTCAACTATTTCTTTAAGGCCACGCCGCTGGGGCCGCTGCTGGTGGTTTACCGCTGGGACGGTCTAACAGCTCTAGAGTTTCCAGACTCCAAGGATTCCCACAAACTGCTACAGCAAATAGTCGCGGCCATACCCGGCACCGGCCTCAGCTATGACGCTGGCAGCAGCCTGGCCCGGCTTATTTCTTACCAGCTGGACGCCTATTTCTCCGGCGCCTTACGGGAATTCACCCTACCGCTCTATGAAGTGGGCACCTCCTTCCAGAAGCGGGTGTGGCAGTGTCTGCGCGGCATCGGCTACGGCGAAACCATCTCCTACGCGGAGGAAAGCCGGCGGCTGGGCCAACCGCGGGCGGTGCGGGCCGTGGCGGCGGCTAATGGGCGCAACAAGATTTCCATCGTCGTGCCCTGCCACCGGGTCATTGCCAGCACCGGCCAGCTGCACGGCTACGGCGGCGGCCTGGACCGTAAGGCGGCCCTGCTGAATCTGGAGCGCGGCCAGCCGCCGGCTCCGGCCACCAAGTGGCAGGCATTGAACGCCCTGCTGCGAGATTAAAGGGAAAACGGTGGTTAATAGCCTGCCATTCTTCGAGTAAATCCATCTAACTTTACCGACGGACGGGCGCTTTCCTTGTATGTTTAAAATGGCAAATAAACATACAAGGAAAGCGCCCGTCTGTTTGTATAAAGCAAATATTAGCTGAACCACCTTAAAGCTCAGCCGAGCTCCAGGCGCGCCCCCGACAGGTAGCTATTTGCCGCAACCGTTAGGGCTCCTGGCCCATTAGGTGAACCATTCATTGCCTAAATTTCCCATTTACAAACGGACGGGCGCTTCTCTTGTATGTTTGTTTAATGTTTTAAACATACAAGAGAAGCGCCCGTCCGTCGGTAAACGGGGTCGCACTGCCCCTAAATCAATGTGCTAGTCGCGGAAAATCTTCAGTCGCGCTTCCAATGGCTGCTGTTCCTTGGCGCCGGCCGGGGCCGCAATGCCGCCGAACACCATCTGCGCCTTCAGCGTCCAGGTCGCGGGCAGCTGCCACTGTTTCCGCACCTCTTCGTCGATTAGCGGGTTGTAGTGCTGGAGATTGGCGCCAATATCTACCGCCGCCAACGCCTCCCACAGGGCCAGCTGGTGCATGGCGTTGGCGTGTTCGGCCCAGACGGGGAAATTGGCGGCGTAGGTGGGCAGCTGCTCCTGCAGGCCCTTGATTACCGTCTCATCTTCAAAGAACAGCACTGTGCCGGCGCCGGCCTTGAAGCCCGCCAGCCGCTGGGCCGTGGCCGCAAAGTTCTCCGCTGGAACGATTTTCTTCAGGGCCTCCTCGGCGATTTGCCACAGCCGGTCGTGGTGGGCGCCCTGCAACAGCACCAGCCGGGTGGACTGGCTGTTAAAGGCCGACGGGGTTGCCAACACCACCCGCTCAAGGATTTTCTCCAGCTCCGCGCCGGCGGGCAGGTTTTTATTAAGGGCATAAATACTTCTACGATTACTCATGGTTCTCTCCGGTTATTCCCTCTGCAGGGCCAGCAGCGCTTCCGTCTCCTGCTCCTGCTGGAGGGGGGTGATTAGCAAATCCAGACTACCTTCCAGAATTTCGTCCAACCGGTAGAGGGTCAGGTTAATGCGGTGGTCCGTAACCCGGCTCTGGGGAAAGTTATAGGTGCGAATACGCTCGCTGCGGTCGCCGCTGCCCACCAGGCTCTTGCGCTCGGCGGCCTGCTCCGCGTTCTGCTTCTGCCGCTCCGCGTCCAGCAGGCGGGTGGCCAGCAGGTTCATGGCCTTGGCCCGGTTCTTATGCTGGGAACGCTCCTCCTGGCATTCCACCACCGTGCCCGTGGGCAGGTGGGTGATGCGCACGGCACTGTCGGTCTTGTTGATGTGCTGGCCGCCGGCGCCGGAAGCCCGGTAGGTGTCGATTTTTAAATCGGCCGGGTTAATGTCTACCGCTTCCACCGCTTCCACCACCGGCAGGACCGCCACCGTGGCGGCGCTGGTGTGAATGCGCCCGCTGGCCTCAGTGTCCGGCACCCGCTGCACCCGGTGGGCGCCGCTTTCAAATTTCAGGCTGGAATAGACATTGGCGCCGCTAATCTGCGCGATGATTTCCTTGTAGCCGCCGTGCTCGCCGGGGTTTTCGGAAATGACGGAAATTTGCCAGCGGCGCAGCTCCGCGTACTTGGCGTACATGCGGAACAGGTCGCCGGCGAAGAGGGCCGCCTCATCGCCGCCGGTGCCGGCGCGCAGCTCCAGGTACACGTCCGCCTGGTCCAGTGGGTCCTTGGGAATCATCAGCCGGGCCAAATCCTGTTCCGCCTGCACTAATTTTTCCGCCAGCTCCTCCTTTTCCAGCTGGGCCAGCTCGGCCATTTCCGGGTCGTTCAGCATTTCCTCCAGGGAATTCTTCTCCGCCTGGAGCCGTTCCAGCTGGTTCAGCGCTTCGACGATGGGGGTGATTTGCCCGTGTTCCTGGGCGTACTTTTGCAGCAGGCTGGGGTTTTCCGCCGTTTCCGGCAGGGCCAGCAGGCCGTTCAATTCCTCCTGACGCTCGCGAATGGCCGCTAGCCGGTGCAGTAAATTGGGGTGCATGACATTCCTTAATTCTTGATTCGCCGGCTATTTTACGGTTTTGGCCGGGTTTTGTTCCGGCTCCCGCCGGCCGCCGCGGCAATTAAATTAATGGTAATGGTGCCGAAAAAAAAATCCGGTTAATAATTTTTCCCCTGGCCGGTTCGGCCGCGGAAAGCCCGGCGCCGCCGGCGTTTGCACCCTTTTGCGGGGTTTCTCCATGGCCCCGTTTCCGGCCATTTCTCAACAATTCAAGGAAAGTACATGTCTAACTTCGATTTAAACGGCCTGCTCGCCAAGGTCGAGCAACGCGACCCCCACCAACCGGAATTCCTCCAGGCCGTTAAAGAGGTCTTCTCCACCCTGGCCGATTTCCTGAAGAAAAATCCCAAATACCAAAAGAACGCCCTGCTGGAGCGCATGATTGAACCGGAGCGGGTGGTGCAATTCCGCGTGCCCTGGCTGGACGACCATGGCCAGGTGCAGGTGAACCGGGGCTTCCGCATTCAGATGTCCTCGGCCCTCGGCCCCTACAAGGGCGGCCTGCGCTTTCACCCCACCGTCAATCTCAGCATTCTGAAATTCCTCGCCTTTGAACAGGTCTTTAAAAATTCCCTTACCACCCTGCCCATGGGCGGCGGCAAGGGCGGCGCCGACTTTGACCCCAAGGGAAAAAGCGATAACGAAGTCATGCGCTTCTGCCAGTCATTTATGAGCGAACTCTTCCGCCACATCGGCGAACACACGGACGTGCCCGCCGGCGACATCGGCGTGGGCGGCCGCGAAGTGGGCTACCTCTTCGGCCAGTACAAGCGCCTATCCCGGGAATTCTCCAGCGTGCTGACCGGCAAGGGCCTGGAATTCGGCGGCAGTCTCATTCGCCCCGAGGCCACCGGCTACGGCCTGGTGTACTTCGTCCAATCCATGCTGCAAACCAAGGGCACCAGCTTCGACGGTAAGAAAGTGGTCATTTCCGGCTCGGGCAATGTGGCCCAGTACGCGGCGGAGAAGGTGCTCCAGCTGGGCGGTAAGGTTTTAACGGTGTCCGACTCCAACGGCTACGTGCTCTACGGCGACGGCGGCATGAACGAGAAACAGCTGGCCGACCTGCTGGCCCTGAAGAACGAGCGCCGCGAACGCCTCGAACTCTACGCCAAGGAGCAGGGTCTGAAATACGTGGCCAACGACAAGCCCTGGGGCGTTAAGTGCGACGTGGCCCTGCCCTGCGCCACCCAGAACGAGCTGGACGGAGCCGCGGCGAAAACGCTGGTGAATAACGGTTGTATGGCCGTCGGCGAGGGCGCCAACATGCCTTCGACCCTGGAGGCCATCGAAGTGTTCATTCAGAACAAAATCCTCTACGCGCCGGGTAAGGCTTCCAACGCCGGCGGCGTCGCCGTGTCCGGCCTGGAGATGAGCCAGAATGCCATGCGTTTGGGCTGGTCGCGGGAAGACGTGGATAAGCGCCTGTTCCAAATCATGGAGAACATTCACAGCGCCTGCGTGGAACACGGCAGCAGCGGCGGCTACACCAACTACGTGGTGGGCGCGAACGTGGCCGGATTTATTAAGGTGGCGGAGGCCATGATTGCTCAAGGCATCGTGTAAACACGATACCCTTCGCATCACCTGATTGCCCAAGGCATTGTTTAAAAGCTAGCCTTAAGCGGTAACCGAGGCACTCCACGGAGTGCCTTTTTTGTGTTTAGCGTAAATTTACAAATGGAGGGGCGGTTCTTCGCTAGCGCTCAGTGCTGCGCTTAGGCTGTATGTATTTAAGGCTTTAATTACATACAATCTAAGCGCCCCTACGTCGGTAAATTGATGGAGAACACGAAGTACCTGAGCGCAGCGAAGAACATGAAGTACCTGAGCGCCGCTCACCCTCCCCGGACTACTTAAATGCTTTGCCTATAGTTCTTTTACGGCATTAACTTCAGCAATCACCCAAAAGAAAAGCCACTCCAGGAGTGGCTTAGGTAGCTTTGGTTTTTACAAACGGACGGGCGCTTTAGTTGTATGTAATTAATGCCTTAAATACATACAGTTAAAGCGCCCGGGTGTTTGTAAGATTAATGCTGGAGGCCCTGAATGTAGAGCGACACCGCCTCAATCTGCTTCGGCGACATCTTCTTCGCAATGTCTTCCATCATCTGGTTGCTGTCGTTGGCCCGCTGACCGATTTTCTTCAAATCCGCGTCGCTGGCCTGCTCCTCAATGGTGGCCGAAGCCTTGAAGGCCTCCAGCTGCTTGCGGGTGTACTTGGCATGCTGGCCCGCCAGCGCCGGAAAGGCCGCCGGGGCAATGCCTTCGCCGGCCGGCCCGTGGCAGGCGGCACAGGCGGGAATGGCTGCCGCCATGTCGCCGCCCCGGTAGAGGCTTTCGCCCAGCTTCAGGGTTTCCGCATCGGCGCTGGTTTCACCCTTGGCCGGCGCTAGGCTTTCGTAGTAGGCGGCCAGATTTACTATGTCTTCGTCCTTCAGTGCCCCGGCCTGGGCCATCATGGAAGGGTCCAGCCGCGCCTTACTCTTGAAATCATGCAGCTGCTTGACGATGTACTTGGCCCCCTGGCCGGCCAGCGAGGGCCAGATGGGGTTATTGCTCACGCCCTCTTTACCGTGGCAGCTGGCACAGACCTTGGCCTTTTCCGCCCCCTTGGCCACATCGCCCTGGGCCGCCGCCTCCAGGCCCAGCAGTAGCACCGCCAGTAGCCACACATTGCCTAGTTTCATGGTGTAAATCCTTATAATATTTGCGATTCTGAAAGTTAAATTTTACCGTAAAAACATGGTTAACCCATACCGCCAGGCCCAATTTGCCTTCTCCGCCAACCATCGCAAACAGCTGCCGCCGGAAGAAATTCGCGAGGTGGCCTTCGTCGGCCGTTCCAACGCCGGCAAGTCCAGCGCCCTCAACGCTCTGACCGGCCAGAAAAATCTGGCCCGGGTGTCGAAAACCCCCGGCCGCACTCAGCTCATCAATTACTTCTCCCTGCCCAACGCCGGCCACTATCTGGTGGATTTACCCGGCTACGGCTACGCGGACGTGCCCGAAGCCATTCGCAGCCACTGGCAGAAATTGCTCGGTGAATACCTGCTGGAACGGGAACAGCTGCACGGCGTGGTGCTGCTGATGGACATTCGCCACCCGCTGAAGGATTTAGACCGGCAAATGCTGGATTGCTGCGCCAGCCGCCAGCTGCAAACGCTCATTCTGCTGACCAAATGCGATAAGTTCAGCGCCAGCCAGCAGCAGCAACAGCTGCGCCGGGTGGCCAGCGAGCTGACCGCCAGCTACGCGGGCCAGGCGGACATTAGCCTGCAGCTCTTTTCCAGCCTGAAGAAGACCGGCCTGGAGGCGCTGGTGCAGTGGCTGAACGAATGCTACGGCGGCGCCAACGATGCTTAGCCTGGAAGCCCTAATCCTGCTGCCGCTGGTGGCCCTGCTGGCCGGCTTCATCGACACCCTGGCCGGCGGCGGCGGCCTGCTCACCGTGCCCGCCCTAACTTTGGCCGGCCTGAATCCGGCCCTGGCCCTGGGCACCAATAAGCTGCAATCCAGCTGCGGCACCCTGACGGCGACCCTTAGTTTTATGCGGGCCGGCCGCATTCGCAGCGCCGTCCTCGGTGAAGCGCTACTGTCCTGCGGCCTCGGCGCGGCGCTGGGGGCGGCCACGGCCATGCTGCTGCCGGCGGGCTGGCTGCAATTAATCATTCCCCTGCTACTGCTGGCCATTGGCCTGATTCTGCTGGCCCTGCCACGGCTCGGCGAGGTGGTTAAGCCACCGCGCCTGTCCCGCCGCGCCTTTCTCCTCGGCGTGGCGCTGCCGCTGGGCTTCTACGACGGCTTTCTCGGCCCGGGCACCGGCAGTTTTCTGCTGCTGACGCTGGTGCTACTCCAGGGCTACAGCCTGCAACAGGCCACCATGGAGGCGAAAACCTACAATCTGCTGACCAATCTGGTGGCGCTGCTGCTGTTTGCCAGCTCGGGCCAGGTGCTGTGGAGCGTCGGCCTGCTGATGGGCCTGGGGCAAATGGTTGGGGCGCGGCTGGCGGCGCGGCTGGTATTGCTGAAGGGCAATCGGCTCATTCGCCCGGTGGCCATTGGCGTATCCATGGTAATGAGCCTGCTGCTGATGTACCGCTACTGGTTTTAGGCTTTTACCAACGGATGGGCGGTTCTTCACTGCGTTCAGGCGCCCTTCGGGCGCTTCCCTTGTATGTTTAATAATGCTTTTAAACATACAAGAGAAGCGCCCGTACGTTTGTATAAATCCCCCTTCGGCCTATTTCCGTTCCCGGCTCTTGCCCAGCCGTTCCAGGGCCGCCAGGTACTGTTCCCAGTATTTATCCCGGTTCTGGCCCAGGTCCGCCAGCACCTCCCAGCTGTAGATGCCGCTGGAATGGCCGTCGCTGAAGACCAGCTGCACGGCGTAGTTGCCGACGGCCTTAATCTTATAAATGCTCACCGCTGCCTTGCCGCTGACAATCTGCCACTGGCCGCCGTGGCCGCGAATGTCCGCCGACGGCGAGCACACCCGCAGCAGTTCCGCCGGCAGCGCATAGCTGGCCTCGGGAAATACCACCGTGAGGGTCTTGCGGTCGCCGCTGACGCGCAGTTCTAAAGGTTCTACAGCCACTGCGCCACCTCGGCCAGGCTCCTGATGTTTATGGCCCCGGCCAGCGGCGCCGGGTTGTAGAACAGCACCGTGGCCCCGGCCGCCAGCGCCGCCCGGGCGCCGATGTGGCTGTCTTCCACCACCAGCAGCTCCGCCGGCGACACCGCCAATTGCTCCGCCGCCAGCCGGTAGGGTTCCGCCGCCGGCTTCGGTTCCCGCACCATTTCTACAGTTATCACCGCATCGAAGCAGGCCAGCAGCTCCGGCGCGGCGCAGTGGGCAAAATTGTGTTCCAGATTGGGGCGGCTGTCGGAGGTTACCAGGGCCAGCGGATAGGCCAAGGCCTTGATTTTCCTAATTAATTCCGGCGCCCCAGCGATGAAGGGCACGCCGCGGGCCAGCAGCTGGAAGTAGCGCGAGAAAGTGCGTTCTTCCAGCTCAACCATGTTTAATTGCGGGTAGTGGCGGCCGAGCAGCCTAAAGGTGTCCACCGTGGCCAGGCCGATGATGGCTTCCAGAATTTCCTGATTAAGGGTCTGGCCGACGGCGGCGAAGGTTTCCACCAGGGCGCGGCGGAAATTGGCCTCGCTGTCAAAAATAGTGCCGTCCTTGTCCAGGGCCACGGCGCGAAATTTTCCGTTCATTGCAGCACCGTCGGTTCAATGGTCAGGGTCAGGCCGAAGCGCTCCTTCACGTCCCGCTGCACCTCGTGGGCGAAGGCGAGAATTTCCTCGCCGCTGCCGCCCTGGTTGGTTAAAACCAGCGCGTGCTTGGCCGACATGCCCACCTTGCCCAGCCGCAAACCCCTAAAGCCGCAGCGCTCGATGAGCCAGCCGCTGGGGATTTTGCCGCGGCCGTTCTGCAGGAAGTAGGGCATGTCCGGCTCCCGTTTGTGCAATTCCGCCAGCTGGCTTGGCGTTACCACCACGTTGTGGAAGAAGCTGCCGGCGTTGGGCTCCTGCTCCGGTGCCGGCAGCCGTTCGGCGCGGCGCGCCAGGATTTCATGCATGAATTGGGCGGGGGTGGTCGCCGCACTGTAGGCCAAATCGCCGTAGTCCCGCTGTAATTCCCCCTGTTTTTGCAGGACGAACTCCACGGTAACGATGAGCCAGTGGGGATTCTCCTTAAAGATGGAATGGCGGTAGCTGAATTTACATTCCGGCGCCCGCAACCAAAAAAACCGCCGTTCCCGGCGGTCGAAGACCTCCAGCTGGCTGATGGCACTGGCCACCTCCACCCCGTAGGCGCCGATGTTCTGCACCGGCGCCGCACCCACCGTGCCGTAAATGCCGGCGAGGTTTTCCAGGCCGTAGAAATCCTGTTCGCAGCAGAATTCCACCAGCTTCTGCCAGTTGGTGCCGCCGCTGGCGCGCACGTACACCTGATTGCC
Source organism: uncultured Cardiobacteriaceae bacterium (assembly GCA_963533935.1). Classification (GTDB taxonomy): domain Bacteria; phylum Pseudomonadota; class Gammaproteobacteria; order Cardiobacteriales; family Cardiobacteriaceae; genus CAUSKK01. The sequence continues at coordinate 78,563 of CAUSQL010000002.1, forward strand.
CTGCTCCCGGTCCAGGGCAATGGCGCTGTAATGCCACTTCACCAGCCGCCGCTTCACCTCCCCCATGCAGATGACGTTGGAACCGCCGCCGAGAATTAAATCCTCCTCCTCGAGGCCGTAGAGGGCCTTGCGGCTTTCCAGCAGGCACAGCTCCCGGCCGATGGCCGGGCTTTGCAGCGTGTGCCAGGGCTGTAAATCCACCCAATTTAAGGTTCTCATAGGCCCAGCTTGTCCATTTTGTGGCGCAGGGCCCAGCCGGTTAGGCCCAGCTGCCGCGCCGCCCGCTCCACGTCGTAGCCGTTATTCTTCAGCGTATCCATGAGCAGCTGCTTTTCCATGTTCAGCATGTACTCGTCTAAAACCATTTCCCCGCCGGGGCCGCTGTCGCTGGCCGGCGCCTCCCGGCTGGCCGTAACCACCACCTGAATGTCGTCGGGGCCGATGACCGCACTATCGGTGAAGGTTAGAGCCCGCTCGAGAATGTTCTCCAGCTCGCGCACGTTGCCCGGGAAGGGGTAGGCGATGAGCTTCTGCAGCGCCTCCGGCGACAGCCGGGCGTCCGGGTAGGGGGAATTCTTCGCCAGATTGGCCAACAGGTACTCGGCCAGCTGGGGAATGTCCTCGGTGCGGTCGCGCAGGGACGGCAGGGTCAGATTGATGACGTTGAGCCGGTAATACAAATCCTCGCGGAAGCTGCCCCGCTGCACGCACTCGGCCAGATTCTTATGGGTGGCGGAAATAATGCGCACGTCCACCGCCTCTTCCCGGTCGCCGCCGATGGGCCGCACCGCCCGCTCCTGAATAGCCCGCAGCAATTTCACCTGCATGGCCAGCGGCAGGTCCGCCACCTCGTCGAGGAACAGGGTGCCGCCGTTGGCCGAGACGAACAGGCCCTTCTGGTCGTTGTTGGCGCCGGTGAAGGCGCCCTTCTTGTAGCCGAAGAATTCACTTTCCACCAGGGTTTCGGGAATGGCGCCGCAGTTCACCGCAATGAAGGGGGCGCCGGCGCGGGCGCTCTGGTAGTGAATGGAGCGGGCCGCCACCTCCTTACCGGTGCCAGATTCGCCGTGGATAAACACCGGCGCCTGGGATTTGGCAATGCGCACAATCATATTGCGCAGGGCCTCCATGGGCGCCGAATCGCCGATGATTTGGTACTTGCTGCCGCCGCTGGCCTTGGTGCTGCTCCGGGCCGGTGCTGCCTTGGCCGGGGCGCTTTCCGCCTCGCCGCCCTGATTATTCAATGCGTTCTTACAGATGGCGCGCAGCTGCTTCAGGTCGAAGGGCTTCTGAATGAAGTCGAAGGCACCGAGGCGCAGGGCACGCACCGCCATGTCCATATTGCCGTGGGCGGTCATCAGGCACACCGGCGTGTTCACGTAGTGCTTCTGAATGTGGGCCAGCAGGTCGATGCCGTCGCCGTCGGGCAGGCGAATGTCCGTAATCACCAGGTCATAGTGGTTTTCCTTCAATTTCTTAATGGCCGCCTTGGCGGTGTAGACGCTGTCGCATTCAAAGCCTACGCCGCGAATGCCCATCTCCACTAGTTCGCAAATGTCCTGTTCGTCGTCGATAACTAAAGCCTTAACCATAAAAATTCCTCATAGTTTTTCTTCCTCTAAATAACACTCCATGGCCACCCGGAAGCAGGCCCCCTGGGGCTGGCGAATGTAGGAAATTTGCCCCTGGTTGGACAGGCAGATTTCCCGCACCAGGTATAGGCCCAGCCCCGGGCTGCCCTTGCTGGAATAGAAGGGTTCAAAAATCCGCTCCTCGTCGCTGGCCGCCACCCCCTGGCCATTGTCCATGACGTCCAGATACAGGGTGCGCTCGCCCAGGCCGCGGCTGGTGCGTATGGTGATGATGGGGTCGGGGCGGCCGCAGTGCTTCACGCTGTTAATCAGCAGGTTATCTATGACCTGGCGCAGGTGGTTCGGGTCAAAGTAAACCGCATAGTGGTCGCTCTCCTCAATGTTCAGGCGAATGTAAATGTTAGCCAGCTCCGCATTCATGCGCGTTTCCTCCACCACCTCGCGGATAAAGCCGTTGAGCTTCACCAGCTGCTTCTGGGTGGCGCGGCTGCTGAATATGTTCAAAATATCGTTAATAATCAAGGAGATGCGCTTGCTGTTGCGGTAAATCTTCTCGCCGAGGCTGTGGCACTCGTTTAGGCTTTCGCTCTCCAGAATGAACTGGGCGCTGCCGGACACCGAGGCCAGCGGATTCTTCACCTCGTGGGCGATGGCCGAGCAGAGGCGGCTGTAAGAATCCAGCCGGTTCTCGCGAATCTTATTGCGGTTCTCCAGAATATTTTCCAACTGCACCAGCACCTTATCCTCGTCCAGATGGTTGAATTGCACGCTGTAGCCCTGGCCGCCGATTTCCAGCGGCTGCTCGTTGTGCAGGCGCATTTCCTTCCACTTGCCGAAGCGCTTGGCCAACGGTAGGGACAGGCGGCCCAGCCGGTTGTCGTGCTCGTAGCTGTCCGTGGCCAGGAGAATGTTCGCCTGGCGATTCATCATGAGTATGCGCCCCTCCTCCAGGTCCACCACCAGCAGCGCTAAACTGATGTGGTCGATGATGGCGTTGTTCAGCGCCTGCAGGTGCTCGGCGCGGATACTGCTAAGGCGCGCTGACCGCTCACTTTCGCGGGTTTGGTTGATGAGCCGGGATATCATGCCGATGATTACCCCGCCGCTAAGTCCTATCAGCAGCACCTCAAAGATGCTGCCGTATTTGGCGGTAATGGTGTTTAGCAGGCCGTTCTTGTACTTAATCAGATAGACGTAATCAAAGTAAATGTCCACGAAGTAGGTGGTAATCAGCATGATGCCCATGAAAAACCCCACCACCACGCCCTCATTGTGGCTGGTGGTGAGCACCGTCAGCATGGTGGTGCTGAACAGGAAAATGGCCAGCAGGTTCCAGGTTTCAATGCGGGTCAGCAGCACGCCCAGGGCCGCCACAAATACCAGGTCGAAGAGGGCGTTGCCGAGAATCAGGCCGCGGCTCTTGGGATAAATCGCCGACAGCAGGCTGTAGAGCAGCAGGCTGGCGGCGTACATGGTGGCAATGATGAAGAACACCCGCTTGCTTTCCTGGTGGCGCCAGATGTTAATTTCGTCGGCCAGGCCCAGCAGGGAACTGACCAGCACCAGAGCGAAGATGAAGCGAATGCCGTTGAAAATCCGCATGAGCCGCATGCGGTAGGCAAGCTCTGCCAGTGGGTTTTCGAGAATATGATTCCGGTCTTTTTTAGTAAGCAAATTAAACATGTAAATCCCCTTGGAGCATCTGGGCCTGGGCCAGGGCCACCGTCGCCGCCGTATCCGCCCGCAGTATGCGCGGGCCCAGCCGCCGGCTGTGCCAGCCCAAGTCCATGGCCCGGGCCACTTCTTCCTCGCTAAAACCGCCCTCGGGGCCGATGGCCAGGGCCCGAATGGGGGCCGTGGCCGCTCCGCTATTGGGGTGGTGGGGCGAAAAAATCCAGCCGGGCGCCCACTGGGCCAGGGCCGCTTCCAGTGCCGTAAGCTCCATCAGCTCCGGCACCACGGCCCGGCCACACTGCATGGCGCTGGCAATAAGAATGCCACGGCAGCGTTCTTCCTTTAGGCCCTTGGCCTCGCTGCGGCGGGCCAGCACCGGCACGATGCGCTTAACGCCCAGCTCGACGGCCTTTTGTAGGGCCCGCTCGAAGGCCTCGCCCTTAATTAGGGCCAGCAGCAGGGTCAGCGCCAGCGGGCTTTCGTTGTGGGGATTTTCCTGGCCATTGATGCGAATGCGGCTGCTCCGCCCGTCCAGGGCGAGGATTTGCCCCTGGTAATTGAAGCCGTCGCCGTTGAAGAGCTGAATTTCCGCCCCGGGCCGCAGCCGCAGCACCTTGGCCAGATGGTGATGGTTGGGGCCGGTCAGGCTAATTTCTTCGCCCACCGTTAGGCTTTGCTCCAGGTGAAATCGCAGGCTTCGCATAGGGTTCGCTAAAATCGCTCATTTTAATGCAGTCGCCCCGTCGCGGACGCGGGCAATTAAAGGATTTTTCATGAAATTACTCAGCTGGAATGTGAACTCCCTGAAGGTGCGCGGCCCGCAGCTTTTACAGGTCATCGCCAACCACGACCCGGACCTCATCGCCCTGCAGGAGCTGAAGCAGGAGGAGGAGGCCATCGACTTCAGCGCCTCGGGCTATGAACTAATCAGCCTGGGCCAGAAGACCTACAATGGGGTGGCCCTGCTCAGCCGCCGGCCGCTGACGCACATTCAGCGCAACCTGCCCAACTGGGACGACCCCCAGGCGCGGCTGCTGGCGGCCAGCTGCGGCGACCTACGTATCGTCTGCGTCTACGTGCCCAACGGCCAGGAGCTGGATTCGGACAAATATTTCTACAAATTACGGTGGCTGGCGGCGGCCCGGGATTTCCTCGCCGCGGAATTGCGGCGCTGGCCGCGGCTGGTGCTGCTCGGCGACTTCAACATCGTGCCCGGTGCCGGCGACATGGTGGACGGGGAACGGCGGGCCGGGCAAATCTTCACTTCGGAACCGGAGCGGCGCTTTCTCCACGAACTGGCGGCCCTGGGCCTGCGCGACAGCTTCCGCGCCTTTTACCCGGAACATCAGCCCTACCGCTGGGGTGACTACGGCGCCATGAACCTGGCCGCGGCGGACTACCAGAGCCAATGGGAACCGCTGCGCGGCCGGGTCCAGGAGCCGACCCTACCCTTCAGCTGGTGGGACTACCGGCACGGTGCCTTTGCCAAGAACCGCGGCATGCGCATTGACCTGATTTTCGCCAGCGAGGCCCTGGAGCTGCGGCGGGCCGGCATCGACCTGCTGCCGCGCACCTGGGAACGGCCCTCGGACCATTGTCCGGTGTGGTTGGAACTTAAGGCTTAAGCGGGAAATGGCATTTATACAAACGGACGGGCGCTTTAGCTGTATGTAAATTAGAGCTTAATTACATACAGGTAAAGCGCCCGGCCGTCGGTAAATTAACTAAACGCTGCGGCCGAAGTAGGTGGCCACGCCGCTCTTGGCCGTCAGGTTTTCCAGGTACTGGCGCAGCGGCTCCGGCCAGGGCAGCCCCTTCACTATGGTTAGATTGCGCAGCACCGGGAACAGGTAAATGTCCTCAATGCCCGGCACGGCGCCGGCGGCGTAGGGTTCGCCCAGCAGTTCCGTCAGCGTGCGCAGCGGCGAATCCAGTTCAGCCAGGAATTTCGGCGTCTGCGCCAGCAAATCGCTAAAGCGTTCGCCGAGGAAGGCCTCCTTCTTCTCCCGGTAGTAATTTTTCGCGCTGTCGCTGGCGAATTCCGGCAGCGGCACCATGATGTTGCGCGGCATGGCCAGCTTATGCACTAGCCCATTGACGGCCTGGAGCCACTCGGCCAGCTCCGGCCGCACGGCGCCGCCGAAGTGGCCGTCCCTATCCAAATAGGCGACGATGTCCAGGCTTTCCGCCAGCGGGCTGCCGTCCTCACGAATCAGAATGGGCAGCACCTTCTTGCCCACCAGCTTGATGGGTGTGTCCTCGTCGTCGTTGGCCAGAGGAATTTCTTCCAACGGCTGGCCGAGCAGGCCGGCGGCCAGGCGCACGCGCACGCAGAAGGGGCAGTGGTCGTAGTAGTAAAGTTTCATGGCAATCCTCAGAAATGCTAAATGTCCCATTCTAGCGGTAATTATTTATAAGATTGACCCACGCGGCCCCGCCGCCAGCGGCACCGCCAGAACCATCTTTAGGCTTTTAATCAAGGAAAAATCATGTTTGCAACCATCGAGAAATTACCCGACGACCCGATTTTGCGCCTGTCGCAGCTGTTTAAGGCCGACCCGCGCACGCCGAAAATCGACGTGGGCGTCGGCGTTTTTCAGAATGCCCAGGGGGAAACGCCCATCATGGCCGCCGTTAAGGCCGCCGAAGGCGAGTTGCTCCAGCAGGAAAGCTCCAAGAGCTACATCGGTCTGCTCGGCAACCCCCGCTTCGACGAACTCATCAGCGAGCTGGTGCTGGGCGATGCCGTGGAGAAAAGCCGCCGCCGCACCATTCAGGCGGTGGCCGGCACCGGCGCCGTGCGGCTCATGGGCGAAAGTCTGCACCATTTAATGCCCCAGGCCCGCCTCTATCTGCCGGAACCCACCTGGGGCAACCACAAGGCCATCTTCAGCGCCGCGGGCTTTCCCCTGGCCGATTACCCCTACTACGACCGGGCCAGCTCGCTGGTGGCGCGGGAGCAGTTCTTCAGCGCCCTGGAAGGCTACGGCCCGCAGGATTTGGTGCTATTCCACGGCTGCTGCCACAACCCCAGCGGCGCCGATTTAAGCCCGGCGGACTGGGACCAGGTGGCGGAAATCGCCCAGCGGCGCGGCTTCCTGCCCATCATTGACCTGGCCTATCTGGGCTTCGGCGAAAGTCTGGAGCAGGACGCCTACGGCGTGCGTAAGCTGGCCAGCAGCCTGGAGAACATCTTTATTGCTGTGTCCTGCTCGAAGAACTTCGGCCTGTACAAGGAGCGGGTCGGCGCCGTCATCATGGTCGGGAAGAATGCAGAACAGGCCGAGGCGCTGCAATCGCACTTCGCCAGCTGTAGCCGGGCCATGGTGTCCATGGCGCCGGACCACGGGGCGGAAATCGTCGCGCGCATTCTCGGCAATCCGGAGCTGCGCCGCCGCTGGGAGGAGGAGTTGAACCAGATGAGCCAATACATGCGCACGCGGCGCCAACAGCTGGCTGCGGCCCTGACCGCCCAGGCCGGCGGCAACTGGCAGTTCATCACCGACGTGCACCGGGGCATGTTCTCGCTGCTGCCGCTGGGCGCCGCGCGGGTGCAGCGGCTGCGGGAGGAATTCGCCATCTACATGGTGGGCGAAGGACGCACCAATATTGCCGGCCTGCGCAGTGAGGCGGACATCGCCTACCTGGCCGAGGCCATCGCTAAGGTGCTGTAGGTTTAATCGGTAATTTACCGACGGACGGGCGCTTATCCTGTATGTATTTAGAACGTTAATTACATACAGGGGAAGCGAAGCGCTGAGCGATAGCGAAGAACCGCCCGTCCGTTGGTATAGCTGGATTATCTGCAGTAAATGACGGTTGAATGGCAGCGGTTTACGGTTCCGCTAATGGCGGCCCGCTTCGGTTAGGCCCGTGCTGCGGAAGAATTTATAAGCGCCAATGCAGCCCTTGGGCGGTCTAGATTCGTTATTTACCGACGGACGGGCGCTTTATCTGTTTGTATAAATAGGATTATTTACATACAGCTAAAGCGCCCGTCCGTTTGTATAAATGCCGTTAAGCGATGTTCGCCACCCGAATGCGCTGCACCGCGCCGCGCAGCGCGTCCAGCTGGGAAATCTCACCGATGGCCTGGGAAATGCGGCTTTCCAGCACCGGCTCCGTCAGCAGAATCAGCGGCAGATTGTCGCCCTGCTTCTCCGCATTCTTCTGAATCACCGACTGGAGGGAAATGCCGTTCTTCGCCATGATTTGCGCGATTTCCGCCAGCACCCCCACCCGGTCGGCCACGGTCAGCCGCAGGTAGTAGGCGCTGATGAACTGGCCCGGTTCCAGCACCGGCAGGCTTTCCCGGTCGCGCACCTGCTGGTAACCGAACTCCCGCAGCCGGTCCGCCGCGTCCAAATTCAACTCGCGAATGATGTCCACCAAATCCGCCACCACCGCCGATGCGGTCGGTAAACGGCCGGCGCCGGCACCGTAGTAGAGGCTGGTGCCGATGGCGTTGCCCTTCACCTGCACCGCGTTCATCACCCCGTTCACACTGCACAGCAGCGCCTCCTGGGGAATTAGGGTCGGATGCACCCGCACCTCCACCCCGTCGGGGCGGCGCAGGGCCAGGGCCAGGTGCTTAATGCCGTAGCCCAGCTCGGCGGCGGTCTTAATGTCTTCCGGAGTTAGGGCGTCGATGCCCTCGATATAGATGCGGTCGAATTGCAGGGGAATGCCAAAGGCCAGCGAAGCCAGAATGCAAATCTTATGGCCGGCGTCGGTGCCGTTGATGTCAAAGGAGGGGTCGGCTTCGGCATAGCCCAAGGCCTGGGCCTCGGCCAGCACCTCGGCGAAGGAGCGGCCCTTCTGGGCCATCTCGCTGAGAATGAAGTTGCTGGTGCCGTTGATGATGCCGGCCACCTCGATGATTTCGTTGGCGCTCATGGCCTCGCGCAGCACCTTGATGACCGGAATGCCGCCGGCCACCGAGGCTTCAAATTCCAAGGCCACACCCTTGCTGCGCGCCAGGGCGAAGAGCTCCTCGCCGTGCTTGGCAATCAGCGCCTTATTGGCGGTAATCACGTGCTTGCCGTTGTTCAGCGCCTCGACGATGAGGCTGCGCGCCGGCTCTTCGCCGCCGGCCAGCTCGATGACGATGTGAATGGCCGGGTCGCTGACGATTTCCCGCGGGTCGATGCTGCATTTGAAGGGATAGCTGGCGCCGGCGGGCCAATGGCGCCGGGCCACCGATTTAATTTGAATTTGGTAGCCGGTGCGCAGGGCGATTTCCTGGCCGTTCTTTTCCAGCACCTCCACCACCCCTTGGCCGACGGTGCCAAAGCCGATGATGCCGATAACTACATTTTTCATGGGGAATTCCTGATTTAAAAGGAAAAAAATTATAGAGGCTTCGCCGTGGCTTTTATACAAACGATGGGGCGCTTTAGATGTATGTTTTAAGGCTTAAACATACATGGGAAGCGCCCGGTTGTATGTTAATGGGGCTCGCTGTGGGCGAAGATGTGCCGGTAGCGCAGGCCGTAGAGGGTGAAGGCGGTCAGCAGCGCCAGCGTCGGCAGCAGGTAGATGGTCAGCAGCGACGGCCACAGCAGCGCCCCCAGCGCCCGGCTGAGGGCGGCAAAAAACACCAGCGCCAGCGCCAGCCGGCTGTCCGGGTAAAAGCGCAGCGGCCGTCCGCTGTGGCGCAGGCCGGCCACGGACATAATCAGCAGAATGGCGCCGAGGAAGGCCCCCAGCGCCAGAAAATGGCGCGCCGGGCTGAACCAGGCCGGCCTAAACAGGTAGGCCAGGGCCAGGGCCCCGTAGCCCAGGGTTAAAACCCAGTGAATCAGGTAGTTGGCGCGCACGTAGGGGGCACGCAGCAGCTTGGTGCTGTGCCAGTCCTGGAGCCGCGCGCCGCAGGCGCAGGCCACCGCCGCCGCCAAATAGCCGCACATTTCCCGCGACGCACCAAAAAACACCGCCAGCCCGTAGGCCCAGAGGCTGAGCACCGCAATGTTCTTAAAGTGCCCGTTGGCGACGAAGCGCAGTTCATTGTCCGTATCCAGCTTCAGCGCCTCATTGCCGAGCACCATGCCGACGCGGAAATTAACCTGGGCCACGGCGATTAGCATCACGTCCACCAGCAAATGGAGATAAACGGCGGAGTTTTTCCGGTAATAGCTGAGGTTTAGGATAAATATGGCCAGCAAAACGGCGCTGAAGCTGAGCAACTTCGGCCTTTTATTCTTTAACGTCCAGCCGCTGATGAACAGCAGCAGGTAGACCCAGAAAATTAAAGTTATCGGCTGAGCCAGGGCCGGCCAGGGCAGGCTAAAGGCCAGGGCCAGCCACAGCGTAAGCAGGCTGTAGCTGTGGCGCTTTAAAGGCCGCGGCCCGGTCCAGGAGGGCCAGGCGGTAAAGAGAAAGCCGACAAAGGCAGCGCCGCCCAGCAGGTTTATAAATGCGAAGGCGTGCCAGTGCAGCGGGAAAAAGCCCGGGGGCCAGAAAATTAAACTCAGCCAGGGCAACAGCGCCAGCGGCGCCGCCAGGCACACCAACAAGAAAAAGAGGCGGAAGGGGTGTTCCGGCCATTTAGCCATAGTTCCTCCTAAAACAATGATTCCTGGTGCAGCGGCCGGAAGCTGCGCCGGTGCTGCGGGCTCGGGCCCAGTTCTTCCAGGGCCATCCGGTGGGCGGCGGTGCCGTAGCCCTTGTTCTTGCTCCAGCCGTAGCCGGGGAATTGCCGGTCAAGCTCGGCCATCAGCCGGTCGCGCGCCACCTTGGCAATGATGGAGGCGGCGGAAATGCACGGTTCCAATCCGTCGCCGCCGATGATGGCCCGGCTTTCCATAGACACGGCCGGTTTGAATTTGCCGTCCACCAACAGCAGTTCCGGCGCGGGGCTTAGCTGCGCCACCGCCAGCGCCATGGCGTGGAGGCTGGCCCGGTGTATGTTCAGCCGGTCGATATCCGCGGCACTCACCTCCGCCAGGGCCCAGGCTCGGGCCTGTTCCTTTATGGCTGCGGCCAGTTGTTCCCGCCGCCGCGCCGTCAGCTGTTTACTGTCGTTCAGGCCCGGCAGTTCGTAGCTTTCCGGCAAAATCACCGCCGCCGCCAGCACCGGGCCGGCCAGGGCGCCGCGGCCCACCTCGTCGCAGCCGCCGATTAGCACAGTAAATCCCCAATGGCAGCGGCCGCCTTCGAACTGGCCTGGGGCGGCAGCAGCGCGCCTAATTCCCGGAAGCCGGCCAGTTGCTCCGCCGGATTGACCTGGAGTAGCGCCCGTTCCAGCCGGTCCACGGTGCAATTTTCTTGCATTAATTCCGGCACCAGTTCCCGCCCCAGCAGAATGTTCGGCAGGGCGAAGCGCTTGATTTTTAACAATATTCTGGCGATGAGGGCCGTCAGGCTGTGGACCCGGTAGGCTACGACCATGGGCCGTTGCAGCAGCGCCGCTTCCAGGGTAATGGTGCCGCTCTTTAGCAGCAGTAAGTCGCAGGCGGCCATGAGCAATTCGCTGGCGGCGTCCTTTACCAGAAATTCTTCGGGTAAATCGGCGCCGGGCTGGCTAAGAATCAGGTAATTCTCCTTTTCTAAGCGTTGGGCTGTAGCGATGAAAATGGGCGCTAGCTGCTGCCGTTCACTGGCGCGGGAGCCGGGGAAAATGCCGAGAATCTTCGCCCCCAGCGGCAGGTGCAGCAGCTGGCGGGCCTTATCCCGATCAATGGGCTGGAGCCGGTCCCGCATGGGGTGGCCCACGCAGATGGCGGGCAGTTGATGGCGGCGGTAAATCTCCGTCTCAAAGGGGAACAGGCAAAGCATTAAATCCACGGATTTTTTAATGCCGTGAATGCGCCAGGATTTCCAGGCCCACAGGGACGGGCTCACGTAGTGCACAGTCTTAACTCCCTTTTGCTTCAGTTGGCGCGCGATGGGCAGATTAAAATCCGGCGCGTCAATGCCGACGAAGAGGTCGGGCGGATTATCCCGCCAGTAATTGAGCAGGCGGCGGCGCAGACGCCACAGCTCCGGCAGCCGCCCCAGCACCTCCACCAGGCCCATCACCGCAAGTTTTTCCAGTGGTACCAGACTATTAAAGCCGAGGGCAGCCATTTCCTCGCCACCGACGCCGGAAAATTGGGCGTTCGGAAAGCGCTGCTGTAGTTCGGCCAGCAGCGGTGCGCCAATGAGGTCGCCGGATTTCTCCCCGACGCACAGGGCAATGTGTAATTTCTTTGCGTTATTCATGGTTCCACTTGACAAAGTTTTCGAGGATTTTAGGCAAGTTTTGCTGCCATCGGAATTGTTTTACAAACGGACGGGCGCTTCTCCTGTATGTATTTAAAGCATTATTTACATACA
>CAUSQL010000003.1:0-73010 GCA_963533935.1 uncultured Cardiobacteriaceae bacterium
TTACAAACGGTAGGGCGCTTTAGCTGTATGTTTAACGGATTAAATAAACATACAGCTAAAGCGCCCGTCCGTCGGTAAAAATAGAAAACCCCGGTTTAGGCCGGGGTTTTTATTTGGGAAAGCGCTACCACCATTGCCACAGCTCCATGGCGACCAGCAGGGCGGCGCTGCCAATCGTAATGGCGTCGCCGTAGGGCTTCAGCTGCAGCAGCGTCGGGTCTGCATTCTCTTCGCTCCCGCTGTCCATTCGCAGGAAAAGGCCCAGCAGGGCCGCCAATAGCAGATAGTTTTTAGCGCCAAATTCCCGAGACGGCGGCGGAAAGAGATAGGCGCAGCACAGATGGTTGTAGAGCAGCGCCAGGGCAAAGCCGGTCAGCGCCACCTGTCCCAGCCGCCGGGACGGAAACAGCGCGGCGGCGGCGCCCAGGCTGGCGGTCGCGATGGCCAGAACCAGGGTCAGCCGCAGCGGGCCGTCGGCGCCGGCGCTAAATATTAAGGCCAGCCCCGCCAGCCAGTGGCTGGCAAGCACGACGACGGTCGCCAGCAGCCAGACCGGCGATTCAAGGAATAGCCAGCGATGTAGCTGCTGGGCCAGCGGCGACTGGGGCGGGGCGGTCAGCCATTTGTCTTTCTCTTTGGGCCAGCGGCGCGCCGTGTAGCTTAGGGACAGCATGCTTACCGGTAAAAACAAGTCCAGGCTGCTGCGGTAAAGATTCAATAGGGTGTCCATGGAAATTCCTCAAGGGCTAAAGGGTAGGGTTAATAGTCGCAGCAGGGCCACGGCCAGGCCCAGCAGCGCCCCGGCCAGGCCCAGCCCGTCGGCGATGGGCCACAGCCGCGGCCAGCGGCGTCCCACGGGAGCGAGCAGACTGCCTTTAACGGTGGCGATGGCGAGCAGGAAGCCCAGCACGACCAGCAGCGTTGCCCAGCCGGCGGCCGTAGCCAGCGGCCCCGCCCGGGCCGGCGACCAACGCTCCGGCATGAAATAGAAGTTATAGACCATTGCCACCCCCATAAGGCCCATGGCCCAGGCCCCTGGCGCCCGACTGGAGGACATGAGGCCAACGCCGCCGCCGAGCAGCACCGCCCCGGTCAGAGCGCCAGCCACCAGCCGAACGGCGCCGCTGGTACTGCCAATGATTAGGATTGAACCGAGCAGCCAAATCAGCGGCAGCAGCGCCAGCCACAGCCGCGGCCAGAGCGGGTGGTCGAGCTTAAGCCAAGGTTTCAGTAAGCGGATTGGCTTCGCCTGGCCATTGCAGGGCCAGAAATTTTTTTTCGGGTCGCCGGCGGCGTCGGACTGGATGGAGGCCAACGCCAGCAGCGGAATGAATAAAAAATAGATAAGGGTGTAGAGCTTAAAGAGCGTATTCATGGTTTCTCCTTAAAAAGCTAGGGTTAAAAGCTGGAACAGGCCGAGGCCCAGCAGCAGGGCGCCGCCGCCCCGACTGAGCCGGTCAGCGACCTGGCCCAAGGCCGGCCAGCGCCGTTGTAAAGCAGTGCCGAGGGGGGAACCGGCCGTGGTGGCAAGCACATGCAATAGGAAACCCAAGGCGATGGCCAGGGCCAGCAGCTTGGCGGTAAGGTTAAGGGGGCCGGTGTCCTCGGGCAGTAGGGCCATTAATAGAAATAGCTGGTAGAGCAGCGCCAGAGTGAAGATTAGCGCCGCCAGCGGCCGCAGCCGCGGCTGGATTAGGCCGACGCCGTGCAGGATAAGACCAGCGCCGTAGAGGGTCAGGGCGATGGTTCTAGCGGTACCGTCGGCCAGCTCTAACATTAGCCCTAGGCCGAGCAGGCCGATGAGCTGAAGCAGCCATTGGGACAGCCGCTGCCAGTGGGGCCGTTGCTCCCGGCCGAGGGCGGCGATGGCAACGAGTAGGTAAAGGCTCAGTTGGTAAAGATTGATGAGGGTGGCCATGGCAACTCCTTTCGCTTGGATAAGCCTTAAGGCTAATGGGAAAGGACGCGGGGGGCAATAAACCCGGCTTTTACAAACGGACGGGCGCTTATGGTGTATGTAATTAGGCCGAAAAGCCTAGGGCTAGCAGCTGGAACAGGCCCAGGGCGAATTTCAGCAGCGCACTGCCCAGCATCAGGCCGTCGATGGTTAGGCCCAGCCAGCGCCAGCGCGGCGGTTTTAGCAGCCCGTAGCCATTAACTAGCAGGCCCAGCATGAGCCCCGCCAGGGCCGCCATAGACAGGTAATTGCTCAGGCCGCTGGTGGGCAGCAGCGGTGAAACGTCGGTGGCAAGAATATTAAAGAGTAATGACAGGCTGCAGGTGATCAGGCTGCCATTCATGGCCTTACGGGGAGAAAGCATATTAATGATGAATGGGCCGACCGCCGCCAGGGCCAGCAGGGCGGCGATGACTCGCTGCCAGTCCGCGCCGGCCAGCAGCACCAGCAGCAGGCTCGTCAGCCAGAGAGCCAGCACATTAGCCACACAGAGGCCAAGCCAGAAGAGGTGGTCCAGCCGCAGCCAGCGGGTTAGCAGCGCGCTGAGGCCGGCCTGGGGCGCGTAGAGGAGAATTTCCCCCCGCATATCCGACGCCCGGCTTGCCACCAAGGGTACGTTCAGCACCATAAGGGGGATAAACCAGCTGGTGAAAATTTGGTAAAGGCTAATGAGGGTGGCCATGGCAGCTCCTTAATTAAAGGGTAGGGCCAGCAGCTGGAGCAGGCCCTGGGCCGCAATTAGCGCGCCACCGCCCATTATCAAGTCCCGGGCCAGCGGCAGCGGCCGTTCCGCATTCTTATTAAGAAAAACCCCCAGGAGAATGGCGCCGATGGCGAGTATGAGCATTAGACCGTAGAGCCCCGCCACCGCGTCCGCGTCGCTGGGCTTAGGCGCCAGTAGGAAACTACCAACCAGGGAGTAGGCGAAGCATAGCTGGCCCCGGTTCTGCCATTGGTTTTCGCCGGTGATAAGGGCGACGGCCGCCGTGGCCACCGCCAGCAGAGCCAGCAGCGCGATAAGGGCCCGGGGGAAACCGGTGCTCTGGTTCAGGGCCAGCAGCAGGACGACCAGCCACAGCAATAGGCCCGACGCCAGCCACAGCAGGAACCAGCCGCGCCGTTCCAGTTGCAGCCGAGTGATGAGCCAGCCGCTCAGGCCGGACGGCGGGCCCAGGAGAAAGGCGGCCTGGTCGTTGCCGGGCCAGCGCCGCGCCACGTAGGGCAGGGCCAGCACGGTGGTGCCGACAATCCAGTAGCAGCAGATTTGGTAAAGGTTCAGCATGTCATTCCTTGGGCCATAAAAAGGCCGGCGGTAAGAACGCCGGCCCCTTTGCACTCATATGGTGTTAGAACCCATTAATGGAAGGGTAGAGCCAGCAGCTGGAGCAGGCCTAGAATCAGCATGGCCACGGCCCCGCCCAGCATCAGGTCGCAGGAGTAGGAGGCGAGCTGGGGCAGGCGCCGCTGCAGGGCAACACTGATTTTCGAGTTCGGCGCGGAGCTGATGACGTTAAAGATAAAGCCTACTAGTGCCAGCGCCGCCGCAATGCCCGACAGGGTTGTCAGTGTGCCGCCGGCCATTGAAGCGCCCCGCAACTGGAAGCTGTTAAACAGCAGAGAGCAGGCGAGCACCATGAGGCCGGCCTGTCGCAGTTGCAGCCGCGGTAGGGCATAGCCGGCGGCCAGCAGAGTAACGGCCGGGACCGCCAGAGCGATGGCAATGAGACGGGTAGCTCCCGCATTTAAATTCAGCACCAGAATTAGGCCCACCAGCCAGAGCGCTAGAGCTAGGGCCTTAAATAAATTCAGCCAGAAGGGGCTGGCCAGGTGCAGCTGGCGGTTGAGGGTCGCGGCCAGGCCGGCCGAGGGAATGGCGCAGAGGTAAAAGCTCTGCTGGCGGGGGAAGGAACGAGCCAGCTGCGGCTGGATTAGGAAGGCCGAGGCCAGAAGAACGAAGCCGCAGATTTGGTAGAGGTTGAATAATGTGTACATAGAACTCCTTTGTGGTTTAACAAAAAAGGCCTTAAAACCTTAACCAAATTAATTGCTTAATGCAAATCAGTTAATTAAACAAAGACTGTCGAGAACGCCGCCGCTTAGCAACAGCGGGGCGGTGCTTTACCAACGGACGGGCGGTTCTTAGTCTTCAGCTCAGCGCTGTGCGTATCCCGCATGTAATTGCCTTAAATACATACAGGGGAAGCGCCCCTCCGTCGGTAAATTTCTAGTTAATGGCCACCGCTATCAGCACACCTATCACTTGCACCAGTACCAGCACCCACAGGTTACGGTGCCGTTCCTGCAACAGGTTCAGGGCGGCCAGGGAAATAAATATGGGCCAAAGCAGAACCAGCGGCGGCCGTTGGTTGGTGGGCATACTAAGCGCCGTTAAAAGCAGCACCAGGCCAATGGCCAGCGGCGTTGCCAGCACCGCCGCCAGGGAACCCCAGCGGGCGCGGACGAAATTCTGTACGAAGCCGCGCAGCATGATTTCCAGCGGTAGGATGGTGGCCAACGCCAGCAGCAGGTCGACCGGGGATTTATACACCGGCTCCATGCCCCGCATAACTATGCTGGCCTCGGGGGACCAGGCGCGCATTTTCCCCTCCAACAGCTGTTTCAAGGTATAGATGGTGGCCAGGTACAGGGGAATTTGCCACAGCAGTTCCCACTGCCGCTTGCTAAAGCGATTAAAGCCCACGTCTGTCCAGGTCCAGCGGCAGCGGCGGCGCACCAAATCCAGAAAGAACAGCTGGACGACGACGACGAACAGCAGCTGCTGGGGACTTGTCAGCTGCTGTTGAATTTGCTCCTGGCTAATCTGCTGGTTCTGCGCGGCATCCATGAAGATGGTCGCCATGTCGATGAGAAAGGCGGATAGAAAATAGGCCAGCAGGCTGTAAATCACGGGCTGCCACTGGCGCGGGTCGGCGGGTTGTTGGATTTTTGTCATACTTATCTCCGTGGTTAAAGACGCCATGATAGCGAGTCAATCTACATACAGGTAAAGCGCCCGTCCGTCGGTAAAAGATTTATTTACCAACGGACGGGCGCCTATCTATATGTAATTAGCAATGCAACCCGGCGGAAAGTATCTCATAATTGGCGGGTCGTTATTAAGCGGCCGGTTTGTTTTAACGCCCTTAACGAAGAAATTATGAATGCACTCCGCCCAATCCCCATGCCAAATTCCCCAAGGAAAATCCATGACCAAACACCACCGAAGAAGAAGAATTCTATCCCGGCTTTCCCACCCGCTGGCTGCTGGCCTTGAGCCTCCCCCTAACCGCCCTGATCTACCTGTTCATTTTTATCCGCGGGCGCCAACTTTATGGTCTCGTGAATATCCTGGCTATCCAGCTAACTATCCACGGGTTTACGGCCCTGGCCTGCGGCTGGCTGACCAACCGCCTCAAGCTGTGGCGCAACGTGAAGGACGTGCTGTTCTTTATCACCGTGGGCTGTCTGCTCCACAAGCTCATTGACACTGCCATTGACGGGCTAATGAACCCGGGATTCCTGCAAACGCTAAAGTTTGCATTGCAATCGGCGTTATATGAGATGTTTTCACTGTCCTATTGGCTACCGAATTGGGCGACGTTAGGCACTATGCTGGCCGGCATCTTCCTGCTGCCGGCGGGGTCAGCGGATGACTGGCGGGAGGACGACTATCCGAGGCAGCCCATCTACTGGCTGCTGCTGCCCATGGCAGCGCTGCCGGTGCTGGTCTTTCTATTTCACGTAAGAGGTGTTAACGGGCTAGTCTTAATTATTGCGCTGCTGACCGCCGGCATTGGAGCCGTGGCCACCTTCTACCTGAGATGGCTAGCGAAGCGGTTTCGCTTTTACCGCCGCCCCGGCGATTTTGTTTCATTTACGCTGCTGGGCCTGTTGGTGAGCGGCCTTCTTGAACTTCTGATGTTAGTGGGTGGCACTCTGGCCATAGTGCTGCTGTTCCGCATTCCCCTGTCATACTTCATTAATGCCATTTATGTGGCGCTGCTCTACGGCAATCTGCCGGGGCTGGCGCTGGGCCTACTGGTGGGCTGCTTCCTGCTGCCGGCGGGGTCGGCGGATGACTGGTGGGAGGATAACTACCAGAAGGAGGATGACTGGCAGAAGGACGACTACCCGAGGCAGCCCGGCTACTGGCTGCTACTGCTGCCCATGGCAGTGCTGCCGGCGCTGGCCTTTGTCTTACTTGGCTCTTCGCTTGACACTATTCAAGAATACGAACGGCCTTTTATTAATACAATCATGCTGTCCATTACACCACTGGTGCTTGGGGCTGGCGTTGTTGCCATCTTCTACCTGCGCTGGATGGCAAAACAGTTTCGCTTTTTCCGTCGCCCCGGCCACATCGCCCAATTTCTACTGCTGGGCTTGCTGCCGGGTTTTATTATTGAATTGCTGGTATTTATGAGTGGCACTCAGGTAATAAATCTGCTGACGGAATTACCTTTGGAGGTCTCAGTTTTTATTGGTGTGCTTACTCTGGCCTTCTTCAATCTGCCGGGGCTGGCGCTGGGCCTGTTGGTGGGCTGCTGTCTGCTGCCGCGGGCGCCAGAGCGTTAATTTAATATAGATAAAGCGCCCCTCCATCGGTAAAAAGCCTGTTTACCAACACTCGGGCGGTTGTTCGCCTCCTGCGTCGGCTCACGCACCCTCGCTGACGCTCGGGCGCTTCACCTGTATTTAAACCAAGGATAACTATGACCAACAATTCCACCTACTCCGGCTTTTCCACCCGCTGGCTGCTGGCTCTGACCGTTGCTCTGACCTGTCTGATTTATCCCCTTGTCCGTTGGCGCCAGATTGACGCCGCCGTGGCCGAGCTGCCGGGTCTACTCGTCGTTAATGTGCTCTACGCCCTGGCCTTCAGCTGGTTGGCCAACCGCGCCCAGCTCCAGCGCAATCTGCAGGACGAATCCTTCTTTCTCATCATGGGCTATCTGCTCACCCGGCTGATTAATCTCGTGATTGGCCTGCTCATGGTACTTATAGGCTTGGGAAAAGTCCCCAATGGGCAGCTCTCGGATCTGATAGTTGGTAATTTGGCTGATTTTTCACCGCCGAAGCCGCTGACGGTGGCCATGCTGCTGACTAGCCTATTCCTGCTGCCGCGGGGGCGCCGGGAACCGTTCGGCTATCCCTCCTTCGCCTGGCTGTTGCTGCCGGTGGCCGTACTGCCGCCGCTGGCCTTTCTCTTCTTCTTTGCCAAGGGTGGCGCCTTAACCCTGGCCCTGACGCTAACGGCGGCCATCGCTGGAGCCGTGGCAGTGCTCGGTCTGCGCTGGCTGGTGGAAAGTTTTCTGTTCTTCCGCCGCCTGGAACATATTCTTCTCTTCCTGCCGTTGGGTCTGCTGCTGGGCTACTTCCTTGAATGGCTGGTGTTCATGGGCGGCGCCCTAGTGATTAGGCTGCTGTTTAATGTGCCCGCTTCGCAGTATGCTCAGGGGCTGGGCATAGGGCTGGCATACTTTAATCTGCCGGGCCTGCTGCTGGGCCTCCTGCTGGGCTGTTGCCTGCTGCCGCGGTCGCCGGGCCGTTAATTTAAATACACTATAAGCGCCCTTATGCATGTAAATTCCTTAATTACAAACAGCCGGGCGCTTTTCCTGTATGTTAATTACCCTTTATTTGGAGGAACCATGCGTCCACTGCTCACCCTACTGCTAATGGCCCTACTGCCGGCCCACGGCTGGGACCGGGCCGCCCTGGTTAAAGCCGGCCGCGCGCAAATCGGCGTTACCACCGGCTACGACCCCAGCTACCGCGTCCTCGCCTACCCGGGCGGCGACGTGCCGCCCCAGACCGGCGTCTGCACCGACGTGTTAATCCGCGCCCTGCGCGCCCAGGGCATCGACCTGCAACGGCGCGTCCACGAGGACATGCGCGGCCATTTCTCCCGCTACCCGCAGCGCTGGGGCCTGAAGGGCCCCGACCGCAACATCGACCACCGGCGGGTGCCGAATCTCCAGGTGTACTTCCAACGCCACGGCCAGAGCCTGGCGCCGAGCCGCACCGCCAGCGACTACGAGGCCGGCGACATCGTCAGCTGGAACCTGGCCGACGGCCGACCGCACATCGGCATCATCTCCGACCGTAAGGCGGAAGACGGCACGCCGCTGGTCATTCACAACATCGGCGCTGGGGTCAAGGAAGAAAACGTGCTCTGGGACTTCAAAATCACCGGCCACTACCGGCCAGCGGTCAAAGTGAAAAAGGAGAAGAAGGTCGAGAAGGCCGATTAAATCGGTTTATACAAACGGACGGGCGGTTCTTCGCTGGCGCTCAGGCCTTCGGCTTTCCCTGTATGTTTATTTAAGGTTTTAAACATACAGGTAAAGCGCCCGTATGTTTGTAAATGGCAATTTACCGACAACCGGGCGCTTTCCCTGTAGGTAATTAATGCCTTAATACGGCCTAGGGCGCCTTCGGCTGCATCAGCCAGGTGTGCTGGTCGAGCCACCATTTCTTATGTTCCGGCCAGTACTGGCGGCCGTCGAAGCGCAGGCGCACGGTTTCGCGGCCCAGGTCGTACTCCTTGTTATTGCCGTCAAAGCCGCGCAGCTGGGCGCTGACCAGCAGGTCGGCAAAGCCCTTGTGCGGCGAAGCCCCATCGACGCTGACGGTGAAGTTATCGGCGCTCTGGCCGCGGCATTGGCCACAGATGCGCTTCACCGCCGGACTGACCCGGTCGCCGCGCGGATTGGTGCTAAAGCCCACCATGTGGCGCAGATTACCGTTGATGGGCGCGAAGAGATGCCATTCCCAGCCGCTGTCCTTGGGCCCGCGGCGGCCGTTATTGAAGGCCAGGCCGAAGCCGCGGGTGAGGCGATTCAGCCGGTAGGGGCTGGTGTCCAAATTAAGGTCGCCGACAGCCAGAGTCGAACCCAGAGTTTCCGCACTGCTGAAGGTTTCCCTGATTTGCCCGTCCCGCTGGCGGCTTAGCAGCAGCTGCCAGCTCTGCGGTTCGCCGCACTTAGCCGGCGCGTCCTTACTGCAACCGTCCTTGATAAGGGCGTGAACGCTGAGCACCTCGTCGCTGTCCGCTTCCGGCCGCAGGGCCACCTTCGCCCCGGCGGCCACCTGCTCCGGCCGCCATTGGCCCTTGGACCGGCAGTCGGCGGCCAGGGTGCGGGCGGCCAGCTGCTCGCCGCTGATTTTCAGCTGTTTGGCTAGGGCGCCACTGACGGCGGCGGCGCAGCTTTCCTTCTTCTCGCGCCGGTTTAGCTCGGCCACCACCGGCGGCGGGGTCGGCTTGGCGGACGCGGTGGGTTCCGGTAGAACTTGTTCCGAAACGGTTGGTACCGGCGTCTTCAGCGCCAGCTGGCTGGGGGTGGCCTTGGCGGAGGGCAGGGCAGTCTTGGCCACCGGCGGTTTTGGCGGAATTACTTCCGCCACCGGTGGTTTTGACGGAATTTCTTCCGCCACCGGTGGTTTTGACGGAATTTCTTCCGCCACCGGCGCCGGGTCGCTGTCGGCCGGGGCCGCGGCCGCCGCGGCGTCGTCCGCCCGGTCGTGGAGAATTAGCCCCTCCTCCAGCCACCATTTATCACTCACCGGTTTATAGCTGCTGCCGTCGAAGCGCAGCAGTACGGCTTCCCGCCCGATAATTTCCTCGTCGGCGGCGCCGCCGTCGCCGCTGGCCACCAGTTCGGCGCTAACCTCCAAATCGGCCAGGCCGTGGTGCTGGCTGTCTTTCACGTTGATGGTGAAATTGCGGGCGGTCTGGCGCGTGCAGCTGGGGCACTGGGCCTTCACCGCCGGGTCCAGCGGGTACACGTCCCCCGTGCTGCTCAGCCAGGGGTCGGTGGCGAAGCCGGCCAGATGGCGCAGGGAACCGTCGATGGTGCCGAAGAGGTGCATTTCATTGTTCTTGCCTTTAATGGCCCGCTCCTCCCCCGGGGCGCTGCTGGAAAAGTGCACGGCGAAGGCGTGGGTGTCTGGGCCCAACTCGTAAATGTTCGGTTCCAGGCTCAGGTTGCCGATGTCCGTAATCATATCGATGACCTCGTCGCTGCTGCTGGCCGATTGCACCTGGCCGTCGCGGACGCGGGCCACCAGCAGCTGCCAGGGGTTATCGTTGTGCAGGCTCCGGTTGTAATTGTCCCTGGTGTAGCCGGCGCCGACGATGGCCTGGGCGGTCAGGATTTCCGCCGGCTCGTCTGGGTTCGGCTGGCAGACCGCCAGCACCGTGCGTTCCGCCAGTTTGTCCACGGCCAGGTTGAGATGGTCGGCGACGGCATCATTGATGGCCGGGTCGCAGTCCTGCTGGGCCCAGAGCGGCGCCGCCAGGCTTAGCAGCAGTAAAAATCTATACATAAATGCTCCATTGATTGAATGATGGCCGAATTATAAGAGTAAGGGTCGGTGGCTTGGCCCGTGCTAGGCCTGGGAAAACCACGGAGAAATTTATGGAACAGAAAAAGATTAAAAATTCCGCTCTGGCGGCCCGGGCCATTCCCCGCGACCACTTCGACCGGCTGGTGGCCGCCCATGCCCCCGCCAATGCCCCGACCGTCGCAGCCGAAACGCCGGCGGCACCGCCCAAGTTCCAGAGGCTGGGCGAGCGGCTGAAGAATCTGGCGCCGGCGAAAAAACCGGGGCAGAAAACCCCCCAATTCTGGAATTCCCCCGCCTTCATCATCGCTGCAATGCTAGTTATCGCCCTGGCCCTGGCCTTCCCCAAGCTGTTCAAGGGCGACTTCCTCTTTCACGTCAGCTTCTACCTCATTCTCTTCACCTGGCTGCCGCGGCTGACCCAGGCGACGCCGCTGGAGGGCCTGGGGCTGCTGATTATCAGCAACGGCGCCCTGTACGCCCTGCGCTATTCCATGAATGCGCCCTGGGACAGGGCCACCGGCTGGGACAGCGGCGCCCTCATCGCCCACGGCATACTTAGCCTAATCGTTCTGCTGTGCCTGGGCTGGAGCTACGCCAATCCGCAGCAGGAGCGGGCTAAGCCCTGGGTGCGCTGGCTGATGCTGGCCGGCTTCCTCTTCGCCGTGGCCGCCATCTGTGTGGAGATGGCCACGGACAAACCAAAGAAACCGGTGAAGAGGGAGGTGCGCCAGGAACGGCCGCGGGGCGCCACCTACAATCCCTAAACCGACAACGGGGCGGTTGTTCGGCCTGCGCCTCACGCGCCCATCGCTAACGTTCGGGCGCTTCCCCTGTATGTATTTGGGCCTTAAATTACATACAGTAGAAGCGCCCGTCCGTTTGTAAATCGCCCTATACAAACGGAGAGCCGCTTTCCCTGTTGGTAAAAACCTACAGCGGTTCGCCCAGCGACTCCAGCCGTTCCGCCAATTTGGCGAAGCGGTGGGCCGTGGCCGCGGCGTACTTCATCTGCGGATTGGGGCCGTTGGCCTCCAGCAGCACGATGGTTTCCTGGTCCCGATTGCCGTAGATGGCGACCCCGTCAAGCCAGTGATTCAGCCCCAGCGGCCGCCGGTGGTAGTGTGCTTCCACAATGGCGCGGGCGGCGGCATCTAGCACCTGAAAGCCCTCGCTGCGGTACTCCAGGGCGAAAATCGCCTGCAAATGGGCCATGGTCTGCAGGAAGACGCTGAGGCGGGAGGTTTCCTGCCACCACTGGTGCCGGTCGGCGCTGCCCCAGACCGGCGGGTCGTCCTTTTCCAGTTCGTCGCGGCGCAGGGCCCAGAGGCAGGCGCCCTGATTTTCCCGGTAGAAGGGGCGATGGTCGGGCAGCTCGTCGAAGCCGCCGGCCACCGTCGGGCTCAGCAAATCATCTTGGGTGTGATTTAAAGCCGGGGCGCGGCCCAGGGTGGCGTAGTAGTAGTCCAGCACCGCCGGCACCGTGCCCCAGCCGTCCCACAGCGGCTGGCGCTCCTCCTTCCGATAGCCCCAATTAACCTGCTGCAGCTGGAAAAGGCGGCACATGGGACGAATATTTAATAGGGGAAGTTGCATGTTTAACTCCGTATTGTTGCGGGTATTTAAATACAGCAGGGCGCTTTAGATGTATGTTTAATACCGGATTAAACATACATGGAAAGCGCCCCGTTGTTTGTATAAACCGTTCTAGCCGTCCAATTTCGCCTTCAGCAGCTCATTGACCGTCTTCGGATTGGCCTGGCCCTTGGACAATTTAATGACCTGGCCGGTGAGGAAGCCCAGCATCTTCGTCTGGCCGTTCTTATAGTCCTGCACCTGCTGCGGATTGGCGGCGATGATTTCCGCCACCCAGCCCTCAATCTGGCCGTCGTCATTGACCTGGCGCAGGCCCAGCGCGTCCACCAGCGCCGCCACCGGCTGGCCCGGCTCCTCCCACAGCCGCTGGAGAATCTTACGGCCGCCGGCGGCGGAGATTTCATTGGCCTTCACCAATTTAAGGATTTCCGCCAGCGCTGCCGCGGCCACCGGACTGGCGCCGATGGTTAAATTGCTCTGGTTTAACAGCCGCGCCAGTTCCCCCTGAATCCAGTTGGCCGCCAGCTTGCCGTCGCCGCCGGCCGCCACCACCGCGTCGAAGTAGTCGGCCAGTTCCTGGCTCTGCACCAGGTAATTGGCGCCGTCGCCGTCCAGGGCGAAGTCCTTTTGGTAGCGGGCGCGGCGCGCCTCCGGCAGCTCCGGCAGCCGCGCCAGAATGGCTTGCAGCCAGTCATCTTGTAGGTTCAGCGGCAATAAATCCGGGTCGGGGAAATAGCGGTAGTCGTTGGCGTTCTCCTTGGAACGCATGGTGCGGGTTTCCTGGGCGTCGGCGTCGAAGAGGCGGGTTTCCTGGGCCACCGGCTGGCCGCTTTCCACCAGCTCAATCTGCCGCTGGATTTCCAAATTAATGGCCTGTTCCACGAAGCGGAAGGAATTAATGTTCTTCAGCTCCACCCGCGCGTTCAGCTCCTGGGAACCCTGCGGGCGAATGGACACGTTGGCGTCGCAGCGGAAGGAACCCTCCTGCATATTGCCGTCGCTGATGTTCAGGTAACGCACCAGATGGTGCATGGTGCGCATGTACTCCACCGCCTCGGCGGCGCTGTGCAAATCCGGCTCCGACACCAGCTCGATGAGCGGCACGCCGGCCCGGTTTAGGTCAATGCCCGTTTCGCCGGGGAAGTGGTCGTGGACGGACTTGCCCGCGTCCTCCTCCAGCTGGCCGCGGTTAATGCGCACGACCCGCTCCTGGCCGGCCACGGTCAATTTCACCTGGCCGCCCTGAATGATGGATTCCTCCAGCTGGCTAATCTGGTAACCCTTGGGTAAATCCGGATAGAAGTAGTTCTTGCGCATGAAGTAGGCATTCTTATTAATGTGCGCGCCCAGGGCGGTGCCGAAGAGCACGGCGTATTCCACCGCTTTCTCGTTGAGCACCGGCAGCACGCCGGGATAGCCCAGGTCGATTTCGTTGGTTTGGCTGTTGGGTTCGGCGCCGAAGCTGGCGGGGGCGGGGGAGAATAATTTGCTATGGGTGGCCAGCTGAATGTGCAGCTCCAGGCCAATTACCGCTTCGTAGTTCATGGGGTTTCCTCTAATAAACAAAGGCCACAGCATAAAGGATTTAGCCGGGGCAATTTACAAACATAGGGGCGCTTTAGATGTATGTTAATTCGCCGGGTTCCTAATTTTGTCCTAAGAAATGGCCCCTAGAATGGCCTCATCATTTAAACAACGGATAGGAACCATGAAAAAAATTCTTTTCACCCTATTGGCCAGCGTGGCCACGGCCCAGGCCGGCGACGATTTACTCGAACTGGAGGCGGCGGCCAAAGCGAAAATCTCCGCCACCAAAGCGGTGGAAATCGCCGAAGCGGACGCCAAAGGCACGGCCAATAAATTAGACACGGAGCTGCACAAGGACGGCAAGCTGGTTTACGAGGTGGAAGTGCGCCCGGAAGGCAAGGAAATCGACCTGACCATCGACGCCGACAGCGGCGAAGTGCTGCTACGTAAGGAAGAGCAGAACAATAGTCCAACTCCCGCCGTCAAGTTAAGCCTGAAGGAGGCCATCGCCAAGGCGGAGACCGACGGCCAGAAGGTGCTGGAAATCGACCTGGACCACCACAACGGTCAGCTGGTTTACGAGGCCAAGACCTTTAAAGATAAGACCGTGCGGGAAATTCACCTGGACAGCAATAGCGGCGCCCTAATCGACGGTGCGGCCCCGGCGGCCAGCCCCGCGGCCACCGGCGAGGCCAGCCCAACCGCCAGCCCCGCCCAATAGTTTCTTTATAATGTCTATTTTTAGAAAAAAAAATATTATTATTTCTGTTATTGCGTTCACCTCTATTTTTCTTATTTCGTGCGAAAGTGAATCGGAAAAGAGAGAGAAAATAATCAGAGAAAAAAGAATGAAGCAAATAGAATATATGTCAGAAGTAATGAAAGCCCAAGAAGAAAAAAATAAAAAATCAAAGTAATCTCATCTTAATGTATCCATAAGGAGTACTACCATGAAAAAAATCCTAATCGCCCTACTAGCTGCCACCAGCTTTGCCCACGCCGGCGACAGTTCCCGGGAAATTAACGCGGCCGCCAGCGCCAGCATTTCCACCGGTCAAGCGGTGCAAATCGCCGAAAGCAACGCCGGCGGCCAGGCCACGGAAGTGGACATCGACCTGCGCAAGGACAACAAGCTGGTCTACGAAGTGGAAGTGCAACAGGGCAACAAGGAAATCGACCTGGTCATCGATGCCAACAGCGGTGAAGTGCTGCTGCGCAAGGAAGAAGTAGACAATCACCCCGACCGGCTGGCGCCCATCAGCCTGCGCGACGCCATCGCCCGCGCTGAAGCCGACGGTTCCAAGGTGTTGGAAGCCCAGTTGAGCCACAAGAAAGGTAACCTCTTCTTCAAGGTTAAGACGCTGAAAAATAGAGCCGTGCAGAAATTCCGCCTGGACGGCACCACCGGCGAAGTTATCAATCGCTAATTATCTTTAAAGGAAGCCGGCCGCAGGGCCGGCTTTATGGGCGAAATCCTAGGGACAAAGATAAAGAAAAAGCCGGCTTTACGCCGGCTCTTTATTTACCTATTTTTTCTCAATGCTGATGAAGCGCGACGGGTGCCGGTTCAAGATATTGTTCTCGAAGCCCTTCACGTAGGGCTTAACCAGCTGCTTGGCCACATAGGTGTAAATGGGCATGACCGCGAAGTCGTCCACCAGGATTTTCTCCGCCGCCGCCAGCTGCTCGAAGCGTTTTTTCGGGTCGGCCTCGCCGCTGGCCTGTTCTAGCAGTTCGTTGTATTTGGCATCGTCCAAACCCACATCGTTCAGGCTGGAGGCCTTGCCGTACAACTCCAGGAAGCTGTAGGGGTCGTTGTAGTCGGCAATCCAGCCGGCGCGGAACACCTGGGTCTCCTTGTTTTGCCGCCGGTTTAAAAACACCTTCCATTCCTGATTAACCAATTCCGTTTCCACGCCGAGATTCTGCTTCCACATGGAGGCGATGGCCACGGCGATTTTCTTGTGGTTGTCGTTGGTGTTGTAGAACAGCTCCACCTTCAGCGGCTTGTCCTTGGAATAGCCGGCCTCTTCATAGGCCTTCTTGGCCTCCTCTAGCCGCTTCTTCTGGTCCCACTGGGCGTATTCCGGCACGTAGCGCGGATAATCCTTGAAGGGCGGCACATAACCGTAGCTGGGCACTTCGCCGGCGCCGGTGATTTTATCGGTGATGACCTGCCGGTCGATGGCCAGGGTCAAGGCCTTGCGCAGGTTCAGATTGTCCTTGAAGGGCGGTTTGGTCAGGTTAAAGCCGTAGTAGTAGCTGCCAATCCACGGATTCAGGTGCATTTCCTTGGGTAGGTTCTCCTTCAGCCACTTAATTTGGTTATTGGGCAGGTCATAGGTCATATCCAGCTCGCCGGCCTGGTAGCGCTTCAGCTCCACGTTGTAGTCCTCCAGCGGGTAGAAGACCACCTGGTCCAGCTGCACCTTATCCTTGTCCCAGTAATTATCGGACTTGTCCAGGGCGATGCTGCCGTTGGGCACCCACTTGGCCAATTTGAAGGCGCCGTTGGAAGCCATATTGCCGGGCTTGGTCCAGTCCTTGCCGAATTTCTCCACCACCTTCTGCGGCACCGGATAGCTGACCTGGTGGGTGAGAATGTTTAAAAAGTAGGGGGTGGGCTGCTTCAGCTTGACCACCACGGTCTTATCGTCCGGCGCCTCCACCCCCAGCTTGGTCAGGTCTTTTTCCTTACCGGTGGTGATTTCCTCGGCGTTCAGCACCGGGAAGAGCAGGAAGGAATATTTAGAGCCGACGGCCGGGTCCACGGCGCGGCGCCAAGCGTAAACCAGGTCCGAGGCCAGCACCGGCGAACCGTCCGACCATTTGGCATCGCGCAGGTGGAAGGTGTAGGTTTTGCCGTCCTCGGCCACGTCCCACTTCTCGGCCAAGCCGGGGATTAGTTCGCCGCTGGCGCTTTCGGCGGTGAGCCCTTCAAATAAATCCATGAGTATGTTGGCCTCGGGTATCCCTTCAGCGATTTGCGGGTCGAGGCTTTTCGGCTCGGCACCGTTGCCGCGGTTGAGCACCTGGCCGGCGGTGGCTAGGCCGCTGAGCAGTAGCAGGGACAATAGGGTTTTCTTCATAGCTCGTTCCTTCTTACTTAAAAAAACTAAATGTAGCATGGGAATGTGAAAAAACCGTAATGTTGGTGGTTTTTACCGACGGAGGGGCGCTTACCCTGTATGTATTTTAGGCTTGAATACACATGGAAGCCGGGCGCCGCTGAACCGCCGGCGAAGATGCGCCCTAGCGTGAATAAAGGCCAGTTTGGCTTAATTACAAACGGACGGGCGGTTCTTCGCTAACGCTCAGGCTGCGCTTCCCCTGTATGTAAACGGCGCCAATAAGCAGCGCTCATTGCTCCGGCAGCGGCAGCTCAATGCTGATTAGCGCGCCGCCCGCCCCGTTGCCCGCCGCAATCTGGCCGCCGTGCTCCTGAATAATCTTCTTCACGATGGCCAGGCCCAGGCCCGTGCCCGAGCTCTTGCTGCTCACGTAGGGTTCAAAGGGGTCCTTCTGCAAATTGGGAAAGCCGCTGCCGTTGTCCTGTAATTGCAGCTTCAGCAGCGGCCCGTGGCATTCGCCGCTGATGTGTAGGGCGGTGGCGCCCGCCTCCTGGGCGTTCTTAAAGAGATTGACGAAGACCTGGCGCAGCTCCAGCGGGTCGCCCTTGATGGTCAGCTCCGGCAGCTGTAGCGTCGTGTTCAGGGCCGGGTACAAATCCACCATTTCCCGCAGCAGCGCCGTCAGATTCAGCGACTGCTGGCGCAGCCGCAGCGGCCGCTTGGCAAACTGGCTGAAGTCCGCCACCAGCTGCTTAATCACCGCCACCTGATTGATGATGGTGTCCGTGGCCCGCCGCAGCAGGTCGGCGTTCTTAGTGTCCAGGGCGCCGGTCAGTTTCATTTGCAGCCGTTCGGTCTGCAGCTGAATGGGCGTCAGCGGGTTCTTAATCTCGTGGGCCAGCCGCCGCGCCACCTCTTCCCAGGCCTCGTTGCGCTGGTTGTGGGTGAATTCGGTAACGTCGTTCAGCACCACGATTAAATCCCAGCCGTAGCGGCCACCGTGGCACATGAGAATCTTGCGCTGGCCGCCCACGTTCAGGGTGATTTCCTGCTGCCACTGCTGCTCCTGGCTCAGGGCCGCCTGCAGCTGCTGCAGCGCCTCGGCGCTGGGCGCGCCGCCGAACATGGCCGCCGCATGCTGGTTGTACTGCTGCAGGTGAAAGTCGCTGTCCAGCACCAGAACGCCGGCGCTGATATTGGCCATGATGCCCTCCAGATAGGCGTTCTGGGTGGCCAGCTGCCGCTGGTTCTGGGCGATTTTGTCGCTCATGCGGTTGAAATGGCGGGCCAGATTGCCCAGCTCGTTGTGGGGTAGTTCTTTGATTTTAAAGAGGTAATTGCCCTGGCCGATGGAATTGGTGGCCTCCAGCAATGCGGTCAGCGGCGCCGTGGTGTATTGGCTGAACAGGGCGCTGAGCCAGATGCACAGCAGCAGGGCCAGCATGAACAGCAGCAGCAGCGCCAGATAGACGATGCTGCGAATCTGCGGCCGCAGCAGGAAATAGGTCTGCTGCTGCTGGCGGCTGGCGCGCACGTTTTCCGCCAGCACGTTGAAGGCCTCCGGCATGGCGTAGGTGCCGGCCAGATAGTAGTTGTCGCTGTCCCGCGGCAGCAGCGTGATTACCTTAACCACCTGGCGGCCGTTCTCCTGGCCGTAGCGGAAGTATTCCTGGTCGTCATTGACCCGGGAAATCTCCCAGGCGTCGGGCGGCTCAATGTTAATTAGCGCTAAATCCTCGCTGGCGAAGCCAACGCCGATGCCCTTTTCATCGAAGACCGCCAGGGAAATGGCACCGATGGAAGAACGCAGCGGCTCTATGTTCTGGAGAATTTCCTCGTGGCTCAGGGGCGAAATCAGCCGGGTAAAGGTGCGGTTGCCGTTCAGCGCCTCATTCACCCGCATCTGAATGCCTGCATTGGTCAGCTGCAAACTGTCCTCCATGGCCTGGTCGAACTTCACGTTGAAGGCCTTGTCTAGGTCGAGGGAGAGAATGAGCCAGCTGAAGTAGGCGCAGATGGCCACCGGCACCAGGGTGGTGGTCAGCAGCATGAGGCCGAGGCTCAAAGATAGGCGGGCGCTGGCCCGGTTGCGGCGCAAATAGCGAATGAAGCGGGCCAGCTGCCACAGGGTTAAGGCCAGCAGCGCCCCCAGGCCCACGCCGACGAAGAGGAGAATTTGCCATTGGCTCTGCTGGTCGAATTGGGTGTTGGTGGCGCTGGAGCTAAGCCGTTGCAGGGCCCAGAGGCTTAAGGCCACGAACAGGCCGCCCAGGCCCATGAACCAGAGCAGGCGCCGAGTGCTTAACATGATTTGCGCAGCAGGGCGTAGAAGAAGCCGTCGCCGTCGCCGTCCGGCAGGTGCAGGGAACCGTGGGGCCCGTTCTCACAGTGCGGCAGCGGCAACGGTTCCAGCTGGCAATCTTGGTGAGCGGCCAGGAAGGCGGCGATGAGCTGCTGGTTCTCCGCCGGCAGTATGGAGCAGGTGCTGTAGAGCAGGCGGCCGCCGGGGCGCAGGGTTCGCCAGGCCGCAGTGAGTATTTCCCGCTGCACCTGGGGATAGTTGGCCAAATCCTGGGCCGTGCGCAGAAAGGGTATGTCCGGATGGCGGCGAATGACCCCGGAACCGGAGCAGGGGGCGTCCACGCTGATGGCGTCAAAGGGACGGCCGTCCCACCAGTCATTAAGCCGGCGCAGGTCGGCGGCCTTCAGCTGCGCCTTCTGCCCCAGCCGTTCCAGGTTCTCCGCCACCCGCCTGAGCCTTTTCTCGTCAATGTCCAGGGCCAGCAAATCGCAGTCCGGCGCCAGCTCTAGTAGGTGGCAGGCCTTACTGCCCGGCGCCGCGCAGCCGTCCAGCAGCCGTTCCCCCGGCCGTGGATTCAGTAGGGTTGCCACCCACTGGCCGCTGGCGTCCTGCACCGACACCAGCCCCTGGCCGAATTCTACGATGTCCGCCAGATTGGGGCTTTTTTCCAGGCTGACCGCCTGGGGGTGCAAGGGATTGGCGCGGGCGCCGGCGTATTTAGCGATGAAATCTTCCCGCTGGAGCCGCGGATTTAGGCGCAGGGTGAAGGGCGGCTGGCGAATGTTAATGGCCGCCAGGGCCGGATAGGCGGCGAGCCAGGCCGGCAGGTTCTTTGCCGCCAAGCCGTCCAGCTGCGCGATGAGCACCGGCCGTTCCCGCTGCGCCCGCCGAAGCAGCGCATTCATCAAATGGCGGTGGGACGGCTGCAGCTGGCTGGTCATCTTCACCATTTCATTAACCACACCGTGGTCGCCGAGATTTAGGCGCAGCAGCTGGTAAAGGCCCAGGACCAGCAACGCCAGGCTGCGGCTGCCGGCGGCCAGTGGCCGGCTCATTAAACCCTGACCCAGCTGGCAGAGGGCGTGGTACTCGCGCAGGGTGCCCAGGCTGAGGGCGTAGAACAGCGCCTGCTCCCGCTCCCGGGTCATGCTGCGGTAGTGGGGCATCAGTTCGCCCAGCGAGCGGCCCTCATTCACCACCCCCTGAATGACGCGGAAGGCGGCCAGGCGCCCGGCCATTAAATTATTCATGGCTAAAGCTCCGGCCCGTTAAATCCTGGCGGCCGTTCAGTAAATCCGCCGCTGTGGCCGGCCGCTTGCCGGCCAGTTGCAGCAGCTGCAACCGCAGCAAGCCGGCACCGGTGCCAACGCAGATGCCGTCCCGGTCATGTTTAACAATTAGCCCCGGTTTATACATACCAGGAAGCGCTTCTGCCGTATGTATCTTTACCATTTCCCCGTCCAAAAGGGCGCGGGCGCCGGGCTGGGGATTGAAGGCCCGCACCTGCCGCGCCAGCTCTTCCGCCGACCGCTGCCAGTCCAGCTGGGCCTCGGCCACCGTTAATTTGCGCGCGTAACAGGTGCCCGCTTCCGGCTGCGGCCGGGGCTGGACCTGGCCGGACAGCACCAGCGGCAGTGCTTCCAATAGGGCTTCAGCGCCGAGCCCCATGAGCCGGTCATGCAGCCGTTGGCCGTTGTCGTCGCCGATGGTGAGGCGCTTTTCCAGCCATACCGGGCCCGTGTCCAGGCCCGCGTCCATTTGCATCACCGCGACGCCGGTTTCCAAATCGCCGGCCTCAATGGCCCGCTGAATCGGCGCCGCCCCCCGCCAGCGGGGCAGCAGGGACGCGTGCAGATTCAGGCAACCGTGTTCGGGAAAATCCAAAAACCACTGGGGCAGCAGCAGGCCGTAGGCGACGACAATAATGGCCGCCGGCCGTTCCAGCTGGTTTAACAATGTCGGGTCGTTCAGCTTTTCCGGCTGCAGGACTGGCAGACCCCGCTCCAGGGCCAGCTGCTTTACCGGGCTGGGCTGCAGCTGCTTGCCCCGCCCCGCCGGCCGGTCCGGCTGGGTGAACACGCCGAGAATTTCATAGTGCTCTAATAGGGCGGCCAGGCAGTGGCGGGCAAAGGGCGGCGTGCCGGCAAAATAGAGTTTATTGTTCTGCATGTTTCTTTAGACTTTTGGCCAGACGTTTTTCTAAACGCTCTCTTTTTAATTTGGAAATATGGTCAATAAATAGAATTCCATTTAAATGGTCTATTTCATGTTGAATACAAGTGGCCAATAGGCCATCGCTTTCTTTTTCCCATTTCTGGCCATTTAAATCCCAATAGCTATAGCAAATAGATTTGGGTCTTTTTACTTCCGCATATTGGCCCGGCAATGAAAGGCAACCCTCTTCGTAGCTGCCGATTTCCGCGGAAAAGGAAGTAATCTCCGGATTGATTAAAACCAGTGGTCCCGTAGCCTCAACCCCATCTTCCCTATTCTCGGGAATATCAATAACCACTATTCTTTTTTGTATATTAACTTGCGTGGCGGCCAGGCCAATTCCCTTTAATTCATACATGGTTTCAAACATATCTTTAGTAATTGCGTTTAATTCGGCATTAAATTCGCTAACTAAACTAGCTTTCAAACGTAAGCGCTTGTCCGGGTGAATTAAAATATTTAGTAAAGACATAATAAAGTTGGCTAAAATCGCTATTATATTTGAATTATCACCTGAATATTATTTTCTCAAGGAGTTTTATTGTGATTAAAAACCCATTGGCCATATTGTCCACGGCCACAATCATATTTCTGGGCGGCTGTGCGACCCCTAATCCCAGGTACATTGCCGGCCAGAATGAGCCGCGGCCCCAGGAGATTTGCCAAGCCGGCAACCTGCAAAACAATCATTTCCCTTCCTTCATCAATGACCCGCAGGTCATAAATCACCCCTACGGCGGCAGCGCGGCGGACAATCGTCCCCTATGGCGCTCGGACGCGCCCCAGAGCTATACGGTAGTTAGAGGCGACACCCTGTGGCACATCTCCCGCCGCTTCCTAAATAGTCCCTGGCGCTGGAAGGAAATTTGGCACAACAACCCACAAATTAAAAACCCCCACCTGATTTACCCCGGCGACCGGCTCGCCATCATCAATGTTAATGGCCAGCAGAAAATCACCATCGTTGAAAGCGACAACACCTACCATGGCACCAACACCGGCCGCCGCACCAGAGATGGCCGCCCAGTGCTACGCTACTCGCCACACATTCGCTCCGAGAGCCTGGATCAGCCAATTACAATCGCCTCCGGCACCGTCAGACCGTTCGTGCTGAAAACCCGCCTGATTCCGCAGGCCTCCCTACAGGGCATGCCGTTCATCTATGGCAGCGGCATGGATTACATTACGCCAACCATGGAATCCACCCTGTACGCCAAGAATCTCGGCCAGGCCAAGCCGGGCGACCTGTACTCCATCTATCGGCCGGAAGGGGAAATCGTGGATAGCGTCGTCCGCGGCAATAAGCAGCTGTACTCCCTTGGCCAGCAGATGAAGTACCTCGGTCTAGTTACGGTGAGACAGCAAAATGCGCCGCAGGATACCACCCTGCTCACGCCGCTGGAAATTGCCGACCCGCTTAAGGACGGTGATGTGCTTGTGAAGGTGGACGACGACAAGATTGACCCGCCAAATTACTTCCCACAGGCGCCCAGCAATCAGTGTTCACAGGGCTACATCGTCAGCCTGGCCAACGACCACACCATGGCAGTTAAGGAATTCGACACCATCATCACCAGCTTTGGCCGCAACGACGGTGCCCAGGTGGGCGATGTGTGGAAAATCGTCCGCCACGGCGAAGACCGGGTCATTAACGGCCAGAAAGTTAATGGCGTTGAGAAGGAAGTGGGCTACGCCATGATTTTCCGCGTGGAAGATAATGCCAGCTTGGCCATCGTCCTTGAATCCAGCCAGGAAATCCGCGTCAGCGACGCCCTCGTGCGCCCCTGATGAGCGGCGAACTACTCGCCCAATGCTCGCTCTGGCGGGCAGCGGGCGTGGGGCCGAAAACCTTCCGCCAGCTGCTGAAACTCTTCGGCAGCGCCGAAGGTTTTTTTAATGCCTCGCCGGCGGCGGTGCGGGAAAAGCTGCCGCGGCTGGACGAGGCCCGCTGGCGGCGCTGGCGGGAGAATCCCCAGGCCGGCCAGGAGGATTTGGACTGGCTGGCGGCCAGTGCGGAGAACCACATCGTGCCGTACACCAGCAGCGATTATCCGCAGCAACTGCAAGGGTTAAGCCACATGGCTCCCTTGCTTTTTGTTAAGGGGGATTTGGAATGCCTACAGCTGCCGCAGCTGGCCATAGTCGGCAGCCGCAACGCCTCCCGCAATGCCCTGAATCAGGCGCGGGAATTCGCCCGGGATTTAGCCAGCAACGGCCTGGTTATTACCAGTGGCCTGGCTCTAGGCATTGACGGTGCCGCCCACGGCGGCGCTCTGGCGGCGGAAGGTCTGACGGTGGCGGTGGTGGGTACGGGCCTCGACCGGGTCTATCCGCCCGGCCACCTGGATTTGGCGCGACAAATCGTCGGCCAGGGGGCGCTGGTGTCGGAATTTCCCATCGGCACGCCGGCGCGGCCGGAGAATTTTCCGCGGCGCAATGCGCTCATCAGCGGCCTGGCCCTCGGGGTGTTGGTGGTGGAGGCCTCCCTGCGCAGCGGCTCACTGATTACGGCGCGCCAGGCCCTGGAGCAGGGGCGGGAGGTTTTTGCCATGCCCGGGGCGGTGAATAACCCTTTGGCCCGGGGCTGTAATAAACTTATCCGCGATGGCGCGAAGCTGGTGGAGACCACCGCCGACATTTGGCAGGAATTGGCTCCTCACCTCCAGCGCCAGGTGAGCAAACTCCAACCCCAATCAACGAGCAGTCCGCCTCAGCCCTTGGCCCGGGAGGACGAAGCTTTGCTGGCGTTAATCGGCTACGAGCCTACCGCCTTTGACGACCTGGTGGCCACCGCGCAGATGAGTGCGGAGGCCCTGGCCGCCCAGCTATTAATTCTGGAATTGGAGGGTCATGTGCAAGCGCTTTCGGGCGGTTTTTATCAACGGATTTAAAGTTATGAGTAAGTATCTAATCATTGTGGAATCGCCAGCCAAATCCAAAACGCTGGGGAAATATCTGGGCGAGGACTACACGGTTTTAGCCTCCTACGGCCACGTGCGCGACC
Source organism: uncultured Cardiobacteriaceae bacterium (assembly GCA_963533935.1). Classification (GTDB taxonomy): domain Bacteria; phylum Pseudomonadota; class Gammaproteobacteria; order Cardiobacteriales; family Cardiobacteriaceae; genus CAUSKK01. The sequence goes on from CAUSQL010000003.1 coordinate 24,018, forward strand.
TCATTCCCAAGGCCGGCGCCGTGGAACCGACCAACGATTTCAAAATGAACTATGAACTTGTCGAACGGAACATTCCCCAGGTGGAAAAAATCGTCGCCGCCATGGCCAAGGCCGAAGCCCTTTATCTGGCCACGGACCCGGACCGGGAGGGGGAAGCCATTTCCTGGCATTTAGCCACCATTCTGCGGGAACGGGACGTCATCGGCGGCAAGCCGGTGCACCGGGTGGCCTTCCATGAAATTACGGAGCGGGCCATACGCCAGGCCATGGCGAACCCGCGGCCCATCGCCCTGGACTTGGTTAATGCCCAACAGGCGCGGCGCGCCCTGGATTATCTGGTGGGCTTTAATCTGTCGCCGCTGCTGTGGCGCAAGGTGCAGGCGGGCCTGTCGGCGGGGCGGGTGCAGTCGCCGGCCCTGCGGCTCGTGGTCGAGCGGGAGCGGGAGATTCAGAAATTCCAGAGCCGGGAATACTGGAAAATCACCAGCCAATGTGGGGATTTCACCGCCCAGCTGCACAGTTGGCGCGGCGAGAAGCTGGAGCAATTTCATTTTAATGACGGCGCCACGGTGGCCCAGGTCATCGAACAGTTAAAGCAGGCCGGGCCCCATTTGACCGTCCAGAGCATTCAGGCCAAGGAGCGGCAGCGGCACCCGGCGGCGCCCTTTATCACTTCCACCCTGCAACAGGAGAGCGCCCGCAAATTGCACTTCAGCGCCCAGCGCACCATGCGCGCGGCGCAGAACCTCTACGAGGCGGGCCATATCACCTATATGCGCACGGACTCGGTAAATCTGGCCCAGGAGGCGGTGGCGGCCATGCGGGATTTAATTGCCCGGGACTACGGCGCCCCCTACCTGCCGGCCCAGCCGCGGGTTTACAAGACTAAGGCGAAGAACGCCCAGGAGGCCCACGAGGCCATTCGCCCCACCAATTTCCAGCTGCGCAGCGTGGACGCCGGCGATGATGAACAGAAGCTCTACCAGTTAATTTGGCAGCGGGCGGTGGCCTCGCAGATGAGTTCGGCGCTGCTGGAGCAAACGGCGGTGGATTTAACCCTCGGGGACGGCCTGTTCCACGCCACCGGCAGCACCATTAAATTTGCCGGCTTCATGGGCGTTTATTTGGAGGGCAACGACGACGAATCGAACTCCGACAGGGAAACGCTGCTGCCGCAGCTGGCGGTCGGCCAGGAAATTCCCTGGCAGGACATGGTCGGCAGCCAACACTTCACCCAGCCGCCGCCGCGCTTCGGCGACGCCAGCCTCATCAAGGAGCTGGAATTCCACGGCATTGGCCGGCCGTCCACCTACGCGGCCATTCTCTCCACCTTGCAGCAGCGGGAATACGTCTTTAACGAGAACCGCCGCTTCCAGCCCAGTTCCATCGGCATGGTGGTCAATGATTTTCTGGTGAAGCACTTTGAAAAGTACGTGAACTATGAATTCACCGCCCAGCTGGAGGACGATTTAGACGCGGTCAGCCGCGGTGAAGAGGACTGGAAGGCGCTGCTGCGGCGCTTCTGGCAGGACTTGGAACGGCGCATTGAGGAGAAAAAGGACGTGTCCCGGGAGGAGGTGATGCAGGCGCGGGAGCTGGGCCGCGACCCGAAGAGCGGCAAGCCGGTGTCCGTGCGCCTTGGCCGCTTCGGCCCCTTTGTGCAGATTGGCTCCAAGGACGATGAAGAGAAGCCGCTGTTCGCCTCCATTCCCGCCAACCGGAACATGGAAACCATCGGCCTGGAGGAGGCGCTGGAGCTGTTCAAGCTGCCGCGGGACTTGGGGCTAACCGATAGCGGCGAACCCATCAGCACCAACAACGGCCGCTTCGGCCCCTACATTCGCTACGGCAGCAAGTACGTGTCCATTCCCAAGGAGGAGGACCCGCTGACCATCAGCCGCGAGCGGGCCCTGGAGCTGATTAACGAGAAAATCCTCGCCGACCAGAAGAAATACATCAAGGCGCTGGAACACGAGGGCCAGGCGCTGCAAATTCTCAATGGCCGCTTCGGCCCCTACGTTACCGACGGGGTCATTAATGCCTCCATTCCCAAGAGCATCGTGCCCGAGGAGATTAGCGTTAGTCAGTGCCTGGAGCTGCTGGAGAAGTCGCGGGAGCGGCGGGCTAAGCGGGGGCTGAAGGCGCCGGCGAAGAAAACCGCTGCGAAAAAGACGACCAAGAAGGCGACGGCGAAAAAAGCGGCCACCGGCGAGAAGGCGAAAAAAACGCCGGCCAAAGCCAGTAAAGACGAGGGCGCAGAGCCGAAGAAGGCCACCCGGACGCGGAGAACCAAAGCCAGCGAGCCCAAGGAAACGGATTGAGTGGCAGGCGGGATTAATGCTGTGTCCCAGTGAGCGGTTTACCAACAATCGGGCGCTTCCCCTGTATGTATTTACGCCGTTAATTACATACATAGGAAGCGCCCGGTTGTTGGTAAATGCCCTTAAACATACACAGGGGCGCTTCTACCGTTTGTAAAATCCCTGGGGGAGCGGCCCCAGTGGCGGCAGCACGTGAGATTTTTGCCGTGCGAGCCCGGGCGCCTGGCCCCGATTTCATTTAGCCCTTACCGAGCCAGTGCTGCTTTTACCGCCGGCGGGCGGCTGTCCGTAAACGGCCCCGGCCTACAGATGGGCCAAGCAATCGTTCATTTTTATCCACTGGAATGGGACGGGCTTTTACATACAGGCTAAGCGCCCGTCCGTTTGTAATTAGAGGAATAGACATGCAGAAATATCTCAGTAAAGACCCGCAGTTCCCCGCCCTAACACTCATCGGCGCCCTGTTCATCGGTGCCTTCTTCGGCTATCTCAACGATACCCTGCTCAACGTGGCCCTGCCCACCTTCATGGGGGCATTTCACCTCAGCGAAAGCCAGGCCCAGTGGCTCACCTCCGGCTTTCTACTGGTCATGGGCGCCTTTACCCCGATTACGGCGAACCTGATTCAGTGGTTCACCACCCGCCAGGCCGCCTTCATCACCTTCGGCAATTTCGCCCTGGGCACGCTGATTTGTCTGACGGCGCAGAATTTCCCCATGCTGCTGTTGGGGCGGGTCATTCAGGCCATTTCCGCCGCCATCACCGTGCCGCTGCTGATGACCACCATTTACGCCATCTATCCGCCGGAGCGCCGCGGCACCCTGATGGGCCTGGTGGCCATGGTCTTCTCCCTGGCGCCGACCCTGGGCCCCACCCTGTCCGGCCTGCTGTTGCAGTACGGCCACTGGCGGCTGCTCTTTGCCCTGCCGCTGCTGTTCATCATCGCCGTGCTGTTCGTCATTCACCGTAAGGTGCGCCACAACGTGATGCAGGTTACGCGGCCGCCCATCGACCTGCCGTCGGCGCTGCTGTCCGTGCTTGGCTTCGGTGCGCTGGTTTACGGCGCCAGCCAGTTCCGCAGCCTGGGCGGCGGGGAACTGCTGGGCATTTTCACGGCAGCGCTGCTGTTCATCGCGCTGTTCGTATGGCGGCAGCTGCGTTTAATCACGCCGCTGCTGAATCTGCGCACCCTGGAGAACCGGCAGTTCCGCAGTGCGGTCATAATCCTCGCCCTGGCCTTCTTCATGTTTCTGGGGCTGGAGCTGCTGTTGCCCATCTACGGCCAGCAGGTGCGCCTGCTCACGCCCCTATTAACGGGCCTGCTGCTCATGCCCGCGTCGCTGGCGGAAGGGCTGCTGGCGCCGCTGCTGGGCCGGCTCCTCGACCGGCGCGGCGGGAAAATCGTGCTGCGCCTCGGCGCCTATCTGCTACTGCTGGGGGCGGTGCTGCTATTCCATTTCGTGGATATGGTGAGCAATCCCTGGCTTATGGCCCTGTGCTTCACTATTTTCGCCGGCGGGGTGGCCTGCTGCATTACCGGCGAAACCCACGGTTTAAACGCCCTCGACCGGTCGCTGACCGCCCACGGCACCGCCATCATCAGCACCATTAACCCCATCGCCGGGGCACTGGGCGCCTCCTTCTTCGTGGGCCTGATGAGTTGGGGCGAAAGTTTAAGTGAGCAGGAGACGGCGGCGCTGCGCCAGCTGGACGGCGTGCATTTGGCCCTGGCCATTACCATTGGCCTAAGTGTGGTGGTGTTCTACTTCTCGCGGAAAATTCGCAATCTGCCGGCGGGCCAACGGGCCCATTGAGGCAAAAAAAAACGACTCCCGTGGGAGTCGAAAAAGGAGATAAAAGGAGAAAAGGTAAGTAGGCCCAGAGGGACTTGAACCCCCGACCCAGCGATTATGAGTCGCTTGCTCTAACCAACTGAGCTATAGGCCCGGAAAGCTGGCTATTATAGCCAAAAATTTTTTCCCAACAGCAGATTTATGGACATCGAACAGCTGACCGTGCATTTTCTCACCATCGGCGCCGGCCAGGCCGGCCAACGCCTGGATAATTTCCTCTTTCGCCGCTATCCGGCGGTGCCGAAGAGCCGCATTTACCAAATGCTGCGCCGCGGGGAAATTCGCCGCAATGGGAAACGCTGCGCCGCCAGCGACCGGCTGGAGCTGAACGACATGCTGCGCCTGCCGCCCCTCTACCAGCAGCGGCGGGCGGAATGTGCAGTTCCCCCCTTCTGGCAGGAAACCATAAAAAAATCCGTGGTTTACGAAGACGCGGACTTTCTCATCGTCAATAAGCCGCGGGGGCTAGCGGTGCAGCGGGGCACGGCCCAGGCCTACAGCCTCATCGACGGCGTGCAGCAGCTGTGGGGCGACGATTACCGCCTGTGCCATCGCCTCGACCAGGAGACCAGCGGCCTGCTGGTGCTAGGCAAGAACAACGGCGCCCTGCGCCATTTTCAGGATTTACAGCGGGAAAATCGGGTGGAAAAGCACTATCTCTGCCTGTGCCGGGGCGACTGGCCGGCGGCGCGCCGGCGGGTGGCCATTAAAGTTAAGAAGATTCAGAGCGCCGACGGCGACCGCATGGTGGTCAGCGCCGACGGCAAGGAGGCCATCACCCATTTTCAGGTGCTGGAACGGTTCCCCGGCGCCACCCTGCTGGCGGCGCGGCTGGAGACCGGCCGCACCCACCAGATTCGTTTGACTCTGCGCCACTGTGGCCACGTGCTCGCCGGCGACGATAAGTACGGCGACCGGGAATTCAATAAAATGCTAAGGCAACGGGGCTACGGCGCCATGTTTTTGCAGGCCTACCGGCTGACGCTGCCGTTGGCCGACCAGCGCACTGTGGCCATCGGCCTGGCCCTGGCCCCGGAGGAGCGGGCGCTGTTGGAGCAGCTCGCCATTAACCCTTTGCTTTAATTGGAGATTTTATGAAGCTATATGCCAGCACCACTTCCCCCTTCAGCCGTCTGTGCATCATCGTTGGCTATTTAAGTAAGAAAGACCTGGCCCTACAGTTCGTCATGCCCTGGGAGAATCCGGCGGAGCTGCTGGCGGTCAATCCCTATAGCCAGATTCCCGCCCTGGTCTGTGACAACGGCCAGGTGCTGACGGAAACCCTCATCATCGCCGACTACTTAAATAAGGACATACTGGCCGCCGGCGACCCGAAGATTTCCTTTGCCATCACCACCCTGAGCCAGGTGGTAAAAACCTTCACCCTACAGCTGCACGCCGCCGCCGGCCAGGCGCCGCACCCGCACGTGCAGCGGGCCAACGAGGCCATTGCGCGGGCCCTAAGACTGGCGCCGGAATTGGATACGGCCAGCGACCGCTGGGGCGATATATTCCTGGCAGTGGCCCTGGGCTACGCCAGCCTGCGGGTGCCGGCCATCTTTGAGGAATGCGCTTCGGCCAGCAATCGGGAGGCGCTACTTAAATATCTGGAGAAGGAATTCATGGTTAAGACCACGCCGGAGGCCCTAGGGCGCAAGCCGGCCCACGTGCGGGATTTGTAGAGCTAATTAAGAAGGCAAAAGACCCGGATTTATCCGGGTTCTTAGCCCGTCAGGGCAATAAAAAACCTAGCGTAGCTAGGTTCTTAGCCCATCAGGGCGAAAAAAAAACCAGCTTCAAGCTGGGTTCTTCTTTAATGCCTAAGGAGAGACTCGAACTCTCACGTTGTCACCAACGGCGGATTTTGAATCCGCTGCGTCTACCAATTCCGCCACTCAGGCCAAGGCTGGCTATTCTAGCCAGCGGGAGGGCTTTAGGCAAGGGGCGGCACCAGACGCACCGGCAGCCGCAGCTGCGCCGCGTTTTTCAGCACCAAATCCAGGTCGCATTCCCGGGCAAGGAAGCCGGCAATCTGCCGCTCGTCGAGGATTTGCCACAGCTGCAGCTCGTAGCCGCTCAATTCCCGCGCCGCCAGCATTAGCAGCTCTTCGGGGGCGAAGTCGAACAGGGCCAAATCCTCCTCTTCGCTGTCGCCGGCGCTGAGCAGGTTCGCCTCCCACAGGGCGCCCACCGCGCGGATTTGCCGGATTAACTCGGTCAGGTCATCTTCCACAGCGAAGACGCCGGCGCAGCTGCGACTTAGCATGAGCAGTTCACCGGCGCCACCGGTTTCTTCGATAAATTCCGCCAGCTGCTGCATTTCCTCCTCGCCGCCGTTGGGATTAATCAGCTCCACCAGCGGGCCCAACCGGGCCAATTCACCATCTATATCCATAAACAAACTCCCAATTACAAACAGTAGAAGCGCCCCCTTGTATTTAAAGGCTGCTAGAATCTGCCCCCTTGCACTAAATAAGAGGAATCCATGTACCCAATTCCCCAAGATTTAACCAATAAAATCAATGCCTTAACCCCATTGCAAAAGGCCTGGCTGTCCGGCTACTGCTGGGCCCAGGCCCAGGAGCCGGCGCCGGAACTGACCATAATTTCCGCCAGCCAGAGCGGTAACGCGCGGCAGCTGGCCGAGCAACTGACCGAACAGCTGCGGGCCCGGGGGCTGCGGCCGCGCCACTGGGCCGCCGCCGATTATCCCCCAGAACAGCTGGGCCGGGAAAAAATTCTCCTGCTCATTACGGCCACCACCGGCGAGGGCGAACCGCCCGAGGAGGCCCAGAGCCTCTACCGGGCCCTGTGGGCCAAGGAGGCACCGGACTTAAGCGGTATGCGCTTTGCCGTGGCCGGCCTCGGCGACCGCAGTTACCCCCATTTCTGCCAGGCGGGCAAGAACTTCGCCGCGCGGCTGGCGGAATTGGGGGGCCAGCCGCTGCTGCCGCGCCAGGACTTCGACGTGGACTACGCTGCCCAGGCGCCCCAGTGGTTCGCGGCGCTGAGTGCCGCCTTGGCCGGTTCGCCCCCGAGTCCGGCCGGGCCGGAGACGCCGGAAGCGGTAAAGGTGGCGGCCCGCAGCGACCGGGAAAATTCCTGGGCCGCACCGCTACTACAGCGGCAGCGGCTGTCCGGCCCCGAATCCCTGAAGGAGGTGCACCAGCTGACCTTCGACCTGGCCGGCGCCAACTTTAATTATGAACCCGGCGACAGCCTGGGCGTCTGGCTCGACAACGACCAGGAATTAATTAGTGAAATCCTCGCGGCGGTGGGTCTGAATGGCGACGAAGCGGTAACGGTGGCCGGCACACCCATGAATCTGCGCACCGCCCTCACGGCGCACCTGGAAATTTCCCGCAATAATCCGAATTTTCTCGATGGCTACGGAGAACTGGCCAAGAATAAGACCCTAAATAAGCTTATCGACAAGGACATGGCCCATTTGGCGGAATATAACCCCATCGTCGCCATCGTTAAGCGCTTCCCCTGCCAGCTGACCGCCGACCAGCTCATCGGCCTGCTGCAACCCTTACAGCCGCGCTACTACTCCATTTCCTCCGCCCAATCCGTGGCCGGCGACCGGGCCGACCTGACGGTCAATGTGCTGAGCTACCAGCTGGACGGCTGCACCCGTCACGGCGCCTGTTCCTCCTATCTGGGCCAGCGGCTGCCCGAGAGCGGGCGGGCGCGGCTATTCCTCCAGTCCAATCCGCAGTTCCGCCTGCCCCGCAACGGCGCCACGGACATCATCATGGTCGGCAGCGGCACCGGCATTGCCCCCTACCGGGCCTTCCTGCAACAGCGGCACCACAGCCAGGCGCCGGGGCGTAACTGGCTGATTTTTGGCAATCAGTTCGCCGCCCAGGACTTCCTCTACGGCAGCGACTGGCAGCACTACGCCCGGGAGGGCTATCTGCAGCGGCAATCGCTGGCCTGGTCCCGGGACCAGCCGGAGAAAATCTACGTGCAGGACAAAATCCGCGAGGAGGCAGAGGAATTCTGGCGCTGGCTGGAGGGCGGCGCCCACGTCTACGTCTGTGGCGAGGCGGCCAAGCTCGGCAGAGAGGTGGAGAAGGCGCTGCTGGACGTGATTCAGAGCCAGGGCCGGCGGGACGAGGAGGCGGCGCAGACCTATTTAGAACGGCTGCGGCGGGAAAAACGCTACCAGCGGGACATCTATTAAAGATACAGCTGAAGCGCCCCCTTGTATGTTTATCGGCTCATACAAGGGGGTGGCTCTTCGCCGGTGATCCAGAGCTTCTTCGCCTGCGGCTCAGAGCTTCTTCGCCTGCGGCTCAGAGCTTCGCTTCCCCTATTGGTAAGGGCCTAAATACATACAGCCGAAGCGCCCCGTTGTATTTATAAGCACATTAATTCAGTAGCTTGAACGTCTGATTGGTAGGGTGCAGCACAGATGCAGAGCTTATTACTCACGCGGAATGGCAGTAATTGGCGCCCTAAGGCAGCGCCATTAGGTTTTTAAGACAATCATTCCGCGTGGAGTGCCAACCCTACGCCAAATAATTACCTACATGACAAGCGCCCGTTTGTTTGTAAATCAGCTTTTACCGACGGACGGGCGGTTCTTTGCCTACGGCTCAGAGCTTCGCTTCTGTTGTATGTATTTTTAGGCTTAATTACAAACATAGAAAGTGCCACGTTGTATGTTTATCGGCTTTAAACATACAAGTGAAGCGCCCCGTTGTTTGTAATCGGGCTAATCTCCCAGCGGTACGCCGCGGCGCAGCTCCTCCGCCGTCGCTTCACGCACGCTCAACACCTCCGCCTGAAAGCTGATGGGCTGGCCCGCCAGCGGGTGGTTGCCGTCCACCGTTACCCATTCTTTGTCCACCGCCAGCACGTGAAAGAGCAGCGGCGCGCCGGTGAAGGGATTCTGCCCCTCCAGCAACATGCCCGGCGCCAGCTCCGCCGGGAAGTATTCCCGCCGCTCCCGGCGAATCAGCTGCGGGTTCTTCTCACCGAAATGGTCGGCCGGCGCCAGGGTTAAATTGATGCTATCGCCCACGGTCAGCCCCGCCAGCGCCGCTTCCACCTTCGGCAGCAGCGTTTGCCGGCCCTGGAGAAAGCTGCTTTCGCCGCTCTGCGGCGGAATGGCGCGGCCTTCGCTCTTCAGCCGGTACATGCGGAAGCGAATGCGCACCACCTTATCCTTGGCGATGCGCATTAGTCCGCCACCGCCAATTCATAGAGGGGCCAGAGCCGTTCCGTGCCCGCCGCCAGCCACTCCAGCAGCTGCGGCCGGGGCATTTTCGCCAATTCCTCCCAGTAGAGATGGCGGCCGAGGCAGTAGAACTGGCCCGGCCCCGCCGTTGGCTTTGGCTGTTCCGCCACGGTTTTATAGTCCGCGTACTCGTCGGCGTCGCCGGGCCACAGCTCCCAATCGCCGTAGTCGGCCAGGGCGCCCAGCCAGCGGTTGAACTGCGCCAGGCTGGTGCGCGAGCCCTTAGCCCGGTATTCGTGCCATTCCAGCGACAGGGTGAGCCGGCGCCGGTTCAGCAGCAGGGAAATGATGGCCGCGCTGTCCTGGGCCGCCGCACTCTTCAGGGTGGCGAAGAAGTGGGCGCGCAGCTGCCAGCCGTTGGTCCAGCTTTCCACGTAGGGCTTCGGCAGCTGGAGCCGTTGCGCCAAATCCAGCGCCAGCGCCTTCCAAATTTCCCAGTTGGCCTTGTGTTCCCCCTTCCACAGGTCCAGGTTTTCCGGGCAGTGCTGCTTAATCTGCGCCAGCTGAAAATAGGGGCGAGTGAAAATTTCCTGTTTTAAATCCATGGCTTAAAGAAAAAAATTAATGAAGTAGATGAGGGCCAGGCCGTAGAGGGCCGCCAGCAGGTCGTCGAGCATGACCCCCAGGCCGTTGCGCAGCTGGCGGTCGAAGAAGCGTATGGGCTGGGGCTTCCAGATGTCAAAGATGCGGAAGAGCACAAAGGCCAGGGCGTAGGCGCCGCCGAGGCCGGCCACCCGCCGCAAATCCGCCGGCAGCAGCCACAGCATGAGCCAGATGGCGACCATTTCGTCCCAGACGATGCCGCCGTAGTCGTGCACGCCCAGGTCGCGGCCGGTGCGGCCGCAAATCCAAATGCCGGCAACGAAGGCAAGGACGAACAAGGGCAGCAGCAGCAAATCCGGCAGCAGATTCAGGGGAATGAACAGTAGCAGCCCGGCCAGCGTGCCCCAGGTGCCCGGCGCCGGCCGCAGCAGGCCGCTGCCGAAGCCAAAGGCCAGCAGGTGCACGGGATTCTTCTTAATGGTCGCCCAGCGGGGCTTAAAGGTTAATGGCTCGCTCACGGCTGGTCTCCCAGGGTTTTAGCGCTTTTTAAACAATCACGGATTAATTCCGGCCCCTCGTAGATTAGGCCGCTGTAAATCTGCACCAGGTCGGCGCCGGCCTCCAGTTTTTCCTCGAAGTCGGCCCGGGCCATGACCCCGCCGGCGGCGAAGATGCAGATGGTCGGCAGCGCCCGCCGCACCTTACGCACCACCGCCGTGGCCCGTGCCCGCAGCGGTTCGCCGGACAGGCCGCCGGGCTCCTTGCCGTATTTGTGGGTAATCACTTCGGCCCGGTCCAGGGTGGTGTTGGTGCAGATGACCCCGTCCAGCTGGTATTCCCGCAGGCCCTCGATGATGGCCATCAGCTCCTCGTCGCTGTTGTCCGGGGCGATTTTCAGCACCAGCGGCGTGTACTTGCCGCTAAGGTTCTGCTGCTCCTGCTGGCCCTCCTTCAGGCCGTAAAGCAGGCGGCCCAGCTCCTCGCGCCGCTGCAAGTCCCGCAGGCCGACGGTGTTCGGCGACGACACGTTAATGGTCAGATAATCGGCCACCTCGTAGGCCGCCTGTAGCCCCAGCAGGTAATCGCTGAGCGCGTCCTCGTTGGCCGTCTGCTTGTTCTTGCCGAGATTAACGCCGACGATGAGGCCGCGGCGCTGGAACTGGCGCAGCCGCCCCACCAGCGGGCCGACCCCCTCGTTGTTAAAGCCCATGCGGTTGATGATGGCCCGGTGCTCGGGCAGGCGGAACAGCCGCGGCTTGCCATTGCCCGGCTGGGCCAGCGGCGTAACTGTGCCCAGCTCGATGTGGCCGAAGCCGAGCCGCTGCCAGGCGCTGAGAGCGTGGCCGTCCTTGTCGAGGCCGGCGGCCAGGCCGAGATTATTTTTAAAATTAAGGCCCATCAGCTGCCGTTCCGGGCCGGTGCTGGGGATTTTCGGCAGCAGCCAGGGGGTCAGGCTCAATAGTTTGATGGTCAGGTTGTGGGCCAGTTCCGGATTAAGGCGAAAGAAGAGTGGCCGCAGGGCCCGGTAGAAATTCATTGTTAATCCTCAAGGCGAAAAGACAGGGTACCTATATTAATGCAGCGGGCCAATAACCTACAGGGGAAGCGCTTCTATGTATTTATAAATGGACACTCGGGCCAGTTCGGGGTGGAACGGCAATAAATAGAAGGGCTTGGTGTGTGGCTCAATCAGAGAGGGGGCGGGCGACTTAGGGCAAATAGGCGCCGCCGGCCTTGCAGAACTTAGGGCCATAAAAAAGGCGACGGGAAGTCCCGCCGCCGTTGTTTGGCCTAGGCCTATTGTTTGTGGGCGCCGAAGAAGCCGTTTACCTTGTCGTCGTCGTGGCGTAGAACGCCGGCCAGCTCTTCCGCGTTGGGGCCGAAGAAGCCGCCGTGGTAGTAGATTTTGTCTTGCTCTTCCTTGGCCTCAAAGTTACTGCCCTTGATGGTGCCGTTGAAGGTGAAGCCTTCCTTCAGGCTATTCAGATCGTTGTAATCCAGCTGTACCTTATTATCCAGCTTGCCAGCGATGGTCTTGGCGCCGAAATCCACATCGAAGTGGGCGGCGCCCTGGGTATCGTGGTAGGTGCTATCGCCATCCGTAGGAATATGGCTAAACATGTAGGCATTACCCTCATAGTGGGCACGGCCATTGCTGGGCATATTGGTGGGTGTAATGCCCTGGTAAAACGAATGGTAATCAGTGCTTTCAGATTTACCAGAACTATTATCAAAATTATTAAGGAAAGTTAGACCTCCCACCGTGCTATAGCGCATTCCGTCAACTATCTGTTTGTCAACTAAATTTATATTTCCATCATCTTTGTATGGATTCTCATGTGTCTTCATCAATAGACCTTCTTTTATGTGAGGTTCTAGATCCGGAATATTAAGCTGATAATCCTTACCGTCGATATGCAGAATATTAAGGTCTCGGTTGCTAATGGCGCCGCGATAGTTCTCCTCGGTTTTCTGATCCTCAAAAGTAAAAGTGCGGAATTCGTAGCCACTGACCGAGCCGGCGGTTGGCGCTGGTGCAGCGGTTGGAACCGTAGTTGGAACTGGAGCTGCGGTTGGAGCTGTAGTTGGTGCAGTCGTCGGAGTGGGAGCTACGGTTGGGGCGACAGTCGGTACTGTAGTCGGAGCAGTCGTAGGTGCTGGCGCTGAAGTCGGCGCTGGCGCTGAAGTTGGAATCGGAGCTACAGTTGGCGCTGAAGTTGGAACCGTTGTGGGAACTGAAGTTGGCGTTACGCTGGGAATGCTCGGGCTAGTAGGCATGGGGATAAAACCGGGGCCGCCGCCGTTGCCGGGGGTGAAGTTGCCGGAGTTATTACCGCCGGAATTGCCGCCGTTGCCGGGATTGGCCGGGGTGCTGGGGGTTGCGGCCGGCGTGCTGGTTGGCTGAAGGTTCTGGTTATTTGCCGGCGGTTGCTGCATCGGCCCGTTGGTGGGGGCCGGCGAACCGCTGCCGCCACAGGCGCTGAGTACGAAAGCACTAATGAGAGTTAGGGCTAGCTTTTTATTCATGAGAATCCTCAAAATTAAAAAAACAAAGAAAAAGACCCACCGCCGGAGCGGCGAGTTACCGTTAAAAATCAAGCAAGAACTCTGCTGGCCCGCTTAGAAGACTAGCCATTCAGACTTTAAATACGGGCAGATTTTACAACGCTTTCGGCCATTTATTAATTAATTACATACATACTAAGCGCCCGGCTGTTGGTAAAACAGCGGACGCGTTAGATTCTGAATTGCCAGGCTTATCGACGGAGCGCCAACGAAAAATCACCGCCCGGCCGTCGCCAAAAGTACTAAACATCAAAAGGCGCCGGGAAGCCGCTGTTTCGGCCTAAAACTTCCCCATTACTAAAGGAGAGGAACTATGCGGGATTTAATTGATGTTTGAGCATTTATTGGGGCGGGAAATCGCCGCCGTACTGGTGGCCGGCTACACGGAAAAGGTTGGCGACCAGCACTTCTTTCAACCCATGTACCGCTGGATTTTTCTGGCGCTGGCCAACGGTGAGTTCATTAAATTTTCCGCCAACGACGGCGACATTAGCGCCGAGTTGGTCGGGACAATTCGCTGCCCCTTTGATTTGGAAGAGGACGATATTTTCACCCTAATGCCGTTGGCCGATGGCGCTCCGGGCGCCATTGGGCGCATTGTGGGCACGAGGGACCGGCGCAATAATCTGGTCGCCCTACACATCAGCGCCGCCGGAGCAAGCATTGCCCTAGACGCACTACATATGGACGGTTTCCGCGTGTCCATCAGCTGAATGGTGGCGTTCGTCGCTGCTTTAAAACATACAGGGGAAGCGCCCGGTTGTTTGTAAAGGGCCTTAAACATACGGACGGGCGCTTCCCATGTATGTAATTAAGGCCTTGAATACATACATATAAAGCGCCCGGCTGTCGGTAAAGTGGCGGGCTAGAAATAAAAAAAACCGCTGCGGTGTTAGCGGTTTTTATTAAGGGTCGGGGCGAAATTTTTAGGTTTTACCGGTTAAAGAGGGCCAGTAATTCCAATCGCGCCCTTGGCCCTATTCTTCCTCCGCCGTCAGATAGGCGGTGAATTCTTCCAATAATTTGCGGTCCCTTTCGGTGCTCACGTAGGCCTCAAGTTCGGCCAGCAATTTATCTTTCGGGTAGGTTCCCCGGTCGACACTTTTCAAAACCATTGCGCCGATAATGCTATTTATGCGGGTTATTTTTTTCCGTTTTACGGTCTGCACCTTGTGCCGCAGATTTTGCATTTCCTCTTCAACTTTACGCTGCTTCTCCCGCAGCTTATTGGCCTTTTCCTCCAATTTTTCCAATTTGGCATTAAGCCGTACACTTCTCGTACTCATCATTACTCCTTTGCTAAAAAAGTTCCTAGAAATTATTCATTTTTTGCCATTTTTGTTAAGGGGAATATTACATAAAAAAAGCCGCCCGAGCGGAATAACTATAGCCCCAGCCCGACAGATTAGCCAAAATTTGCCTAAAACGCCAATGTAGCCATAGAATTTAAGCTTCTTTTTAAAGGGCTAGCGAGGGCAATCCCATGAAAATTCTCATTAATTTATTCCACCCCCATCTGGAACGCTCCAAAGTAAACAGCGTCTGGGCCGAGCGGCTGGCCCGCGAAGCAAACGTAACGGTGCGGAAAATCTATGAACTCTATCCCACGGGAAAAATTGATGTGGCTGCGGAACAGGCCGCGCTGCTGGCCCATGACCGGCTGGTGTTCCAGCACCCGTTCTACTGGTATTCCGTTCCGCCCCTGATGAAGCAGTGGCTGGACGATGTACTTACCTATAACTGGGCCTATGGTCCCGAGGGTGGGGCTCTGGCTGGTAAGGAATGGGTCTGTGCCATTTCCACCGGCGGGCCGGCGGATTCCTATCAGGCCGGCGGCTACAATAATTTTTCCATGTCGGAATTTCTTAAACCCCTACAACAAACGGCCAATTTGCTGAAAACGCCATTTTTGCCACCGTTTATTTTCCATGGGGCGGTAATTGCCGATGCGGCGGCCATTGCCAATTCGGCGGAAGCCTACGCCCAGCACCTGTTAAATCCATTGCTGGACCCGGCGAAAAAACTGGCGGCCCTCTCCGCCAAAATGGCGCAGGACGGCACAAGTTTATAAATAAAAGGTGGATTATTCCCCCCGATAAATCCATTTTTACTGCTCTTAACAGAGCATTTCATTTGCCGGGCGATTTTCGTCAAAATGAGAATCGGCGGCCCCGTTGCATTTTTATTTAGGCGCGGCGAATAGCTCCTTGGCCACAAATACCGCATTTAGCACCTTGGGAAAGCCCAAATAGGGCACACCCTGAATAAAAGTTTCCACAATTTGTTCCCGGCTCAGGCCCACGTTTAGGGCGGCCTGAATATGTACCCGCAGCTGTTTTTCGCAGCCGCCCTGGGCCGCCAGCAGCGCCAGGGTAATTAGTTCCCGCTGGGCTAAATTCAGGGCCGGCCGGGTGTAAATTTCTCCGAAGGCAAAGCCAATGATATAGGTGGCCAAATCCGGGGCAATGTCCGCCAGGGCGGCCATAACCTGTTCGCCCTGTTCGCCGTCAATTTCCCTTAATTTGGCCCGGCCGCGTTGCATTAGTTCCTGATTTTTCAGCATTATTTTCTCCAGTAATTAAAAATGCGGCGCCAGCTTAAGCTGTGAACCGCACTTCATAGCAAGGAGTTTTTATGCAAAGTAAGGAATTTGCCGCGCGCACCGGCCTAAGTATTTCCACCCTGCGCTATTACGAACGGGAAGGACTGCTTAAGCCGGAACGCAACCGCCACGGCTACCGGGCCTACGGCGAGCGGGATTTGGAGTGGGTCGGTTTTATCCGGAAATTGAAGGAAATGGGGGTGCCGCTGGCGCAGATTAAGGAATACGCCCGGCTGCGCCACCTCGGCGCCCAGACCATTCCGGAACGTTACGCCATTTTGCGCGCGCACCAGGCCACCTTAGAACGGCAATAGCAACAGCTGGCCAGCCACTGGGCCCTGCTGGAACGGAAATTGGCGCTGTATCGGGAACAGCTGCAGAAATTACATTAACTTACATACAGGGGAAGCGCCCGTCCGTCGGTAAATTGCCATTAAACATACATATAAAGCGCCCCTCCGTCGGTAAAATCCCAGCCGCCGCCAGTGCTATGCTGAAAAAAACACCAGAGCAAGCCCATGAATCTAAAGCAGCAAACCCTAGAAACCCTTTTAACGGCCGCGGTGGCCGCCCCTTCGGGCCACAACAGCCAGCCCTGGCTCTTTACCGTTGGCACGGACGCGATTGTCCTACGGCCCGACTTCAGCCGCGCCCTGCCGGTGGTCGACCCGGAGCACCGCGAACTATTCATAAGTCTCGGCTGTGCCCTGGAAAATCTGTGTCTGCAGGCCAGCACCCTCCAGCTGGCGCCGACGGTCAGCCAGGGGGCGGACGGCACAATCACCGTCCAGCTGGCGCCGGCGGCCACGGTGCCGGACCCGCTGGCTGAAGCCATTTTCCGCCGCCAGAGCAATCGTGGCCTGTACGACGGCCGCCGCATTCCCGCGGAACAGCTGGTGCCGCTGCTGTACGCTCCGGTCGGCATCACCATCAACGCCTACGAGCGGGATTCTCCGGAATTCACCCGGCTGGCGGCGGCGGTGCAGCAGGGCAACACAGCCCAGCTGGACGACCCGGCCTTCCGCGCTGAACTGCTGTCCTGGATTCGCTTTAATGAGGCCCACAGCCTGGCCCACCGCGACGGCCTGAGCAATGCGGTGCTGGGGGCGCCGAACCTGCCGCGCTGGCTGGCCCGGCTAATTGTTGGTGCCATGCTGAATCCCCGCCGGCAGAACCGGGTTGATGGCCGCCATCTGGCCCATTCCTCCCATCTATTGCTGCTCAGCACCAGCGGCGACGACCGCACCGCCTGGATTGCCGCCGGTCGGGCCCTGCAACGGCTGCTGCTGGGTTTAAGCGCGGCGGGCCTGGCCGCCGCCTATCTCAATCAGCCCTGCGAAATGCCACCGCTGCGTGCCCAGTTGCGGGCGGAGCTAGTGCCGGAGGGCTTTCCGCAGATTCTGCTGCGCATTGGCTACGGCCAGAATCAGGCCTACTCGCTGCGACGCCCAGTGGCTGCTATGGTTAAGTACTTGGTTTAAACTATCGGTTTTTCCCAAGGAAAAACCATGTTGAAACGTCTAATCCTATCCCTACTGCTAATCCTGCCGCTGCTGGCCCTGGCCGTAATCATGACCGCCTGCACCCTGCAGGAGAAGCTGCTATTTCACCCGGAGCCGCTGCCGGCGGACTACCGCTTTAGCGTGCCCCCGGGCTACCACTTCAAATTGCGGGAAATCACCCTGCCGGTGAACGGCGCCCAGCTGTCCGGCCTGCACCTGGCCCTGGAACGGCCCCGCGGCGCCTTGCTCTTCTTTCACGGCAACGCCGGCGCCCTGGACGGCTGGCTAATCACCCTGGCCCCCTTAACCAATTTGGGCTGGGACATCTACGTCTTTGACTACCGCGGCTTCGGCAAGAGCAGCGGCCGGATTAAAAATCAGGCCCAGCTGCTGGAGGACAGCGACGCCATGGCCCGGTGGGTACGGCAGGATTTTCCCGGCCCCATCGTGCCGGTGGGCTATTCCATCGGCAGCGGTCTGGCCGCCTACCAGGCGCAGCGCCTGCAGGCGCCGGCGGTGATTCTGCTTGCCCCCTACTATTCCTTCCGCGACCTAATTGGCGAGAAGGCGCCCTGGTTTCCCAGCTTTCTACTGCGCTACCAGCTGCCCAGCATTGATTACCTCCGCGCCGCGCCGGGCCGCATAACCCTAATGCACGGTGAACGGGACTCGCTGATTCCGCCGCACCACAGCCGCCGACTCAAGGAAGAACTGGGGGCGCGGGCGCAGCTGGTGCTGGTGCCGGCCGACCACGGTTCCCTGCTGGACCCCCAATGGCATTCCCACCTGGCCGAGGCGCTAAATGCGGTGGTGCCGGCCCAACCCTAGCCCCGGCGAGGGCGGTTCTATGGCCGGAAGGTGAAGGCGCCGCCCGCTTCTTTATCTATTAGGGGCTAATTACCGACAGAGGGGCGCTTAGGCTGTATGTAATTAAGGCTTAAATACATACAGCCTAAGCGCCCCTCTGTATTTAAACCATCTTTATAAAAGCCCATCTCTGGCTCGGCCTACAATAGGCCCTTTCTCCCGGGGCCCGTCCCCCACTCACAAGGAAATTCCATGCAATACAGAAAACTAGGTGGCACTGACCTGGCCGTCAGTCTCATCTGCCTCGGCACCATGACCTGGGGCGAACAAAATTCCGAAGCCGAAGCCCACGAACAGCTGGATTACGCGCTGGCCCAGGGCGTTAATTTCATCGACACCGCCGAACTCTACCCGGTGCCGCCTTCAGCGCAAACCTACGGCCGCACCGAGGAATACATCGGCAGCTGGCTGCAGCGGCGCGGCGGCCGCGACCGGCTCATTCTCGCCTCGAAAATCGCCGGCCCCTCCCGCGGCGAGGCGGAAAAATACATGCGCGGCGGCTCCCGCTTTAATCGCCGGCAGATTCTCGCCGCCTGCGACGCCAGCCTGCAGCGGCTGCGCACCGATTACCTCGACCTGTACCAGCTGCACTGGCCGGAGCGCTCCGTTAATTTCTTCGGCAAGCTCGGCCTCAGCCAGCTGGACCCCAGCGAAGAAGTTACGGATTTAAACGAAACCCTGGACGCCCTGGCCGAACTGCAGCGGGCCGGCAAAATCCGCTATTACGGTTTGTCCAACGAAACGCCCTGGGGGGTGATGAACCACCTGCGCCACCGCCGGCCGGAGCTGCAGCTGGTGTCGGTGCAGAATCCCTACAACCTGTTGAACCGCTCCTATGAGGTGGGGCTGGCGGAGGTGTCCCTGCGCGAACGGGTGGGGCTGCTGGCCTACTCGCCGCTGGCCTTCGGCCTGCTGTCGGGCAAATACCTGGCGCCGCGGGCCCAGTGGGCTGATTCCTGGCGGTTGAAAAAATATGAGCGCTTCCAGCGCTATTCCAGCGACCTGGCCTTCAAAGCCACTGAGCAATACGCGGCCCTGGCCCGGCAGCACGGTTTAAGCCTGACCCAGCTGGCCCTGGCCTTCGTTAACCAGCGCGCCTTCGTTACCGCCAACATCATCGGCGCCACCGACATGGCGCAGCTGAGGGAGAACATCGCCAGCGTAGGGGTGCAGCTGACCCCGGAACTGCTGGCGGCCATCGACGCCATTCACGGGCAGATTTCCAATCCCTGCCCCTAATGGTGGAGAACCAGCGCCAGCGGGTTAGCCCCAAATCCCGGGAGATGGAGGAGGCGCTGCTGGCGGCCATCGTTCAGGACAACAATCTGTGGGACCGGGTACAGGGGCAAATTCACCAGAGCGACTTCAGCGAGAAGCGCAACGGCCAGATTTTCGCCGCCATGGACAAGCTCTTCAGCGATGGGGTGGCGGTTAATTGGCTGTCGCTGACCGAGGAGCTGCGCAGCCGCAGCCAGCTGGGCTTCGAGGAGAACTCCCACTATCTGCAACAGTTGGAACAGGGCTTTGCCTTTGAAGGCGCCCGGGTGGAGAACTTCATGCGGGTAATCCGCGACCGGGCGGCCATGCGCCGGCTCATCGGCATCGCCGAAGAGACCATCGACGACGTCTACGACCCCCAGGGACGCAGCGCCAAAGACCTGCTGGATTTGGCGGAAACGCGCATCTTCCAGCTGGGCAACGACTACCGCAACCACGAGGAATCGGGCTTCCAGAGCGCCCGCATCGTCGTCGCCGACACCCTGCAGTATGTGCAGACGCTCATGAACAATAATTCGGCGGTTACCGGCCTATCCACCGGTTTTTCCGAATTGGACCAGGCCACCGCCGGCCTGCATTCCGGAGAATTAATCATCGTTGGCGGCCGGCCGTCCATGGGTAAGACCACCTTCGTGATGAACATCGCCGAAAACGTCAGCATGGGCGGCTACGTAACCGCGGTGTTCTCCCTGGAAATGCCGGCGCGGGCGCTGATGATGCGGCTGTTTTCCTCCATGGGCGCCATTCCCAGCAATCGCATGCGCATTGGCAATCTGGACGCCCGGGAAATTAACCGGCTGCAGGGGGCGGTAAATACCCTGCAGAAAATGCCGCTGTTCATCGACGATTCTTCCCACATGACCATCAGCGAGATGCGCGCCCGCTGCCGGCGGCTGCAGCGGGAGCAGGGCCATCTGCACCTGGTGGTGGTGGATTATCTCCAGCTGATGCAGCCGGAGCGCAGCAACGACAATCGGGTTAATCAGATGTCGGACATATCCCGCGGCCTGAAGCTGCTGGCCAAGGAACTGAACGTGCCGGTCATTGCCCTGTCGCAGTTGAACCGGGCCCTGGAAAGCCGCGAGAACAAGGATAAGCGGCCGAAGCTGTCGGACCTGCGCGATTCCGGCGCCATCGAGCAGGACGCGGACGTGGTCATGTTCGTCTACCGGGACACCTACTACAACAGCGGCGAGCGGGCCGAGCAGAAGCCGGGGGCGGAAATAATCATTTCCAAGCAGCGCAACGGTGAGCTGGGCACCATTTATTTGGATTTTCAGGGGCAATTTCTGCGCTTTTCCGACCGGCAGATTCCCCAGGTTCAAGAGGAGAGCGAATTCTAATGCGTCCATTACGTCGTTTAATCAGTCGGCGGAATTTGCGCCACAACCTGCGCGTTTTGCAGGCCCGGGCCGGCGCGCGGCGGCTGGTGGCGGTGCTGAAGGCCAACGGCTACGGCCACGGCGTCCATTTACTCAAAGAAGAGCTAGCGGCAGTGCCCCTGCTGGCGGTGGCGGCCATCGACGAGGCGCTGGAGCTGCGCGCCCTCGGCTACGGCCAGCCGGTGCTGCTGCTGGAGGGCATTTTTCACCGGGAAGAAATTGCCCTTTGCCGCCGGGACCGCTTTATTCCGCTAATTCACAACTTTGCGCAGCTGCACTGGCTCAGGGAGGCGGCGCAGCCGCTGGCAATCTGGCTGAAGTTCGACAGCGGCATGCACCGGCTGGGCTTTTCCCTGGCCGAGCTGGCGGAATTTACCCGAGTATTAAGGGAAGCGCCGCAGCTGCGGCTGACCGGCCTGGCCTCGCACTTTAACCGGGCCGACGAGGCGGATTTGGCGCCGAGTCGCCGGCAGCAGGCGCAAATTTCCGAGCTGCTGCGCCTTTACCCGGATTTACGGCGCAGCTTCAGCAATAGCGCGGCCCTGTTCAGCCTCGACGACGTGGCAGAAGATTTCGTGCGGCCGGGGCTGGCCCTCTACGGCATGAGCCCCTTCGCCCACCGTTCCGCGGCGGAGCTAGAGCTACGGCCGGTGATGGAATTGACCACGGAAATTCTCGCAGTGCACGAACTTAGCGCCGGCGACCGGGCCGGCTACGGCGGTCAATTTGTCGCGCCGGCGGCCGGCTACCTGGCCACCATCGCCCTGGGCTACGGCGACGGCTTCAAGCGGGAAATTATTAGCGGCCGGCCGCATTTGCTGGTGCAGGGCCGCACCTATCCGCTGGTGGGCCGGGTGGCCATGGACATGAGCCTGCTGTGGCTGGGGCCGCAGTGCCAGGCGCCGGGCAGTGTGGTTACGGTTTTCGGCGCGGCCAATCCGGCGGAATCGCTGGCGGCGCAGCTGGACACCATTCCCTACACCCTGACCACCTGCCTGACGGCGCGGGTGCCCCTGGTGGCGGTGGATTAGGGCCTTTACCGACAACGGGCGGTTGTTTGCTGACGCTCACGCGCCCTTTACCTACGGGCGGGCGCTTTCTCTGTATGTTTAATAAGACTTTTAAACATACAGGGGAAGCGCCCGTCCGTTTGTAATTAGCCCATTTACAAACATACGGGCGCTTTAGCTGTTTGTAAAATTTGCCTCGTAGCCTTGGCTGGCGTGATGTAACGGGCCGGCGTAAAAACCGTGGCAATTAAAAGCCTAATGACGCCTAGGCCAGCAACGGGACAGTTGATGACAACGGCCTGAACCTTAGCATTCTCGGCCCCACCCTCTAGTTACTGGCATAAACAGTCTTTTACCGACGACCGGGCGGTTGTCTCCCTGCGTTAGCCGGCTTTGCTTCTCCCATGTGTATTAGGAGCGTTAATTACATACAAGATAAGCGCCTGCCCGTTTGTAAATAGGCTATTTACAGTCGGACGGGCGCTTCCCCTGTATGTATTTTTAAAGCTCGGGGACGAAACTATTAATAAGGCGCCATTTACCGTTATGAAGGGCTTTAGCCCCAGCAGGCCTACCGCAGCGGGTTAGAAATCTAAAGCTCGGGGACGAAACTATTAATAAGGCGCCACTTGGCCTGATGAAAGGCAAACACCGCCACCTGGCTGTGGCCGAAGAACAGCAGCTGGTTATCGCCGGCCAGCCGCGCCGCCAGCGCGCCAATCCACATCTGGTGGCCCACCACGATGAGGGACGCTTCACCGCTGTGCTGAATGGCCTGAAAAACCCCATCTTCGTCGGCGGCGGGGTTCAGCGCCGGCTTAACAATGAAGTCCTCCCGGTAGTATTTGGCGGTCTCCTGGCTGCGCAGCGCCTCGGAGGCCCAGGTGGAGCAGTTCGGGTAATGCTGCTGGAGCCAGGCGCCGCTGGCCTGGGCCTGCTGGTGGCCGCGGGCGTCCAGGGCCCGCTGCCGGTCCCGGTAGTGTTCGGCGCTGGCGTGGCGCCACAGCACCAGTTCTAAATTAAAGATTTCGTTCATGGTTTTCTCCCTAGAGGTTAAACAGGGCCAGCAGCCAGGCCAGGGCCACCAGCAGCAGGCTGAGCAGCTGCGCCGCCGAAGCGATGTCCTTGGCCCGCTTGGCCATCGGGTGAAATTGCTCCGTAACCAAATCCACGCAGGCTTCCACCGCACTGTTAAAGAGTTCACAGAGCAGGGACAGGCCGGAGGCCAGCAGCAGCGCCAGCTTCACCGGAAAAGTGAAGGGTATGAAGATTAACGCCAGCAGCAGCAGGCCGTGGAGCAGCAGCAGCTCGCGGAAGCCGGCCTCGTCGGCGGCGGCCCTAAAGCCGTCCCGGGAATAGCCCCAGGCGTTCAACCAGCGGCGCAGGCCGTGGCCCTTGGCCTTCAGCTCCTTCATACTTTCCCCCGGCCCTGGGCCAGCGACATGGCGCCGGTGAAGACCACGTCCGTAGAAGAGTTCAGGGCGGTTTCGGCGCTGTCCTGAATGATGGAAATGACAAAGCCCACCGCCATGACCTGGGCCGCCTCAGCATTGGAAATCTTAAAGAGACTGCAGGAAAGGGGAATGAGCAGCAGCGAACCGCCGGCCACGCCGGAGGAACCGCAGGCGCACACGGAAGCGACGAAGGACAGCAGCAGCGCCGTGGCGAAGTCCACGGTTATGCCCAGGGTGTTGGCGGCGGCCAGGGTTAATACGGTGATGGTGATGGCGGCGCCGGCCATATTGATGGTGGCGCCCAAAGGTATGGCCACCGCCGACAGCTGCGGCAGAAAGTTCAGCCGCTTGGCAATGGCCAGGTTCACGGGAATATTCGCCGCGGAGCTGCGGGTGAAGAAGGCGGTTAAGCCGCTTTCCCGCACGCACTGCCACACCAGCGGGTAGGGGTTGCGGCGGATTTTCCAGTAGACCAGCAGCGGGTTAATCACGAACATCACCAGCAGCATGGCCCCCAGCAGTACGGCGAGCAGGAGGCCGTAGCTGTGGAGCTTGGCCAGGGCGCTGCCGTCGCTGAAGGTGGCCGCCACCAGGCCGAAGATGCCCAGCGGCGCGCAGCCGATGACCAGATTAACGATGTGGGACACGGCGTCGGCCAGGTCGCCGAGCATCTGCTTGGTGCTTTCCTGGGCCTGGCGCAGGGGAATGCCGAGGCCCAGGGCCCAGAAGAGCACGCCGATGAAGTTGCCGCTGGTCAGCGCATTAAAGGGATTGTCCACCACGCTGAGCACCAGCCCCTTCAATACTTCGGCCACCCCCTGGGGCGCGTTCTGCCGCTGTTCTTCATGGATTAATTCCAGGGTGCTGGGGAAGAGAAAGCTCAACAGCACCGCCACCAGGGCCGCCAGCAGGGTGCCTACGAAATAGAGCATTAGCACCTCACTGAGGCTGCGGTCGCCGGGGGTCAGCTGCTTATTGGCGATGGAGCTGAGCACCAGAATAAAGACCAGCAATGGCGCGATGGCGCGCAGGGCACCGACGAAGACCTGGCCGAAGAAGCCGGCGTCCTTAGCCAGGGTCGGGGAAAGCTGCGCGAGCAGAAAGCCTAGACCCATGGCGATGGCGATGGCCAGCACCAGATTGCCGCCGCTGAGAAATTTTTTTATGGCTTGCATGAATTACCTCTAGAAATGTTAAGGCCCGACCGAGGTCGGGCCCGTTGCCTTATTTATCCAGCCTTAGCTGGCCGCCCTGGGCGAAGTTCTCCTTGGCCATGTCCTCGATGGCAATCCACACGGCGCTTTCCGCCACGCCCAGGCTGTTACAAATGGCGGCGGTAACTTCCTTGGCCAGCTGCCGCTTCTGTTCCACGGTGCGGCCTTCAATAATTTTTATATTCACGATGGGCATATTAATTTCCTGATAAATCAACGAGATAGTTACGTAGCGCAACCAGCAAACCATAGCAAAAAAAGGCGCCGGCGGGCAATGCGGCCAGCAGCACCGGCTGGGATAGATGCAGCAGCGGCCAGCCGAAGGCACTGCCGTGGCTGAGCAGTTCCCGCATTAACCCCAGAGCCAGCAGGCCGAGGGCGAAGCCCAGGCCCATCATTAAGCCGTCCAGCAGTGCCAACTTTAAGCCGTTGCGGCTGGCAAAGCTCTCGGCCCGGGCCATGATTACGCAGTTGGTAACGATGAGGGACAGGAAGATGCCCAGCCGCTGGTACAGGCCGTAGTCGAAGGCTTGCATCAGCATTTCCACCACCGTAACGGCGCTGGCGATGAGCAGCACGAACACGGGAATGCGAATTTCCCGGCTCAGCCAGGGGCGGGCCAGGGCCACCAGCCCGTTGGACAGGGTCAGCACGAAGACCGTGGCCAGACCCAGGGCCAGGGCGTTCTTACCGTCCACGGACACGGCCAGCAGCGGGCAGAGGCCGAGGATTTGCACGAGGACGGCGTTTCTCCGCCACAGCCCTTCTAGAACTAGGTCCTTTAACGGTGAGCTGCCGGAACCGCTACCCGCAATTTTCACCTTCTCCATTAATTATTCTCCCTGTCTGTGTAGTGGCTAAAGATGTAGCCCACCTCATGAACTACCGCCCGCGGCGTGATGGTGGCGCCGCTAAAACCGTCGAAGTCGCCCCCCTCCTTTTTTAAAGCGAATTTGGTTTCCCGGCCGCGGCCGCTGAAGCCGTTAATCCACGGGTCCTTGGCCAGTTCGATTTTATCGCCCAGCCCCGGTGTCTCTTTGTGGTTCAGCACCCGCACCCCCTTGATGTGGTCGCCGTCCAGGGCAATGAGCAGTTCAATGGCGCCGCTGTAGCCCTGGTGGGTGGTGGCCTGCAAATAGTCGTAGCGGCTGCGGAAGCGGCGCACGGTCTGCTGGCCCACGGTGATGGTTTCGCCGCGGTCGAGGAAGTCCGCCGGCAAATCATCGTCCGGCGCCAGCTCGCGGAAGGTGGCCAGCAGCGCCCGCCGTTTCTGTTCTGTCAGCCGTTCCCTTAGGCCCAGATAAACTACACTTACGGCGCTTAGGCAGATGAGGGCGAAGAGGGCGAGGCGGCGGGCCGCCAGCAGTGGCTTATTCATACTTCGGCGCCGTCCACGGGTCGATGAGGGGCACCAGCCCATTGCCCAGCAGCATGGCGAAGGCCACGCCGTCGGCGTAATTGCCGAGATAGCCGATGGCCACCGCCAGGGCCCCGGTGAAGAGGCCGAAGAGCCAGCGGCCCCGCAGGCTCGTGGCGCAGGTGCAGGGGTCGGTGGCGATGAAGCAGGCGGCGAAAATTAGCCCGCCCTCGTTCAGCCGCACCAGCGGCGCCAGGTATTTGCTGCCGTCGTAGCCGTAAAAGGCCAGGGCGGCGGCCAGGGCCCCTAGCAGATAGGCCAGGCTAATGCGGAAGTCCAGGCAGCGGCGCCAGGCCAGCCCGATGGCGGAAAGCAGATAGAGCGAGTTTAAAGCCAGCTTATCCGGATTTAGCGCGTTCACCATGGGCGCGGCGGCGAGGCGCAGCTGGCGGCTGCGGTCCAGCAGCGTGGCCGCGGTGTTTAAATCGCTGGGCGGCGAGAACAGGCTGAAGAATTCCAGCGGTTGCGCCGGCTGCTGGCTGATGGCCACGGGAAAGCTGAGCAGGCAGAAGCAGTAGGCCACCATGGCCGGATTAAAAATATTGAAGCCCAGGCCGCCGTAGAGCTGTTTGCCGAAGATGACCGCGAAGCCATTGGCGACGGTTAAAAGCCACAGCGGCGCCGACTGCGGCAGGGTTAGAGCGAGAATTAGCGCGGTGATGGCGATGGAACCGTCGAGACAGCCGCGCAGCGGTTTGCCCCGCGCCGCTAGCATTAATCCTTCAAAAACGGTGGCGATAACTAATGAATAGAGGCCGTTGGCCAGCCAGCGACCGCCCTGGAGATAGCTCAACAGCAGCAGCGGCAGCACGAGGGCGCCGGCCACCTGCCAGAGCAGTGCACGCAGCGGCGTGGCCAGATACATCACTTCCACTTTCATGGTTTTAAATCCTTGTTTTGGCGGGCGGCGCGGCGGGCGGCGGCCTTGGCTTTTGCAGCGGCCAGCGGGTCGTTTTTGTTTTCCGTTGCCGCCGCGGTTTGATGGCTGGCGGCGGTCTGCGGGTCAGCTTTAGCCTCGGGCGCCGGCGCCGCATCATTTTCTCCGTTCCTAACGGTGCGGGCGGCGCGCCGCTGGGCCGCCTTAGCCTTGGCCGCCGCCAGCGGGTCGCTAGCACCCTCGGCTTCTTTAATTACCCCCGCGGCCGCATTAGCTTTACGTTCCGCCCGTCTCGCTTCCGCTGCCGCATTCTTGCCGGCTGAATTATTAGAATCCGCCTCCCGGGCCAGCCGCTCCGCCCGCCTGGCGGCGGCCCGCGCCGCGGCGGCAGCGATGGCCTCGCTTTTGTCCCCATGCGCGACGGTGGGATTAAAGGCCGCCACCCGCTGCGGCGGGCCTAGGGGCGCCGTTGTTTGCGGGGCAGATTTCTGACCTGAAGGCTCAGATTTCTGACCTAAAGGTTCAGATTCCCGACCTAAAGGTTCAGACTCCTGACCTGAAGGTTCCCGGTTCAGCGCCGTAGAACCCATAACTTTCTGTTGCCGCGCCCGCATTTTTTCCTCCCGCTCCAGCCGCTCCCGCTCCAGCCGCGCCGTGCGTGCCTCGTGGCGCTGGCGGGCCAGATTCGCCAGCCGCTGTTTTTCGTCCTCCTGCCTTAACTGTTCCTTGCTGCGCTGGTAGTAGGCCACCAGCGGAATGTGCGATGGGCAGACCGCCGCACACAGGCCGCATTCGATGCAGTCCTGGAGCTTGTACTGGCGTAGCCGGTCCGCCTCGCCGCTGCGGCTGTACCAGTAGAGCTGCTGCGGCAGCAATTCCATGGGGCAGGCGCTGGCGCACTGGCCACAGCGAATGCAGGCCTCTTCCTCGGCTTCGCTAATTTGCGGGAAGGCCAGCAGAGCGTTGGTGGTTTTAGCCAAGGGCGCGCGGTGGTCTTCCAGACTAAAGCCCATCATGGGGCCGCCGACGATGAGACGGCTGGCGCCCTTCAGCCCGCCGCACTGCTGAAGCAGCGCGTCCACCGGTGTGCCGATGCGGCCGCGCAGCACTGCCGGACTAATCACGTTTTCACCGCTGACGGTTACGAAGCGCTCGATGAGCGGTAGCCCCAGCCGCAGGGCGTCGTGCACCGCCTTCAGGGTGCCGCTGTTGTGGCAGAGATAGCCGTAATCGCTGGCGTGCTCGCTGGCGCCGATGCGCACGTTGAAGAGCAGTTCCAGCAGCTGGCGGCTATTGCCCGAGGGGTAGCGGGCCGGCACGGTGTGCAGACTTAGCCTTTTATCGTTTAAACGGTCTAATGCCTGGCGCAGGGCGGCGCTGGCCCGGGGCTTATCGTCCTCGATAGCAAGGGCAATGGCTTCGGCGCCCACCAGATTGGCCGCCAGCCGCGCGCCGTCGAGAATTTCCGCCGCGCACTCCTGAATCTGCAGGTCGTCGCAGGTGATGTAGGGCTCACATTCGGCCATGTTCACCACTAGCACCCGGGCAGCACTGCGCAGCTTGCGTACAGTGGGAAAGCCGGCGCCGCCGAGGCCGGCAATGCCCGCCCACTCGATGCGTTCCAGCTGCTCCTCCCTAGGACTGGAAAAATCCAGCGGCGGCGGTGGGGCGGCGCTTTTATCCAAACCGTCGGCGGTGATTTCCAAATGGGGCCGCGTCCCGCCGCTCAGGCTGGGATAGGGGGTGATGGCGGTGATGACGCCGGAGGTGGGCGCGTGCTGGCACACGTCGCCGCGGGCCGCCGGCCGGGTCAGCAGCTGTCCCTTTAATACGTAGTCGCCCACGGCCACCTGGAGAATGTGCTCGTCGCCGTTTTTCCCAAATAAATCCAGGTAATAGCGCGGCACCAGCAGCGCCGGCCGGCTCGGGTAGCGGGTGGACAGGGTCTTGTGGGCCGGCAGCTCCCGGCCGCCGTGGAATTGGCCGCGGCCGGGCCGTTCGCTCAGGTACTGCCACAGGCGGCTAATCATTTGTCTTATCACGGTTTTCCTCCTGGCTATGGCGGGGAATCATCACGATGCAGCTGACCGGGCAGGGCTCCACGCACAGCATGCAGCCGGTGCATTCGTCCCTGATGATGGTGTGCATGCGGTTATTGGCGCCGATGATGGCGTCCACCGGGCAGGCCTGAATGCACTTGGTGCAGCCGATGCACCAGTCTTCGATGATAAAGGCCACTTCGGCGGGCTTCTCCGCGCCGTGTTCGGCGTTCAGCGGCTTGGGCTCGACGCCGAGCAGGGCGGCGATTTTATTCACCCCCTCCTGGCCACCGGGCGGACACTGGTTAATGTCGGCACGGCCTTCGGCGATAGCCTGGGCGTAGGGCTTACAGCCGGGAAAGCCGCACTGGCCGCACTGGCTCTGGGGCAAGATGGCGTCGATTTGCTCCGCCAGCGGGTCTTCCTTAACCGAGAACCTCGCGCCGAAATAGCCGAGCAGCAGGCCGCAGAGGCCGATGATTAACAGCAACAGCAGCAGGGCAATTAGGACGTCCACCCGCTGAACCCCATAAAGGCCATGGAGAGAATGCCGGCGCTAATCAGCGCGATGGGCACGCCGCGGAAGGCCCTGGGCACCGGCGCCGCCGCCAGCCGTTCGCGCAGGGCGGCAAAGATTACCAGCACCAGGCTGAAGCCGAGGCCGGCGCCCAGACCATAGAGGGCGCTGTCCAGCAGATTGTGGTTCTCCTTGGAATTCAGCAGGGCCACGCCGAGCACGGCGCAGTTCGTCGTAATCAGCGGCAGATAGACCCCCAGCAGCTTGTGCAGCAGCGGGCTCTGCTTCGCCATGAACATTTCCGTCAGGCCCACCAACACCGCGATGACCACGATGAAGCTGATGGTGCGTAGATATTCGATGTGGAAGGGTCGCAGCAGGTAGCGGTCAAGGACGCTGGCGCTGACCGCCGCCAGGGTGAGCACGAAGGAGGTGGCCAGGGCCATGCCGACGGCGCTGGACAGCTTCTGCGACACGCCCATGAAGGGGCAGAGGCCGAGGAATTGGCTGAGGACGAAGTTATTCACCAGCACGGTGGCGAGGAGAATTTGTAAGTAGTGTTCCATGGGGGGATTTTAAACCGGCGGCCGGCCGGCCACGTTGGGCATTAGTGAAGCTGGCCCTGAGTCCAGCCAATTATGGTTGGGGAATTACAAACAGATGGGCGCTTCTCATGTATGTATTTTTAACCGTTAAACATACATAGAAAGCGCCCCTCCGTCGGTAAATAAAGCATTAACCGATGCAATAAAGGCATTAGGCCACCGCTCCGCCCCCTTACAATGGCCCCCTTTTTACTTAAGGAAGAACCATGAAAAAAATTATCCTCGCCCTGGCATTAGGCCTGGGCAGCAGCGCCGGCGCCGAAGAACTTAAGGACACCATCGCTAACAAGGGCACCATCACCGTGGGTACCGAGGGCACCTACGCCCCCTTCACCTACCATAACGAGCAGGGCAAATTGACCGGCTACGACGTGGAAGTTACCCGCGCCGTGGCCGCCAAGCTCGGCGTTAAGGTGGAATTCCTCGAAACCAACTGGGACGCCATGATGGCCGGCCTCAAGGGCGGCCGCTTCCAGCTGGTGGCCAACCAGGTGGCCCTGACTACGCCCGAGCGCCAAGCCGCCTTCGACAAGGCCGGCGTTTACAACTGGTCGGGCATGTGGGCGGTGGCCAAGAGCGACAACGACAAAATTAAGGAGGTTAAGGACTTTAAAGGGCTGAAGGCGGCCCAGTCCCTCAGCTCCAACTACGGCGAGTTCGCCCAGCAGGCCGGCGCCGAACTGGTGCCCGTGGACGGCCTGGCCCAGTCCATCGCGCTGATTGAGCAGGGCCGCGCCGATTTCACCCTTAACAGTTCTCTGGCAATCCTCGATTACCAGAAGAAGCACCCGAAGGCGCCCATTAAGGTGGTGTGGAAGGCGCCGGCGGAGGAAATGAAGGGTTCCGGCCTGGTGCTGGTCAAGGGCCAGGAGGAGGCGCTGAAAAAATTAACCGCGGCCCTGGAAGAGGTGCGCGCCGACGGCACCCTGAAAAAGCTCGGCGAACAGTTCTTCGGCCAGGACGTCAGCGTTAAGGAATGAGTCTGGCGGAACTGTTGCAGCAGCTGCCCTTCATAAGCCCGGAGCGGGCGCAGCTGCTCATGGACGGCTTCTGGCCCATGGTGAAGGCCGGCGTCATCTACAGCATTCCCCTGGCGCTGGTGTCCTTCCTCTGCGGCCTGGTGCTGGCGCTGCTGGTGGCGCTGGTGCGCATTCGCCCCCGCGGCGGCTGGC
This sequence comes from uncultured Cardiobacteriaceae bacterium, assembly GCA_963533935.1. GTDB lineage: Bacteria > Pseudomonadota > Gammaproteobacteria > Cardiobacteriales > Cardiobacteriaceae > CAUSKK01. The sequence goes on from CAUSQL010000003.1 coordinate 54,985, forward strand.
TGCACCGCTTATGCTTAGCGCTGGCCAAGGGCTACGTGTCCATAATCCGCGGCACGCCGCTGCTGGTGCAGCTGATGATTGTTTTCTACGGCCTGCCGGCCCTGGACATTAAATTGCCAGCCCTGCCCACGGCCATCATCGGCTTCTCGCTGAACGTGGGCGCCTACGCCTCGGAAACCCTGCGCGCCGCCATTCTTTCCGTGCCCAAGGGCCAGTGGGAGGCGGGCTTCTCCATCGGCATGGGCTATATGCAGACCTTCCGCCGCATAGTCCTGCCCCAGGCGGTGCGGGTGGCGGTGCCGCCCATGAGCAATAGCTTCATCGGCCTAGTCAAGGAAACCTCGCTGGCCTCGTCCATCACCATCACCGAGCTGTTCCGCCAGGCCCAGCAGATTGCCAACCGCAGCTACGACTTTCTGCCCATCTACATGGAGGCGGCGCTGATTTACTGGCTGTTTTGCTTCCTGCTCTACCGGCTGCAAAGCCGCCTGGAAGCCCATCTGGAAAGGAGCCATGCATGATTACGGTCCGCCATATTCACAAAAGTTTCGGCGCCCAGCCGGTGCTGGCCGGGGTGGATTTAGATATTGCCGCCGGCAGCGTTACGGTCATTCTCGGCCCCTCCGGCTCCGGCAAGAGCACGCTGCTGCGCTGCATTAACGCTCTGGAACGGCCGGAGCAGGGGGTACTGCAATTTCCCGATTTGACGGTGGATTTCGCTAAAAAACCCAGCGAGGCGGAGCTAATCGCCCTGCGGCGACGCTCGGCCATGGTCTTTCAGCAATTTAACCTCTTCGCCCATAAAAACGCTCTGGAGAACGTAATGGAAGGGCCGGTGCAGGTGCAGAAGCGGCCGGTGGCAGAGGTGGAACGGGAGGCGCGGAAACTGCTGGCCCAGGTGGGCCTGGCCGGCCGGGAAGGCAGCTATGCGCACCAGCTGTCCGGCGGCCAGCAGCAGCGGGTGGCCATTGCCCGGGCCCTAGCGCTGAAGCCGCAGCTGCTGCTCTTCGATGAACCGACGTCGGCGCTGGACCCGGAGCTGGTGCAGGGCATACTGGCGCTGATGCGCGACCTGGCCCGGGCCGGCTGGACTATGGTCGTTGTCAGCCACGAGATTAAATTTGCCCTGGAGGTGGCCAGCCGGGTGCTGGTGATGAATGGCGGTCGGATTATTGAGACGGGGGAACCGGCGGCGCTGCTGGAAAATCCCCGGCAGGCGCTGACGCGGAAATACTTAAGTTCCATTGCCCGCTAGATTATTAAACATACAACGGGGCGCTTCCCCTGTCTGTAATTAAGCTGACAATTACAGACAGGGGAAGCGCCCCGTTGTATGTATATAGTGTTTTTAGCGAACGCGGAACCTATTCCACGAAGCGCACCACATCCGTGAAGTCCCGCCGCGCCTTGCGCTCAATGGGCCCGGCCCGGTAGCCGAAGGTGGCGGCCACGGCCACGCCCCATTGCTGCGGGTCGAAGAGGCCGGCGCCGGCGAGAGTCTCATTGACCTTAGCGTAGTTGAAACCCTCCACCGGGCAGCTGTCGATGCCAATCATGGCCACGCCTGTCATCATGTTCGCCAGCGCGATGTAGCACTGCTTGCAAGTCCAATCGAATAGGGCCCGTTCGCTGTCCAATTTCATATCTTCATTAACAAACTGGCGGTAGCGGGCCAGGGTGGCGTTAATCTGCTCCGGCTCCGTGACCTTGCGCCGCTTCAAACCTTCCAGCATGAAGGGCTCATCGACGGCGCGGGTGCGGTGGGCGAGAATAATCAGCAGATGGCTGGCCGCGTCCAGCTGGTTGGCCATGCCCCAGGCCACCGGCTTAAGTTTGTCCCGCAGTTCCCTATTTTGAATGACGAGAAAGCGCCAGGGCTCCGAGCCCACAGAACTGGGCGACAGCCGCCCCAGCTCGAGAATGAAATGGAAATCTTCCGCGCTGATTTTCCGCTGCGGGTCGTAGTTGCGGGTGGATTGGCGGTTCTGGTAGGCGGCAAACACCTCGTCGCGATTTAGGATTTTCACGTTACTCCTCATTAAAGAATCAGACACTTGCCGGAACCGGTGGTGGCCAGGCCCGTAACTCCGGTGCGCGACAGCTCGACGATAACCTCCGGCTCCAGGGCGCCGATGAAGGCGTCCAATTTGCGCTGGGAGCCGGAGATTTCAAAAATTACCGTGGTCGGCGAGATGGCCACCACCCGGCCGCGGAAGGCCTCGTTCAGTTGCAGGTAGGCGGCGCGGCGGCTGGCGTCGGCCTGCACCTTCACCAGCATCATTTCCCGGTCGATGAATTCGCTGTCGGACAGGTTCACCAGCTTAATCACCTCCACCAGCTTGTTCAGCTGCTTGTTGATTTGCTCGATTAATTTGTCGTCGCAGTGGGTTACCAGCGTCAGGCGGGAAACGGTGGGGTCCTGGGTCGGCGCCACGTTCAGGCAGTCGATGTTAAAGCCGCGGGCGGAGAACAGGCCCACCACCCGCGACAGGGCGCCGGCCTCGTTCTCCAGCAGCAGGGAAACCACGTGTCTCTTAATCTCGTTCATAGCAATACAATTCCTTCGTTGGCACAGTTGGCCGAATCACATTTCTCACCCAGGATAATTTCGTTCTGGCTGCCGCCGGCGGGAATCATGGGGAAGACCTTTTCCAGCTTGTCGGTGATGATGTCCACGAATACGGTTTTCCCCTTCATGGCCAGCACCTCTTTTAATTTGTTCTCCAGCTCGGCCGGCTTCTCAATGCGCACGCCCACGTGGCCGTAAGCCTCGGCCAGCTTGACGAAGTCCGGCGCCGTGGCCATGTCCGTGTGGGAGTAGCGCTTGGCGTAGAACATCTCCTGCCACTGGCGCACCATGCCCAGGTAGCCGTTGTTCAGGCAGATAATTTTCACGGGAATGTTGTATTCCTTGGCCGTGGTCATTTCCTGCAGCATCATCTGAATGGAACCGTCGCCGGTGATGCAGAACACCTCCTCGCCGGGGCAGGCCAGCTTGGCGCCGATGGCGGCCGGATAGCCGAAGCCCATGGTGCCGAGGCCGCCGGAATTCACCCAGCGCCGCGGCCGGTCAAAGCCGAAATATTGGGCCACCCACATCTGGTGCTGGCCCACGTCGGAGCAGACCACCCCCTTGCCGCGGGTTAATTTGTGCAGCGTTTGAATGACCTTCTGCGGCTTAATCACCTTGTCGCTGTCCTCGTAGTTAAGGCAGTGCACGGAACGCCATTTCTCAATCTGTTCCCACCATTTGCTCAGGTCGGCGCCGCCGTCGGCGCCCAGGGCCTCCAGCATGTCCGTGAGGACGGATTTAACCGCGCCGACGATGGGCACGTGCACTTCCACGTTCTTGGCAATGGAGGAGGGGTCGATGTCGATGTGGATAATCTGCGCCTCGGGGCAGAAGTTGGCCAGATTACCCGTAACCCGGTCGTCGAAGCGGGCGCCCACCGCCAGCAGCACGTCGCAGTAGTGCATGGCCAGGTTCGCCTCGAAGGTGCCGTGCATGCCGAGCATGCCGAGGAAGTTTCTATGGCTGGCCGGATAGGCGCCCAGACCCATCAGCGTATTGGTGATGGGCAGATTCAGCCGCTGCACCAGCTGGGTCAGTTCTGCGCTGGCGTTATCGAGTATGACGCCGCCGCCGCTGTAGACCATGGGCTTCTTCGCCCGCTTCAGCAGCTTCAGTGCCTTTTTAATTTGTCCCCGGTTGCCCTCGCTGTTGGGCTGGTAGGAGCGCAAACTGATGGTTTCCGGATAGGCGAAGGAGGTTTTCGCGCCGGTAACGTCCTTGGGAATGTCGATGAGCACCGGGCCGGGCCGGCCGGAGCGGGCGATGTAGAAGGCTTTCTTAAAGGTTTCCGCCAGCTGTTCGATGTTTTTAACCAGGAAGCTGTGCTTCACCACCGGCCGGGTAACGCCCACCGCGTCCACCTCCTGGAAGGCGTCGTTGCCGATGAGTTCCGAGGGCACCTGGCCGGAAATTATCACCAGGGGAATGGAATCGCTGTGGGCGGTGGCAATGCCGGTAACCGCGTTGGTCAATCCCGGGCCGGAGGTTACCAGCGCCACGCCCACCTGGCCGGACACCCGCGCGTAGCCGTCGGCGGCGTGTACCGCGCCCTGCTCGTGGCGGGCGAGGATATGTTGCAGGTGATTCTGTCGGTAGATGGCGTCATAGATGTGGAGCACGGCGCCGCCGGGATAGCCAAAAACGTACTTGACGTCCTCGGCCGCCAGACATTCCAAAATGATTTCCGCACCACTCAAGGTGATGTGATTTTTAAGTTTAGCCATGGGAACACCAAAATTAAGAAACAAGCGCCAACTTTAGCAGCGCAGCGGGAAAAGAATCAATGGCGGCCGGCGGCAGTGAGACCGTTAGCTTAAACAAACGGACGGGCGCTTCCCCTGTATGTAATTAAAGCGCTAAATACATACATGGGAAGCGCCCGAGCGTTAGCGACGGGTGCGTGAGACCCGCAGGGGCGAACAACCGCCCGACCGTCGGTAAACAATTATTGGTAGCTTAGCCAGGGTCTCCGTTAATTAATGGTCAGGCTAGAAGTGTCGCCGTTTTATTTGCTGGTCTGTGGCCGGCGGCGGCGGGCGGTGCAACGACATCTACGGCCACATTAATGGGTAAAAACCCCGTTATTATCGTCATTTACCGACGGACGGGCGCTTAGATTGTATGTTTAAACAGATAAATAAACATACAGGGAAAGCGCCCGTCCGTCGGTAAACCGTTTGAAGTGGAGAGATTATTTAAGGTGCTGCGCCTCGAAGTCCGCAATTTCCAGCACCTTCGGCCCGTAGGCGCTGGCCGGGTCGTGGCGCAGATCCAGCCAGATGCTCACCAGCGTCCAGGCCGCCGGCACCGCAATCACGTTCTGACCCATGCAGAGAATCTGCGCGTCGTAGTTTTCCACGGCGCCGCGGACGGTGGTCAGGTCGTGGGCGGTGGCGGCGCGCACCCCCTTCACCTTATTGGCGGCAATGGCCGTACCCAGGCCCGTGCCGCAGATGAGTATGGCCCGGTCCGCCTGGCCGGCGGCAATTTTCTGCGCCACCGCAAAGGACAGCTGCGGGTAGCTCTGTTCCAGGTCCGACAGGTCCAGCAGCGAGCTGATGCGCCGGTCCTGCTCCAGCTGGGCCTTGAGGCCGTTCTTAAGAATGGTGCCGTTGGCCGGCGCCGCTATGATTAGTCGCATGGCTTACTCCATAGAGCCGATGGGAAAAAGCGCCTCCGAAGAAGCGCTCTGCCGATTAGTTTTTAGAGGTGTCCACCAGCCGGTTGGCCTTAATCCAAGGCATCATGTCCCGCAATTTCGCGCCGACCAGCTCAATTTGGTGCTCCGCATTCTGGCGGCGGCGGGCGGTCATGGACGGGGCGCCGGCCTGGTATTCCAGAATAAAGCGCTTGGCGTATTCACCGTTCTGAATATTGGTCAGGCACTCTTCCATGGCGTAGCGGCTTTCCTCGTTGATGACTTCCGGGCCGGTTACGTACTCGCCGAACTCCGCGTTGTTGGAGATGGAATAGTTCATGTTGGCGATGCCGCCCTCGTAGATTAGGTCCACGATTAATTTCATCTCGTGCAGGCACTCGAAGTAGGCCATTTCCGGCGCGTAGCCCGCCCTAACTAGGGTTTCAAAGCCGGCCTTAATCAGTTCAACCACGCCGCCGCAGAGCACCGCCTGCTCACCGAATAGGTCCGTTTCCGTCTCTTCCCGGAAGCTGGTTTCAATGATGCCGGCCTTGCCGCCGCCGTTGGCCACCGCGTAGGCCAGGGCAATGTTGCGGGCCTTGCCGCTGCGGTCGGCGGCCACGGCGATGAGGTGGGGCACGCCGCCGCCCTGGGTGTAGGTGGAACGCACTGTGTGGCCGGGGGCCTTCGGCGCAATCATAATTACGTCCAAATCGGCGCGCGGTACCACCTGGCCGTAGTGCACGTTAAAGCCGTGGGCGAAGGCCAGGGCAGCGCCCTCCTTGATATCCTTTTCAATGCTCCTGTAGACGGCGGCAATGTTTTCGTCGGGCAGCAGAATCATAACCACGTCGGCGCCCCGCACCGCCTCATTAACCTCCTTGACGGTGAGGCCGGCATTCACGGCCTTGGGCCAGGAGGCCCCGCCGGCGCGCAGGCCCACCACCACCTTAACGCCGCTGTCCTTCAGGTTATTGGCGTGGGCGTGGCCCTGGGAGCCGTAGCCGATGATGGCCACGGTTTTACCCTGTAGGGTGCTCATGTCGGCGTCTTTGTCGTAATAAACTTTCATTGCATATCCTTAGCTTTGATTAACGGGAAATTGAGGCCGGCGCTGGCCGGCGGCCGAGCCATTTTAGCGCAACCCCGGGCCGGGCCCGCAGGCCATAAAATCTTTTACTCTGAATCCGGGTCTTTTAATTGAAAAAACTTTTCCCCTTTTAATTCAAAATAAAATTCATAAACGGTCTAAAGAAAAGCAACAAAACCAGTGCTTTTGCTATTATTAATACTTTGATATTAACGAGGATAAATCATGACCGTTTTCGTGCGCGCGACCTTCATCACGAACCTCAATAAGACTAAGGATTTTGTCGCGCTCTGTGATGAATTGGTAATTAAGAGCCGGGAGGAGGAGGGCTGCGAGCAATATCTGCTGGGCCAGGACCGCCACAACCCGGGCCGTTTCACCTTTATAGAAGTGTGGTCCAGCCAGGAGGAGTTGGACCGGCACAGCCGCAGCGAGCACTACCAGCGCATCGTGCCGCAGCTGGTGGCCCTGGCCGAACAGGAGCCGGAAATTATCTATTTAAATCAGGTTCTTTAGGGCCTGATTTTTTTACCAACAATTAGCCCAATCATTAATTGGCGATTAATAATTAGCGAATTATTTAATTCGCCGCCGACAATTAAAATTAATCCATATTTTCTTTGCCCGAAGGCCAATGGCTGCGGGCAAATTCCCCGAAACTTTCCTATACTTAATCCTATTAGCCTAATTAAGCATTCATAGGAGCCAATATGAACAAGAGCGTACCCGGAGCCCTTCTGCTGCTAATTCTGGTCGGCTGCGGCAGCGGCGCTAAAACCCCCGCCGCCAGCGGCGGCACCGTGAGCGGCGGCCCGCCCCAATCGCTGCGGGGGGATTACGTGGAAATCAACGGCCAGCGGCTGTCCCTCCGGGACGGCAAAAAGGGCGGTGACCCCAGCCAGTTCACGGTGCCCGATGAGCTGCGCCAGCCGGAAGCCCACTACGGCGCCACTGGCGCCACTGCCGCCATCACCAAACAGGACTATCTGTCCACCCAGGGCCTAAATCTGGAGAAGGTGCCAGACCTGGGCCGGGGCCGCTACCAGGGCGCCGCGCAAATCATCGACGGCATTAGCCCCAACCACACCGGCAGCGCCGGCCTCAACGTGGACTTCGCCCACAAGACCGTGGCCGGTCGTTTGAACAGTCCGCCGCCCTACAACGACGGCGTGGACGGCCTGAATTTCGCCGGGAAAATTAACGGCCCCGGCTTTAATGCAAGGCAATATAATGGCCCCGTCTCCGGCGGCGACGCCGCGGGACTAGCTGGCGCCGGCCCGGGAGCCCAGGAAGTTTACGGGGTCTTCGGCGGGCGCAAGTAATTGCGAGGGTGCTGCGTGCACCCCCTGATACTAAGGAGTATTAATATGAAAAAAATCATTAGTTTCGCCCTTGTGGCCTTAATTCTCAGCGCCTGCGGCGGCGGCAGTAAAAATCCCGACGTGCGCCTGGGCGGCAGCAACTACGGCTATAGCAATGGCCAAATTCAAGCCGATACGAAAGTTAAAGAAAAAGCGCCCCTCAACCGCCTGCACGTCAGCGGCGTGGGCAAATCTCACGGGGCCCAGAGAATCTTCCGTATCAATGAGAAGGACTACGACATCGTGGTCCATGGCATGACCAATCCGAACGTGGCCCACGGCGTCATGCGCCATCAGGAAAAGAACGACGGCCTGCTCATTACCCGGGAAACCCTGCCGAACCTGCAATATAGCCGCGCCGGCATGATGACCTTCCTCGACGAGGACAGCAAGGACTATGAAAGCCGCATCTTCCAGCAGGGCATCGGCGCCAATAATCTGCCCTCTTCTGGCAGCGCTTCCTACACCGGTACCGCCGTAACCATGACTAGCAAGGGCTCCGACGCCAACACCATTAATATGAACGTGGACTTCGGTAGCAAGAACCTGTCGGGCCGTTTAAATAACACCATCAATACGGTGGCCGGCGAGCAAATCAACGGCATGGACTTCAGCGGTAAGCTGAGCGGCAACACCTTCCAGGCCAACAGCAGCACCACCAACTTTAACGGTGGCCTCTACGGCGACACGGGCCAGGAATTTGCCGGCACCATTCTGGATAATTCACGGCAAATCAACGGTTACTTCGGTGGCCACCGTAAGTAATTTAAGCTAATCAATCAGCGGCTTTAAAAGACAACCCACCCTCCGGGGTGGGTTTTTTGTGGCCAGAGGATTTATACAAACGGACGGGCGCTTCCCCTGTATGTAATTAGGCCATTTAAATACAAAGGGGCGCTTCTACTGTACGTAATTAAGGCTCTAAATACATGCAGGAGCAGCGCGCCGCCCCTGAATCGCTAGGCGAAGCACCGTTCGTCCCTTTAATAAATAAGGTCACAGTAGCTAGCGAATGGCTGGCATGGTTTGACCGCACGGAACGGCCGCTGCATAAGCTAAATGCTGCCGAATTATGAGCCGGCGGAAATACTAAGCTAAAGCCCTTGGGTCGTTATTTACAAACAACAGGGCGCTTCCTATGTATGTATTAAAGCTAAATTACATACATAGGAAGCGCCCGTCCGTTTGTATAAATTGCTTCAGATGGGGTATTGCGGCTTTTTCAGCGGCGCCAGCAGTTCCGCCGGCGCCGCATTAACAAAATCGTTGATGATGCGTGCCGCCTCCGCCGCGTCGGGTTTATGGCGGTCGAACATGGCCGCCAGCGCCCGCCGTGGCTGCGGCAGATACTCCTGCCACAGCTGCGGCCGCAACACCGCTCTGATGGTAATTTTTTTGCAACGCAGCTGGCGCAGCCGGTAGCGAATGCGCAGGGGAATGCTGCGCCGGTCGCGCTGTTCCAGCAGCTGTTGCAGCCGCCGCTCCACCTCGGGGCTGAGAAAGTGCAGCTGGTGCGCCAGCTCCGGACTGCGCACGAAAATCAGCCACTGCTGGCTGTGGTTGCTCGGTGCCGCGCCCGCTTTACCGCTGCGCGATTGAAAGCGACCGCTCCCATCGCTGCGCGATTGCAAGCGACTGCTCCCATCGCTGCGCGATTGCAAGCCACTGCTTCCATCGCTGCGCGATTGATAGCTGCCGCTCCCATCGCTGCGCGATTGAAAAATGTCCGGTTTCACCCCATCAACCATCGGCGGTGGTAGCACTTTAAAGAGCACTTCACTAAGGTACTGCTGGAATTCAAATTCGATTTTCTGGTGCAGACCCCATTTCAGTTCCGCTAGCGCCTGATCTACGGCCCGTTTGGCCTGATAAATGTTTGTCTGTGCTATGCTTTTTTTCATTATTTTCTACTAAGGATTTTCATAATGTTCGGTAATCTCGCCAAAAAATTATTCGGCTCCCGCAACGACCGGCTCATCAAAAATTACAATAAAAAAGTTGAATTAATCAATGGGTTAGAAGCGCAAATGGCCGCCCTCTCCGACGCGGAACTCAAGGCCAAAACCAATGAATTTAAAGAACGTCTCCAGGAACATTCTCTCAAATCCATTCTCCCCGAGGCCTTCGCCGTGGTGCGTGAGGCCTCCAAGCGTGTGCTCGGCCTGCGCCACCACGACGTGCAGCTGATCGGCGGCATGGTGCTCAACGACGGCAAAATCGCCGAAATGCGCACCGGTGAGGGCAAAACCCTGGTGGCCACCCTGGCCGTGTACCTGAACGCGCTGACCGGCAAGGGCGTACACGTGGTTACGGTCAATGATTACCTGGCCCGCCGCGACGGCACCGAGCTGGCCCAGCTTTACGGCTTCCTCGGCCTAAGCACCGGCATCATCGTCGCCGGCATGTCCGCCGCGGCCAAGCGCGAGGCCTACAATGCGGACATCACCTACGGCACCAACAATGAATTCGGCTTCGACTATCTGCGCACCAATATGGCCATGGATAAGGAAGAGCGGCTGCAGCGGGAATTGAACTTCGCCATCGTGGACGAGGTGGATTCCATTCTGATTGATGAGGCGCGCACGCCGCTGATTATTTCCGGCGAAGCGGACATGGACATTAGCATTTACGCCAAGATGAACGAGATTGTGCCGCTGCTGGAACCCCAGCGGGAGAAGGACGGCCCCGGCGATTTCTCCATTGATGAGAAAAGCAAGCAAATTGGCCTCACCGACGCCGGCCACGACAAGGTGGAGGCAATTCTCCGCGAGCGCGGCATGTTGCAGGAGAACGAGAGCATCTACCAGCCCCAGCACCTGAACCTATTCCACTGTCTGAACGCCTGTCTGCGCGCCCACCACCTCTTCCAGAAGAACGTGGACTACATCATTAAGCACGATGAGGTGGTAATCGTGGACGAATTCACCGGCCGCACCATGGAAGGGCGCCGCTGGTCCGACGGCCTACACCAGGCGGTGGAAATTAAGGAGGGGGTGCCGGTGAAGCAGGAGAGCCAAACCCTGGCTTCCATCACCTACCAGAACTATTTCCGCCTTTACAGCAAGCTGGCCGGCATGACCGGCACCGCCGACACGGAGGCCTTTGAATTCCAGGAAATCTACGGGCTGGAAACGGTGGTTATTCCCACCAATAAGCCGGTACAGCGCAAGGACCACATCGACCAAATCTATTTAAATCAGAAGGGTAAATACAACGCCATCGTCCAGGAAATTAAGGAATATCAGGCGAAGGGCACGCCCATTCTCGTTGGCACCGCCTCCATTGAAACCTCCGAGCTTATTTCCAAATTGCTGGAAAAAGAAGGCATTAAGCACAATGTGCTGAACGCCAAGCAGCACGAGCGGGAGGCGGAAATCGTCGCCATGGCCGGCCGCTGCGGCATGGTTACCATCGCCACCAACATGGCCGGCCGCGGCACGGACATCGTGCTCGGCGGTTCATTGAAGATGGAACTGGAGCAGCTGCCCGCCGACGCCAGCGAGGAACAGAAGGCCGAAGTGCGGGCCCGCTGGCAGCAGGAGCACGATAAGGCCCTGGCCGCCGGCGGCCTGCACGTCATCGGCGCCGAACGCCACGAAAGCCGCCGCATCGACAACCAGCTGCGCGGCCGCTCCGGCCGCCAGGGCGACCCAGGTTCCAGTCGTTTCTACGTGGCCCTGGACGATAATCTGGTGCGCATTTTCGCCGGCGAGAAAATGGCGCAAATCATGGCCCGCTTCGGCATGGACGAGAAGGAGGCCATTGAGTCGTCCATGGTGTCGCGGCAGATTGAGGGCGCCCAGCGCAAGGTGGAGGCCCACAACTTCGACATTCGTAAAAATATCCTGGAGTACGACGACGTTACCAACGAGCAGCGCAAGGTCATTTACGCCCAGCGCAACAACATCATCGACCAGGGCAACGTGGCCGAGCTCATCGCCGCCATGCGCGAGGAAATCGTTAATGTGCTGGTGGACCGCTATCTGCCGGCGGACCAGCTGCGGTCCAGCTGGGACGTGGCCGGCCTGGAAGGGGCGCTGCGCACGGACTTCAATCTGGAAATTTCCGTGCAGGAGCTGATTAGCGCCAATCCGAACATTAATCCCAACCAGATTAAGGAAAAGCTGCTGACCATATTGTTGGAACGCTATGCGGAACGGGAAGCGCTGGTGGGCGAGGAAATCCTACGCAACGTGGAACGCTACATCGTGTTGCAGACCATCGACAGCCAGTGGCGCCAGCACTTAACCACCATGGAAATGCTGCGCCAGGCCATTTGGCTGCGCTCCCGGGCCCAGAAGGACCCGCGCCAGGAGTACAAGAAGGAATCCTTTGAACTCTTCAACGACCTGCTGGAGAGCATTCAATTTGAGGTGATTCGCACCCTGGCCCACCTGCGCTTCCAGACCCGCCCCAGCGAAGAGGTGGCGGCGCCGGCCGGAGAAACGGCAGAACCAGCGGCGGCCACCGCCGGCGACGGTGCCATTGTGCCCCCCGCCTCCCGGAACGCCCCCTGCCCCTGCGGTTCCGGCAAGAAGTACAAGGAGTGCCACGGCAATCTGCGGGATAAAGAGGGTGTCTAGGCCCGAGCCCATGCGGGTGGCGGCGGCCATGCTGGTGAACGGGGCGGGGGAATTGCTCATCGCCCGCCGGCCGGCGGCCAAGGAGTTCGGCGGCCACTGGGAATTTCCCGGTGGCAAGCTGGAAGCCGGCGAGGACGGCCCAACGGCGCTGGTGCGGGAACTGCGCGAGGAAATTAATCTGGATTTGACCGGCGTTGCCCTGAGCCACTATTACCGCTACGGAGATGAACGGCGAATAATTGATTTTTATCGGCCGGAATTTACAAACAGGGGAAGCGCCCGTCTGTTTGTAAACATTAAACCTTTGGAAGGTCAGCGGCTGCTCTGGGTAAGGCGGGAGGCGCTGGATAACTACGAGTTCATTCCCTCGAACCGGGGGTTGCTAACGAAAATAAGGGAGGAAAATCCATGGCCGGCAGTCTGTTAGCCCTCTTGGACGATGTGGTCAGCCTGCTGGACGACGTGGCATTAATGGCCAAGAGCGCCGCCAGCAAAACCGGTTCCATAATGGACGACGTGGCGCTGATGACCAAGAGCGCCACCGGCAAAACCGCCGGCGTCCTCGGCGATGACCTGGCCGTGTCGGCGACCCAGCTGACGGGCATTGCCTCGGCCCGGGAACTGCCCATTCTGTGGCAGGTGGCCAAGGGTTCGCTGGTGAATAAGGCCATCATCGTGCCCATCGCCCTGCTGCTGAACGCCTTTCTGCCCTTCCTGCTCAACTGGGTGCTGCTGGCCGGCGGCGCCTTTCTCTGTTTTGAAGGGGTGGAGAAGCTGCTGCACCGCGGCCACGAGAAGCCGGCGGAAGAACCTACGGTGGCGGTCAGTGATGCGGCCGCTCTGGAGAAGGAGAAAATTCGCGGCGCCGTGAAGACGGACTTCATTCTGTCCATCGAAATTGTGGTCATCGCCCTCAGCGACCTGGTGGCCCGCCAGGCCGGTCTAGCCTTACAGATTGTGGCTTTAAGCATCATCGCCGTGCTGATTACCTTCCTGGTTTACGGGGTGGTGGCGGTCATTGTGAAGCTGGACGACCTGGGCCTCTATCTCCATCGGCGGGGCAAGGTGTGGGCGCGGCAGCTGGGTTCCTTCCTGCTGTGGCTGGCGCCGCAGCTGGTGCGTTTTCTCTCCTGGGCCGGCCTCGTCGCCATTTTTCTGGTGGGCGGCCACATCTGGCAGGAGCACACGCCGCTGCACCATTGGCAGCTGGCCCACTGGCTGTGGGGCAATCTGCTGACCATTGCGGTGGGGCTGGCGGTGGGCCTGATTAGCTTCTTTGGCTACAAATTGCTGCGGCCGGGCCATTAGCTCCCCATTTACCGACGGACGGGCGCTTCCCCTGTATGTTTAATTTCCGCCGCCAATTAATGGCCATTAGCTGTTTTATTTAATTATCCATTAAATATTACGGCCAATGGCCGAATGACTGATGTTGGGCTAAGTCATTGTTTAAAAAAATATTTAATTGCCGCCGAGGGCGGCTTTTTTATTGCCTATAATTAAATAATTAGCCCTCTGCAAATTGGCAAATTTGTTGCAAGCAATTAGGTCAATTGCATTATTTTGGGCGGATTAACATTTAGGAATTACAGGTGAAAAAAATCTTTATGGCGCTCGCTCTGGCCAGCTGTGGCGGCGGTTCGTCCAAACCCACGGCGGGCGGAAGCGCAGCGAATCCGACCATCGGCCCGGCGGCCGCCCTCATGTCCATCGGTAATCTGCGGGCTGGGGCCACGGTTTCCGCCACCGACGCCCCCTTCACGGTGGCCAGTCCCAGCGCCAGCGACATGGAACTAATCCACGAGGTGGTGAAACGGACCAATCAGCTGCGTGAGGAGCAGGGACTGCCACCGGTGCGCTACGACGCGGATTTAGCCGCCTACGCCCAGGTGCGGGCCCAGGAAATTCCCGAGCATTTCGCCCACGAACGGCCGGACGGTTCTTCAGTGGGTAATTTCGGCGAGAACATTGCCTACGGCCAGGACACGCCGCAGCTGGTGGTGCAGCAGTGGCAGAACTCCGTCGGCCATTACCGCAATATGGTCGATCCCAATGTGGAAACCATCGGCGTGGGCTATTACGTGGATAGGGGCGGTCGCAAACACTGGGTGCAGCTCTTCGGCGCCTCCTGGGGCGATAGGAGTCCCTACCGTTTCTCGGATAAATTGCTGAGCGGCTACACCCCCACCGTGGCCAATATTGAAAATTCCCTGACTTCGGCCTTCACCATCGACGGTCAGGGGTTGAAGCTCAATCGCACCAGCGTGCCGCTGAGCCATAACCAGCGGTTGCAGCTGGAAGCGCCCGGCGACCACGGCTGGCAGTGGCAGACCGTGGGCATAGTGCGGGATAGCCGGGAGCAGCCGCTGGGCTATTTAAATCTCGGCCAGCCCTTTGTGCCGGCGGAGACAGCGGCACTGTCCGGCACCTATGAGGGTAAAGCCTGGGGCCAGTGGCAGGGCCAGGAAAGCCAGAGCGACGTGCGCGCCCAGGTGAATTTCGGTTCTGGGGATAAGGTCATGGACCTGCAATTGAGCAATAGCCAGCGGGCCGGCCAGGCGGCGGCAGCACTGGATTTCACCGACCAATTGCGCTGGAACAGCGCCAGCCAGCGCTTTGAAGGTAGCGAGGGCAACAGCGCCCGCTTCTACGGCCCCGTCGGCCAGGAGTTGGGCGGACAATTTAATCGCAATCTCCACAACGACAGTTACCAGGGCGTCTATGGCGCCGGCAAAATCAATTAATACGAGGATAGACATGAAAAAATTACTTATAACTTCAGCAACCCTGGCCATTCTGGCCGGCTGTGGTGGCAGCAATAGCAGTGAAATCAGCGGTCTAGCCGCGCGGCCGCCATCTCTACCCTATCAGGCGCCGCCTAGCAATACGGCCGTACCCACGCCCACCTATGACCCGCGGCTGGATCCCAGCAGCCCAAGCTACGATTCGCGGCTAGACCCCAATAACCCCAACTACGACCCCAACTACGCAGCGGCCAACGTTACGCCTACACCCAGCGCCTCGCCCCGGCCACCAACAAAAGTACCTAATTCCGTTGGTCGCGTCGGCAAGAATGCCGGCGATGGCAGCGGCGGCACAGGTTCTGGTGGTAACGGCACTGGCGGTAATGGAGCCGGCGGTGGCAATAATGGTAGCGGTGGCTCCGGTGGTGGTGCCGGCGGCTCCGGTGCCGGTGGCAATACCCCCAATCGGCTGCCGGGCCAGGCTACGCCCTACGATAGCCGTAAAACCAATATCATTGGCACCCGCAATAACCAGTCAATTATTAGTACCGGTGAGTTGGGCGGCATAAATAGCACCATCATGGTGCCCCAACCGCCACCGACGGAATTGCAACAGGCCCAAACAATGGTTGGCCAAATTGGTGATATTCGCAGTCAAAATCGCCTTAATCCATTGTCCTGGGACGATAGCCTTAGTGCCCTAGCTCAACAGCGGGCCCAAGAAATTGCCAATGGTCGCAGTTCGACTAATGTTAATAGCTATGGATTTAATGAGCAGGTAGTTACGACCATTGACACCTATCAACAGATCATTGGTCAAAATATGTCCCGTCAGGACGATATATTTACAAATACTAATGTTAGCCGTGTTGGTGTCGGCCATGCTACCTATCGCCGTAATAAAGAAATACGCCACGTTTGGACATTTGTCTATGGCGCTGGTCAGGGGCGTGCACTACCTGGTACTACTGGCAATGGCACTAGCCCCTACAGCTACACCCGACCCACTCCAGTGCCCGGCCCCTCGGTGGCCCAGGTTAATGCGGCCCTCATTGGTGCCTACACCGCCAACGATGACCGGCTGGTGGTCAATCGGGAGACGGTCAGCCTGCCCAATGGCCAGAGCATTCAGCTGGCCCAGCCGGCCAGTCTGGGCCTGAGCCAGCAAACCATTGGCTCCATTAAGGCTAGTGATGGTAAGCCTTTAGGCTATGTAAATATTGGCAAACCCTTTGAGCCCGCCAACGATGCCTATTTCCGTGGCACCTACCGGGGTAAATCTGTAGGCGATATTAATGGGGTGGCGACCACTGCCGACGTGCAGGCCGACGTTAATTTCTACGATAGCAATAAAAACCTGGCCCTGCGCACCACCAATACCCGGAAAAATGGCCAGCCTTCCTTTGATTTGAACTTCACCGACAGTTTGAACTGGAATGCCGGCAGCAAGCAGTTCCAGGGTCAGAGCGGTAACTTTGCCCGCTTCTACGGCGCCGCCGGCCAGGAAGTTGGTGGCCAATTTAACCGTGTGGCTAACGGTGCCCAGTACCGTGGTGCCTACGGAGCGGTTAAAACTAATTAGGCATATTTAAATACAGGGGAAGCGCCCGTCTGTATGTTTACGGCAATTAACATACGGACGGGCGCTTCCCCTGTATGTTAATTAAGGCCCATAAATAGGGAAAAATAGGCGCATAATAATTTTTTCGCCTTAAGGATTTCCTGTGATTAATAAATCGAAAAAACTAGAGCATGTCTGCTATGACATTCGCGGGCCGGTGCTGGAAGAAGCGCTGCGCATGGAAAAGCAGGGCTATATCATCACTAAGCTTAATATCGGTAACCCCGCTCCCTTTGGCTTTAACGCCCCCGAGGAGGTGCGCGAGGATCTAATTTCCAACCTGCCCAAGGCCCAGGGCTACAGCGAGTCCAAAGGGATTTTCGCCGCCCGCAAGGCCATCATGCACGAGACCCAGCGCCAGGGAGTCAAGGGCGTAACCGTCGATGATATTTTTACCGGCAACGGCGTGTCCGAACTCATTGTCATGGTCATGCAGGCGCTGGTGGACGAGGGCGACGAGGTGCTCATTCCCATGCCCGACTATCCCCTGTGGACGGCGGCGGTTAATCTGGCCGGTGGCACGGCGGTGCACTATCTCTGCGATGAGGACAACGGCTGGAATCCGGACATTGAGGACATTCGCAGCAAGGTCAGCCCGCGTACTAAAGGAATTGTGGTCATTAATCCCAATAATCCCACCGGCGCCGTTTACAGCAAGGAAATTCTGCGGGAATTGGTGGCCATCGGCGAGGAACATGGGCTGGTGATTTTCGCCGATGAAATCTACGACAAGATTCTCTACGACGATGCGGTACATATTCCCATGGCCACGTTGGTGGAAAAGACCCTCTGCGTAACCTTTAATGGCCTATCTAAGGCGTACCGGGCGGCCGGCTTTCGCTCCGGCTGGATGATTCTCTCCGGCAATCGGGACATTGCCCGCGATTACATTACTGGTCTGGAAATGCTTTCGTCCATGCGCCTGTGCGCCAACGTGCCGGCCCAGTACGCCATTCAGACTGCCCTAGGTGGCTACCAGAGCATTAACGACTTAACCCGGGCCGGCGGCCGCCTGCGGGAGCAGCGCGACATGGCCTACGATAAGATCGCCCAAATTCCCGGTCTGTCTTGGGTGAAGCCGCGGGGCGCGCTTTACGGTTTTGTGAAGATGGATACGGAACGCTTTAACATCAGTAATGATGAACAATTCATCTATGATTTGCTGAAGGCGAAACAGATTCTCCTGGTGCACGGCCGCGCCTTTAACTGGCCAGCGCCGGACCATTTCCGTTTGGTTTTTTTACAGCATAAGGAGGATTTATCCGTAGCTTTGGATAAGTTGGCGGATTTCCTAAAGGGCTACCGGCAGAAATAATTTTGCTGGAACCATTGACATAAATTAAAAACTAACTATAATTACCCCTTCATTTCCCGAATAGCTCAGTCGGTAGAGCAAATGACTGTTAATCATTGGGTC
>CAUSQL010000004.1:0-71472 GCA_963533935.1 uncultured Cardiobacteriaceae bacterium
TAGTGGGAGGCCAGAATGAAATCCACCTCGTTGATGGCGAAGGGGTCCAGCACCATGGGCGCCGCGCGTAGGTTCGGTTGCAGCTTGCGCACGCCGGCCATGTTGGCCATCTGGTGGCCGCGCACCATATCTTTGACTTTCCTGGTGTTTTTGCCGCGGCCGCACCACAAATCCATGCAGATATTGGCGCCGCCGGGGGTTTTTATCCACACGCCGACGCAGCCGAGCCACCACAGGGCCACGTTGCCGGCGGGAACCACCTCCTCTTCAATTTCTTCGTTGAGCCAGGTGCCCCATTCGGGAAAGGTGGACAGAATCCATTTTTCGCGGTTTATTTCGCTGATTTTGCTCATTTAATTGACTCCAAAAATAATGAATGACTTGGGGGTGGCCCCGAATAAATATCAGCCGCCAGCATAGGGTTTTCCTGGCTTCCTTTCAATTTAAATATTGTTTAACGCAAACGTGGAAAACCAATAAATACGAGGCTTTTTTAGGGGGTACTTCGCCATTTACAGACGGACGGGCGCTTACCCTGTATGTAATTAACGGGCTCGGACATCTAATTCACCGGGAAATGGCCTTTACCGACGGACGGGCGGTTCTTCACTGCGTTCAGGCGCCCTTCGGGCGCTTAACTTGTATGTATTTAGTGCTCTAATTACATACAAGGGAAGCGCCCGTATGTTTGTAAATCGGCCACAGCCATAAAAAAGGGCGGCTTATTACCGCCCCGAGGGGAAATTCCCTAAAGAACCGCGCCACTAAAGCCGCCGCTGTCCCCACCGCCGCCGCCGCGAATGCTGTTCAGCTTATTCTGGGCGGAGCCGGCCCGCTGGTGATTCGGCGCCATATTGAGGAAATCGCTGAAGTAGCGTTCCGCCTGGCTAAAGTCCCGCTGGTTGTAGTAGGACTCACCCAGGTAGTAGTTCGCTAGCGCCGCCTCCTCGCCGCTGGGGTTACTGCCCAGAAATTCGGTGAGGGCGGCTATGGCTTTTTTACGTTGCCCGCCCGGTAGGCATTAACCCCGTCCTGGTAGGCATTGCCGGAATTGCTGCTGGCCCGCAGCGCATCGCGCACGCCGGAGGACACCAGCCGCGAGTTCGACACCTGGTCCAGCAGGCTGCGGGTCTCGTTATTGGTGCGCTCAATCTGTTGCATGCGGGCCCCCAGGCCCTGCAGTTCATTCTGAATGCGCGCAATGTCCTGTTTGGTGGCCAGGGCCGGCTGGGCCGCCGGCTGGCAGCCCGCAAGCATCGCACTAGCCAGGCTTAAGCAAATAATTTTTTTCATGGAAAATCCTTAATAAACAATTACCACCCGGCGATTTTTGGCGTAGTCCTCTTCGGTGCTACCCCAGGCCGCCGGCCTTTCTTCCCCGTAGGACAGAACACGCATCTGGGACGTGTTCACCCCCAGCGCCTGGAACTGGTTGCGCACGGATTCCGCCCGCCGTTCGCCCAGGGCAATGTTGTATTCCCGGGTGCCCCGTTCGTCCGTATTACCCTCAAGTATTACCTGGGCCCGCGGATTGGAGCGGAGGAAGTTGGCGTGCTCCTGAATAATGCTCCGGGCCCGCTGGTCGATGTTGCTGCTGTCGTAGGCGAAGTAAATTACCCGGTCCTTGGCCGAAGCGCTGGGCCCGCCCACCACGTTGGAGCCATAGCCTGGGTCGTTGTAATAGTCGCCGGTGCTGGCCTGGTTGTTAGCGTTGTAATTGCCCTGGCCGTAGGTGCCCGCCGTGCTGGCGTAGGGATTGCTGCCGTAGACATCACTGCCATAGCTGCCACCGCCGTACTCGTTGCCATAGGTGGCGCCGGTGCCGTAGGTGGTATTGCCCTGGCCGTAGGGGTCCGCGTTGGGGTCGTTCTCCGCCGAGTAGGGCTTGGAACAGGACGCCAACAAAATGGTCAGCGATAAAAGCGCTAGTTTTTTCATGGAAGCTCCTATTTACGATTATCTGGCGCCCAGGCCGGGTCTCTCAGGCGACCGCTGCTGTCAGAAATGGTCTTAACGAGGCCGCCCTTCTGGTTAATTACTTTCAACACGGAACGGCCGCCGTCCTTGGAGGCATAAACCAACATCTGCCCGTTGGGAGCAAAGGAAGCACCCTCGTCGAAGCGGCCGTTGGTAATGGTTTCAAAGCGGCCGGAACCGAAGTGGTACAGGCCCACCTGCGAACCCTGGCGGGTTACGGACATGGTCTGGCCATCGGCGGAAATATCGCCATTGGAGCTGTAGCCACTCACCACCACCTGGCCATTGCCACCGCCGGGGCCCATTTTGTAAATCTTCGGCGCCCCGTCCCGGTCTGAGGTGAAGTAAATGCTGCCGTCGGGGGCGAAGGCCGGTTCGGTGTTAATGCCGTTGCCATTGGTCAGCTGCCGCTGGCTGCCGCTGCCCAGGTCCACGGCGAAAATATTCGATTTACCGCCGCTGGATTGCACATAGGCCAGGGTGCGGCCGTCCTTGGAGAAGGCCGGTGAGGAGCTGGTGGCATCGCTCTGCGCCACCACCCGATGGCCGCCGCCCAGGTTCACGATGAGAATCTGGGCGCGCATATTGGCATAGGTGCTAAAGGCAATGGCCTGGCCGTTGGGCGCCCAGCTGGGGCCGATGATGGGGGTGGCCGATTTAAAGATAATCTTGCGGTCGTTGCCGTCCACGTCGGAAACCACCAGGTTATATAGGCGCTGGCCACCGTTGCCCTGCTCCAGCACGTAGGCGATTTTCGTGGAGAACACGCCCCGTTTACCGGTGAGCACGCCCAGGACAAAGTCAGCGATTTCATGGCCTAAGCCGGCCGGGCTGGCAGCGCTAAGCGTTTCCGTGGCAAGGGTTTGCTGGCCGCCGATGTCCACCACGGACACGGTGGCGGAACTGCCGCCGTTCACCTGGCCCACCACCAAATAGTCGATGCCTTGGAACTGGCCGTAGTTAATGCCGTTGGCACTGCTGGGCTGGGCCGGCAGTCGGGCCGGGTCAATGGGATTAAAGATGCCGGACTTCTTTAGGTCGCCGGCCACCACATAGTCGGTTTTCGCACCGTCGCCCTGAAAGGGCACCACGGCAATGGATTTACCCTCAATGTTCGCCCCGGACACATTTACTTCCATCTGGGCCTGCGCCGTTCCCAGCAGCAGGCTGAGAAGGAGTGCTTTTATAAAAATAAGTTTTTTAGTCATATCAATATTCCTTTGGGGGATTGTGCGGCCCGCAGCGCTGAAGCGCCCCGGGCCCAAGGTGCGTGGATTGTAATTCATTAGGGCTTAAAGTTAATAACTATGCCCTCATTAACAAGAGTATCTATGGCCTCCTCGTTATTCGGCAGATTAATGGGCATGGCGCGCCGTACGGCTGCTAGGGCCGCATCGTCAAAGAGCTTGTGGCCACTGCCGTTGCTAATGCGCACCGTAACTAGCCCGCCCTGGCGATTAACCTTAACGAAAAGCTTGGCGGAAAGATTCTTCGGCGTATCCGGCGGTAGGCTCCAGGAGCGGCGCATCTTCGCCGCCAGCTGGGCCGAGAAACCCGCCAGCGCTGATTTGGCCGCTGCCTTTTCCTTCAGGGCCGCCAGTTCTTTTTCCTTACGGTCCGCTTCGGCATTGGCTTTGGCTGCCCGCTCACGCTGTTCCGCATCGGCTTTGGCCTTGGCTTCCGCCTTCGCCGCCGCTTCTGCTTCGGCCCGGGCCTTGGCCTCCGCCTTCTTGGCGGCGGCCGCGGCAGCCCGCTCCTTCTTCTCGGCCTTGCCGGCATCTTCCGCCAGACTGTTGGCCAAATCACTCATGGCTTTTTTCTTCGCTGCTTCCTTGGCTGCCGCAGCCTTGGCTTCAGCGGCGGCCTTAGCGGCCGCTTTCTTCGCCGCGGCCGCTTCCCGCTTCGCTGCCTTGTCCGCTTCTCCGGCCAGGTCGCTCTGCAGCTCTTTCAGGGCCTTGGCTTTGGCTTCCGCCTTGGCAGCGGCGCGGGCTGCTTCCTTGGCCGCTTTGGCCTCAGCAGCCGCTCTAGCCTTCGCTTCAGCTTTAGCCTGGGCCTGTGCTTCGGCTTTTGCTTTGGCTCTGGCCTCTGCCTTGGCCTGAGCACGGGCTTCGGCCCTGGCCGCGGCGGCGGCCGCCTCCTTGGCTGCCTTAGCGGCGGCGTTAGCTTTCGCCTTCGCCTCAGCCCTCGCCTCCTGGCGGGCCGCTTCCCTTGCGGCGGCAGCCGCCGCTTCTTCGGCCGCCTTCGCCTTCGCCCGTGCGTTCTGCGCCGCCCGTTCGTTGGCTTTCTTCGCCACGTCCACTTTAGTGGCTTTCTCTGCCGGTGGCTCTGGCTTGGTGCGAGTCTTAGTTGGCGCCTTGGTCTTTTCCGTGGTCTTAGTCGGCGGCGCCTTTTCCGGCTCTAGCTGTTCCTGTGGTCGCCGTGGGCTGGCCTTACGACTTTTCTGCGCCGCCTTTTTCTCTGCCGCCTGGGCTTCCCGGCGCGCCTCCTCAGCGGCTTTTCTCTGTTCCGCCTTCTGCTGCGCCGCTTTTTGCTGTTCCTGCCGGCGTTTTTGCTCGGCTCTCTGCTGTTCCAGTTTCTGCTGTTCGGCCTTCTGTTGCTCCTGCTTTAATTTCCTGGCCTCTTCAGCTTTCTTCCGTTTCTTCGGTGCGGGTTCCTTAACGGCCTCCGCCTCTTCCTTCCGTTTTTCCGCCTTCACATTGGGCGAAACCTCCGGCTTCACCTTGGCCTGTGGCGTTTCCTTCGGCCGGGTCGGCTTTCTCGGGGTGGTTTTAGCTTTTTGCTTACGGGTTTTCCTCGTGGATTTTTTCTGTTCCGTTGGCGGCCGCAGGGGCTGTAGGGTATCCGGGTCGCCGTCGTCGTCGGCCTCCTCCTCTTCCGTCTGTTGCTGCTCCTTGACCGCCTGGTTTGCCTCCTGGGCCTGCCGCTTCTGCGCGGCCTTAAGCTCGTTAAGCTGCTGCTGCAATTTGTCGGCGGAAACCATTTCCACGTTCATTTGCTCGGGTTTTTTTAGGGGTAACTTGGGCTTGGGTGAAATGTAATGGGCGAAAATCCAAGCGAAGATTAGAAATGCCACACCGCCGATGGCCACCATGACCACGGCCTTGGATTTCTCATTCTTAAGGTAGGGTGCCAGTCGGGGAAAAAGCCGCGAGAACATTATTCCTCCCTAACCTGGTCCGCCGCCGGTGCCTCGCCACTCTCTTGAGCTTCATTCTTATCGGGCTCCGTAACCAGACCGACCTTTTCTGCGCCGGCCCGCTGCAGAATGGCAATGCCCTCAATGATTTTGGCGTAGTTGGCCGCCGCATCGCCCTGCACCAGCACGGCGAGGTTGTTCTTATCGCTGCCCACCTGGGCATAGGCTTCGCGGGTTAAATTGATGATTTCATCGGCGCTGAGGGGTTTTTTCTCGTCGCCGCGGTTGAGGAAATATTCCCCTTCCTTACTAACGGTAAGAATCAGCGGCATGTTCTCTGAGCCGCTTTCACTGAGCAGCTCGTCCTTCTGGGCGCTGTTCTTCGGCAGGTCAATCTTGATGGACGACTGCTGAATCAGCGGCGTGGAAACCATAAAAATTACCAACAGCACCAACATGACGTCGATGTAGGGCACAACGTTCAGGTCAGCTTTCATGCGACCCTTACGCTGGCGCTTCCGACGACTCATCGCTTATCTCCGTGAATTTGCAGGCTTTGGTAGAGCAAAATGCGCAGGAAGTTGTCGATAAAGTCCTCATATTGGGCGGTGATGTTGTCCACGCGGCTGGTTAAATAGTTGTAGGACAGCAGGGCGCTGATGGCCGCGATTAGGCCCACACCGGTGGCAATGAGCGCTTCGGCGATGCCCGGCGCCACGTTGGCAATGCTGGTGTTGGACGCGCTGGCAATGCCGATGAATGAGTTCATGATGCCAAAAACCGTTCCCACCAAACCGATGTAGGGGGAGGCGCTAGCGATGGACGCCAGCTTTGGCAAATCCTTATTCATGTTCTGCTCCTCGCCGTCCAGGGCGTTTTCCATGGCCTCGCGGCAGGTAGCGATGAGGGTTTCCGAGCTGGGATTCAGGCTGCCGTACTGGCTGAAGGTGTAGAAGCCCTTCATGAACAGCCGCTCCACCCCGTCCGGCTGCTGGCTAATCAGCTGGTTATAAACCATCTCAAAGGCGTACTGGCCGGACATGGTGGTGCCGGTGAAGCGGTCATAGAGCTGCTCCAGCCGGTTCAGCTGCTGATGTTTTTTCACCAATGTGTAAATGGCATAGGCAGCCCCAGCCAGCAGCAGCAACATAATCAGCTGCACGAAAATGTGCGCATCAAAGATGATTTGCGCAATGGAAATCTTATTGGCCACCGCTTCGCTGGCCGCCGGCGCGGCCTGCTGGACCGCCTGGGCCGTGGGCTGGGCCACCTGTTGGGCCATGGCATTACTAATCATGGTTAAGTCCTCTAAAAATATTCAATTATTCCGCGTGCACCTTCAGGGCATGGGTGAGGGCGATGGCCAAGGCGTCGGCGCAATCCGGTTGGATTTTGCCCTCAAATTTAAAGACTTCCCTGATGTGCTCCTGGATTTGGGTTTTTTCGGCACCGCCCTGGCCGGTAACGGTCTGCTTAACCAGCCGGGGCGCGTAGTTAAAAATCTCGATTTGGGCGCTGGCCACGGCACAGACGGCCACCCCCAGCGCCTGACCCAACTTCAGGGCCGAATTGGGGTTTTTATGGACGAAAATCGCCTCAATGGCGCATTCGTCCGGCTTAAATTCCGCGATGAGGTCGCTGATTTTCCGCTGGAGCAGCACCAGCCGCGGCGGCATTTCCCGGTCCTTTAAGGTGATGGCGCCGCTGGCCACGTGAATTTTTTCCCCGTCAATCAGGTCGATGATGCCGTAGCCGGTGATGCGGGAACCGGGGTCAATGCCAAGTATGCGCATTAGCCGGCGAAGTCCTCGGGGAAATCGGCGTTGTTGTAAACGCTCTGCACGTCGTCCAGCTCCTCCAGCCGGTCGATGAGCTTCATGACCTTTTCGGCGTCCGCGGCGGAAATGGGCGACAGATTGTCGGCGCGCATGGTGATTTCACTTTCGTCGGGGGTAAAGCCGGCCTGCTGCAGCGCCTCATAAACCGGCGCGTAGTTTTCCGGACTGGTGAGAATTTCGATGCCGTCCGCGTCGCTGATGAAGTCCTCGGCGCCGGCTTCTAGGGCCAAATCCATTAATTTTTCCTCGTTGGCATTGTTAGCGAAGAAAATCACGCCTCGTTCGGTGAACTGGAAGGCCACGGAACCGGAGGTGCCCAGGTTGCCGTTGAATTTGGAGAAGGCATGGCGCACTTCGCCCACGGTGCGGTTCTTATTGTCCGTGAGACAGTCCACCATGATGGCCACACCGCCGGCGCCGTAGCCCTCGTAGCGGATTTCCTCCATCTGTACCCCTTCCAGCTCGCCGGCGCCGCGCTTGATGGCCCGTTCCATGGTGTCGCGGGTCATGTTTTCCGCCTGGGCCTTGCTGATGGCCAGCCGCAGCCGCGGGTTACTGTTGGGGTCGGAGCCACCGGCCCGGGCGGCGGTGGTCAATTCGCGGATAAGTCGGGTGAAAACCTTACCTTTTTTGGCGTCTTCCCGGGCTTTCTTGTGTTTGATATTGGCCCATTTACTATGTCCAGCCATGTGATTCCTTAATAAAAACTCAAAGTTGCGATTCTAGCACAGAGGTTTTTCCGTTTATTTACAGGGGGAAAGCCTCGGTGGCCGGTAATTTTAGCGGCGGTCGGGTATTTTTGTTGTACTGCCGCCACAAACTTTTGTAATGAACGGGTGGAGCCATATTCTCCAGGCCACTGATTTATCGATGGCCTCACGCCTGTTCGCTCCTGTGGTGCTCACTTCGCTGCGCTGCTGTTCGCCCCTGTGGTGCTCACTTCGCTGCGCTGCTGTTCGCCCTCCGGTCTAACGTTCAGGCCCCATTAAACATACAGGGGAAGCGCCCGTATGTTTGTAAACACCTTGAAATTGGCCTTTACAAACATACGGGCGCTTCCCCTGTTTGTAAAAAAGCAATTTACCAACGGGAGAAGCGCCACACGGCAGTGAAGAACCGTCTCCTTTTAATGGCAGTGCTGCCACCAGCGGTCGGTGGCCGTGTCCAGGCTAAACACCTGGCCCAGCCGGGGCGTCAGCGTTTGCAGGCCCAGCGCTTCCGCCGCCGCCACCGTGGCGTCCGGCGGCGCCTGCCAGCGGTGCGGACTCAGGGCGTAGGCGCCCCAGTGAATCGGCATGAAGCGGCTGGTGCCCAGCAGCTGCAGGGCCTGCAACGTTTCTTCCGGCAGCAGGTGATTGTCCGGCCAACCCACCGCGTTGTACTGGCCGTTCTCCACCAGCGCCAGGTCGAAGGGGCCCAGCCGCCGGCCGATTTCGCGAAAATGGCCGCCGCCGGCGAAGCCGCTGTCGGCAGAGTGGTAAATGCGCCGCTGCACCGTGCTAAAGACGTAGCCGCACCAGAGGCTTTTATTCTTATCCCAGAGGCTGCGGCCGGAATTGTGATGGCTGGGCACGGCGTGAATGGTCAGCGGGCCGAACTGCCGCCATTGCCACCAGTCCAGCGCCTCAATGCGCTCGGCGCCGATGCCCCAGCGCTGGAGGGTTTTTTCCAGGCCCAGCGGCACGAGAAAGCGCGTTTTTAACGGTTTAAAGAAGGCGATGGCGCGCCGGTCCAGATGGTCGTAGTGGCTGTGGCTCAGCAGCACCAGGTCGATGGGCGGCAGCTGCTCTAGGGATAAAGGGGGCGGCTGAAAGCGCTTGGCGAAGATGGGCAGCGGCGCCGCGTATTTGCTGAACACCGGGTCAATGGCCAGCGTTGAGCCGGCCAGCCGCAGCAGCAGGCTGGAATGGCCGAGCCAGATAAGTGCCGGTTCCAGCCGGTGAAATTCTTCCCAGTCCGGCGTTACCACCGGCAGCGGCTGGGCCGGCACGTATTTATGGCGCTGGCAAATTAATTTCAGCAGGGAGGTGAACGGCCGCACCGGCCGCGAGGGCTGCGGATTATGAAAGCTCTTCCGCGGCTTCATCGGCGTCTTCCTCCTCGGCCAGCGGCCGGAAATTCAGGGTAATCAGCCGCTTCTTATCGGCGCGCAGCACCGTTACCAGCCAACTGTCGCAGCGCAGGCTTTCGCCCACCGCCGGCAGCCGGTCGCACTGTTCCAGCACGTAGCCGCCGATGGTGTCCGCGTGCTCGTCGGACAGGGCCGTGTGGAAGAATTCGTTAAATTCCTCAATGGTGGCCAGGGCCTGCACCTGAAAGCTGCCGTCGCCGTTGGCGATGATAGAAGCGCCGGCCACCTCGTCGTGTTCATCGTCGATTTCGCCGACGATTTCCTCAATGACATCTTCAATGGTGATTAGGCCGGACAGGGAACCGTACTCGTCGATGACCAGGGCCATGTGGTTCCGATTACTTTTAAACTGGCGCAGCATGGCGTCCAGGGGCTTGGACTCGGGCACGATGGTGGCCGGCCGCACCAAATCCAGCACCGTGGCCGTTTCGCCGCGGGCGATGACCCCCAGCAGGTCCTTGGCGAGGAGAATGCCGCGCAGGGCGCGATGTTCCTCGTCCACCACCGGATAGCGGGAATGGCCCACATCTAGCACCGTGGCCAGGGCCTTGTCCAGGCTGTCATTTTCCTGGATTAGCACCATTTGCCCGCGGGGAATCATGATGTGGCGCACTTGGGTTTGGTTGAATTCCAGGAGATTTTCCATCATATGGGCGGTGTCTTCGCTGACCTGGCCCTGCTCACGGATTAGCTTGATTAGCATCTGGGGTGAATTTTCGTGCTCCTGGCCGGCCCACAGGGCGCTGAGGCGCTCGAAGAACGAAGGCTTCGCTGATTCGTCTGTCATTAATATTAAATTTATTGGAGAAGAATTCATTCTAACGGCGCCGGCGGAGGGGTTAAAAGTTTTTCCCGGCCGGAACCCTAGCCTATAATTTTTCCTCAACAAATCAAACTATTAAAGGCTGGCTCTGGAAGCCGGCGGCCAACGGCTGGCCCAAATAAAAGAATTTTTAATTTTTAGAGAGGTAACCATATGCGCGAGCTACCGGAATTTATTGACCTGGACTCCCCCCACACCGTAAAGGAGCTGATGGAGCTGTGCCAGCAATGCGGCATAGCCACCAACCGCAGCAAGGACGTTATGATTGCGCGCCTCAGGCAGTACCTACAGACCGGCGAGCGCGGCCGCAATCCGAAGGCCCCCATCATTAGAGTTATCAATGCCAACACCCTGCTGGAACGGGACTTTGAAATGGACGCGGCGCAACGGCGCTTCTTTGAAAGCAAGGTGGGCGAGAGCTTTCGCATGCTGGTGCCGCTGCAGGTCTGGATTCGCAATAATCTTGGCCGCCGCAGCTACGGCGACGCGCTGGAGGTTTACCGGAGCCTGGTCAGCCAGTGCAAGGGCTACAGCTCCCGGGACACCTATCTCTACCTCTGCTACGTGCGGGATTTCTTTCTACATAATCCGAACCTGGGCATCAGGGAGGCCAACCGCTGCTGGCAGCAGCGCCAGGACGACAAATATAAGGGCAGCGACCTGGCGGCCCTAAAGTCCTAAACCTACCATCGGGCGCTTCAGCTGTATGTAATTAAACGCTTAAATACATACAATTAAAGCGCCCGTCCGTTTGTAAATCACCGCTAAAGGTCCAGTTCCGCACCGATGGTCAGGTGCAGCCGGTACTTATCACCCAGCTTTTTATCGAAGCCGTGGCCCACGTCCAGGCGGATAGGCCCCACCGG
Organism: uncultured Cardiobacteriaceae bacterium; assembly: GCA_963533935.1. Taxonomy (GTDB): domain Bacteria; phylum Pseudomonadota; class Gammaproteobacteria; order Cardiobacteriales; family Cardiobacteriaceae; genus CAUSKK01. Next base: position 10,772 of record CAUSQL010000004.1, read on the forward strand.
CGAGTAGTAGCGGAAGCCCAGGCCGGCGCCAAATTTGGTCTTGGCCTTAGCTTTAAAGGCATCGCCGGCGTCCACGAACAGGGCCGCCGCCATGTCGTCGCGGAAGTAGTACTCGTATTCGGCGGTGCCCAGGTAGCGGTAACGGCCACCCACGTTGGTGCCGCTGGCGTCCCGCGGGCCGATGCGCTCGTAGTCGTAGCCGCGCAGGCTCCGGTCGCCGCCGGCAAAGTAGCGCAGCCGCGGCGGTAGGCGGGCGAAATCATCGGTCCAGATGGCGCCGCCGTTGGCCTTCAGAATCAGCCGCTGCTTTGGCGCAAAGCTGTAGAGGTAGCGGGCGTCCAGGTTCAGCTGGGCGAAATTCACATTGGAAATCAGACCCTTAACCCCACCGAGCACCTCCGCCCGCGCCTGGAAGCCGTTCTTCGGGTCGAGAATGTTTTTCGTGCTGGTGTAGGTCCAGCGGGCGCGCGGATAGAGCAAATTGGTGTCCGCGCGGGTCAGGCCGATGCGGAAATTATCCTTGGACAGGCCGGCGGCGTAGAGGTGGTTCCAGTTGCCGCGCCTGAAGTTGTAGCCGCCCTCGGCGTACAGGTAGCTGTTGCGGTAGTCGGTGGTTTTGTACTGGGCGCCGGCGCGGCCGTAGTAGTAATCGGTGGCCGGGTTCGCCGCCGGAATGCGGTAGGTGACGTCCACGCTGCTGTCCTTCTGCGACAGGGTGGTATTTAAAGAAAATTTATGGCCGCGGCTATTAATCCAGCGCCGGTCGAAGTCGAAGCGGCCGCGAATGCCCGCGTCGGTGGAATAGCCGATGCCGTAGAGGTAATGCTTGTTCTTATTCATGGTCAGCTGGGTATCCAGCGGCACGGTCTTGTTTTCCCGGTTCGGTTCGCCGCCCACCAGCACTTCGGCAAAGTAATCGCTGGACTGCAAATCCTGCTGCAGCTGGCTGCGTTCGCTGGCCAGGTAGGGTTGGCCCGGCGCGCTCTGCACGTAGCGCTGGAGAAAGTCCTCGTCCAGGGGTAACTGGCCGCCGTCCCGGCTGCGGAAGCTGGCCGGGCCGTTGGTGTAGCGCGGGCCGCTGGCATAGGCCAAATCCACGTCGGCGCGGCGCTCACCCTTGTGCACGGCGATTTGGTGGCGGGTGAAATCGCCGTCGAAGTAGCCGCGGTCCTGGGCCAGGCCCTCGAATTTGCCTTTGTACTCCTCGTAGGCCTTATGGTTTAAGGGCTCTCCGGTTTGCAGGGGATTATCCGCCAGCAGCTGCTGAAAGCGCCGGTCTTCGCGGGCGGCGCCGCTTAAATCCACCTGCACCTGCTTGAGCCGCACCGGCTGGCCGGCCTTAACCTGGTAAATCACCGTCAGTTCATCTTGCCCTTTGTTTTCAATGGTGTAGCTCACCGCCGGCTGGTAGTAGCCAAAGGGTTGCAGGCTCTGGCCAATCTGCTTCTTGCCCTGCTCCAGCAGGTAGTTGGCGTAGTGCTCGTTGTCGCCGTTGATGGCCTCGCCCTTAATGCGGTTCAGCTGGAGGAATATTTCCGCATTGCGCTGCTCCTCGCCACTCAGGCCGGTGATTTTAATGGTGCTGATTTTCTTGCCCTGCAGCGGCACTTCCGCCCACGCCGGGGCAGCTAAGGCCAACATTAATAAAAATTTTCTCATTGGATTTTTCCCAAACGCAGATGGCGGGGGCGCAGGCCCAGGCCGTAGAGGGTGGCCACGTAGCTGGCCATGGCCAGTGTAACCAGCGCCATCAGCCGCAGCAGCCGTTCCCAACTGCCGAAGGGCTGCGGCGGGAACAGCCGCCCCTGCAGCCACAGCAGCACCAGCACCAGCACCCCGTTGGCCAACACCACCCGAAGGAGGAACCAGCGGCTGAATTGCAGCGGCCGCAGCAGTTGCAGCAGCAGCGTCATGTTCACGAAGGAGGCAATGGTGGTGGCTGCGGCCAGGCCCACGTGCTGATAGAAATGGCTGAGGGGGAAGGCTAAGACCATATTTATGGTCATGGCCACTAGACCGGCCTTCACCGGGGTTCTCGTGTCCTGGCGGGCGTAGAAGGCCGGCGCCAGAATCTTCACCATGATTAAAAAGAAGGCACCCAGGCCGTAGATTTCCAGAGCGTGCGTGGTCATTAGCACGTCGTGATTATCGAATTTACCGCGCTGAAAGAGGGTCAGCACCAGCGGCCGCGCCGCCACACTTAGGCCCACCGCCGCGGCGCTGCCCAGCAGCAGTCCCCAGCGTAGGGCCCAGTTCAAAGTAAGTTGGAATTGGCGCTGGCTCGGCTGATTCTTCAGCGCACTGAGCCGCGGCAGAATGACCACGCCGATGGCCACGCCGATGAGCGCCACCGGCAGTTCCACCAGCCGGTCAGCGTAGTAAAGCCAGGAAATGCTCCCGGTGGCCAGGGCCGAGGCCAGGGCCGTATTAATCAATACCGTCAGTTGGCCCACCGACGAACCGAAGAGGGTCGGCAGCATCAGGCGGAAAATCTTACGCACGCCGCCGTAGTGCCAGCCCCACTTCGGCCGCAACAGCAGCCCCAGCCGCCGCAGGCTCGGCAGCTGAATGGCCAGCTGGAGCACTCCCCCCAGCAGCACCGCCCAGGCCAGTTCCAGCCCGTGATTCTCCGGCCGGTGCCAGAGGCTGGCGCCGATTAAGGTTAAATTCAGTAGACAGGGGGTAAAGGCGGGCACGGCGAAAATCTGAAAGCTGTTCAGCACCGACGAGGCCAGTGCCGTCAGCGAAATCAGCAGTATGTAGGGGAACATGATTGGCAGCATCTCCCGGGCCAGCTCCCGGCTGTGGCCGGTCAGGCCGCCGGCCACCAGCGCCAGCACCGTGCCGGAAAACAGCACCCCCAGGGCCGTAACCGTCAGCAGCAACACCAGCAGGGTACCGCAGACCCGCCGCAGCAGCTCCGCCAGCTCCGCCGGATTATGCTCCTTAACCTCGGTGAAAACCGGCACGAAGGCATTGGTAAAGCTGCCCTCGGCGAAAAAACGCCGCAGCGTGTTGGGAATGCGCAGGGCGGCGAAGAAGGGGTCGGTGATGGTGCTGTCGAAGTGGCGGGCCAGCAGCATGTCCCGCAGCAGGCCCAGCAGCCGCGACAGCATGGTGAAGGCGGAAAATACCAGCGAGGAGCGGCCCAGGGATTTAGCCATTCAGCCAGCCCAGCCGCTGCGCAATGGCCAGAATGCTGTCGGCCCGGTTCATGGAATAGAAATGCAGCGCCGGCGCCCCCTCACGGATTAGCCGCGCGCACAGGTCGGCCACCACGTCGGCGCCGAATTCCAGCAGCCCTTCCTGGTCGTTTTGCAGACTTTCCAGCCGCTTGCGAATCCAGCGGGGAATTTCCGCGCCGCAGCTGTCGGAAAAGCGGCTCAACTGGCTGTAATTGGTGATGGCCATGATGCCCGGGGCGATGGGAATGTGTATGCCGCGCCGCGCCACCTCGTCGCGGAAGCGCAGGTAGCTGTCGCCGTTGAAGAAATATTGGGTGATGGCCTCGTCGGCGCCGGCCCGCACCTTGGCACAGAAGAAATCCAGGTCTTCGCTGGGGCTGCGCGCCGCCGGGTGAAACTCCGGATAGGCGGCCACGAAGATTTTCGCCCCGTCGCCCCACAGCTGGCGGGTGAAGGCCACCAAATCCTTGGCGTGCTGCAGGTCGCCGCTCTGGTACATGCCCGAGGGCATGTCGCCGCGCAGGGCCATCAGCTGGTTGATGCCGAAGGCCCGGTACTCATTTAATAAATTCTCAATTTCCTGGCGGCTGTGGGCGACGCAGGTCAGGTGCGGCATGGCCCGGAAGCCGTCCTTCAGCACCCGCTGCACCGTGTTAATGGTGCGCTCCCGGGTGGAACCGCCGGCGCCGTAGGTTACGGAAAAATACTGCCAGGGCAGGGCCGCCGCCAGCTGGCGCCGCACCTCGTCCAGCTTGCGGGCGCCCTCGTCGGTGGTGGTGGGGAAGAATTCACAGCTAATCGGCACTGTCGTGCCTATAGTCGTGTCCTCACAACTCACCGGGACTGTCGTCCGGTTCGTCGTGTTCTCACAGCTAATCGGCACTGTCGCGCCTCTATCAGCGTGCTCACAACTTATCGGCACTGTCGTGGCTCTATCAGCGTGCTCGCCGCCAATCGGCGCCGCTGGGCTGTCCTTAGCGGGGTTCTTAGGTTCTTGATTCATTATTTGTGTCCTTTTACATACATGGGAAGCGCCCGTATGTTTGTTTAATGCTCTGAAATGGCTATTTACCTACGGGAGAAGCGCCCATCCGTTTGTTTAAAGCGGTAATTTACATACAGGGGAAGCGCCCGTCCGTCGGTAAACCTATTTCTTGAATTCCACCCGCTGAATGTACAGCACGCTGTTGGCCTTAACGTTGTATTCCTGGCCGTTGATGTCATCGAAGCGGTAGAACTCCCCCTCCCGGCTGGGTTCGCTCTCGCTGTAGAGGCTTTCACCGCTTACCTGCTTAATTTCATAGAGTTTTTTCGTGCTGCCCCAACTGAAGGCACAGCTGGCCAGCAGCGGCAGCAATACCACCGGAAATAGCTTGTTAATCACCGGAAATTCCCCCGAAAAAAAGGAAAAAAGTATAGCAGAGGGGCGAAAAAAATTTATACTGGCCCCTCGGAAATTATCAATAAAATCAATATGGCACATCTAACTAGCACCAAATTTCGCGACCTGCCCATCGACGATTCCATTCAGGAAGCCCTGGAAGATAGCCAACTGACCCACGCCACCCCCATTCAAGCCCTCGCCCTTCCCCTCACCCTGGCCGGCCACGACCTGCTCGGCATCGCCCAGACCGGCACCGGCAAAACCGCCGCCTTCCTCATTTCCCTATTGAATTATTTGATGAAAAATCCGGTGCACCCGCGGGCCAAGCCGCCCTTCGCCCTGGTGCTGGCCCCCACCCGCGAGCTGGCCCTACAAATTAAAAAGGACGCGGACCAGCTGGCCATCTATACCGGTTTAAAGAGTCTGGCCCTCTACGGCGGTGCCGACATTCAGCAGCAGAAGAACATTCTCGAACGCAACCCCATCGACCTCATCATCGGCACCCCGGGGCGCATCATTGATTTGTACAAGCAGCGCTGCTTCAAATTGTCCAACGTGGAAGTTTGCGTGCTGGACGAGGCCGACCGCATGTTCGACCTGGGCTTCATCGACGACGTGCGCTATCTGCTGCGGCAAATGCCGCCGGCGGCGGAACGGCTCAATCTGCTCTTCTCCGCCACCATAAGCCAGCGGGTGCAGGAGCTGGCCTACGAGCATTTCAATGCGCCGCAGACGGTGCAGGCGCCCAGTGAATTCAACACGGCGGAAAACGTGGTGCAGCGCCTCTACCACGTGGACCGCAAGGAGAAGGCGGCCCTGCTCATTCACCTATTGCGCACCGAGCAGCCGGCCCGCGCCATGATTTTCGTAAATACCAAGCATGAATTGGAACGGCTCTCGGAAATCCTCCAGCTGAACCAGCTGGATTGTCTGGCCATTTCCGGCGACGTGGCCCAGGAACAGCGGGAGCGCATCATTCGCGCCTTCCAGGCCGGCGACCACCGTATTCTGCTGGCCACCGACGTGGCCGGCCGCGGCCTGCACATTCCCGCCGTCAGCCACGTCTTTAACTATGACCTGCCGAACATGGCGGAAGACTACGTGCACCGCATCGGTCGCACCGGCCGGGCCGGCGCCAGCGGTGAGGCCATCAGCTTCGCCTGCGAGCAGTACGTTTATTCTTTGGAAGAAATAGAAAAATACATCGGCCAAAAAATCCCGGTGGTGCCCCTGCCGGAGGTGCTGCCGGAAATCACCCTGCCGCCCCTAAACCATAGCGGCCGCAACCTGCGCCGCCGCCGCAATGGCCCGCGGCGCCGCTAGGGCACGTATTTGTAAATCCAATAAACTTCGGCCAGCAGCACCAGCAGCCAGAACGCGGCGAAGAGCAGGATGTATTTAAAGGCGCCAATGCCGAAATAAATGATAGTGAAGGCCAGCCCCACGTAATTATTCATAGATTTTCTCCGTTAATTGTCAGTTTTTTATGGAAATTTGTCAGGTCCATTAGGGCCTTGAAGAGGAATAGCAGCAGAAAAACCGTGGCCATAAAAATGCCGTCCAAATTTTGCTCACCGAAAAGCATTAAATAAAGCATGGCCGGCACGAAAATTAGCAAAGTGGCGCCATAGTTCCGGCCCATATATTTGCGAATGGCCGCCCTCTTTTCCCCATTTTTTATTTTTTCTTCGATTATGGATTTGAGGGTAACGAGGTGCTGCATGGGCAGCAGGAGCGCGGCAATCTGTAAACCAAACCGGAAAGCGGCCCAATTAAAATTGGTGGTGAATTTAATATTCCGTGCCTCCGGGTCGATAAAGGCACAAATTGCCGCGGCCATGAGCGCATAAATGCCTTTACGGAGCAAATTTCTTTCATCAACGCCAATTAATATGAGGGGGAACAGCACCAAAGCATTATTCATGGGCAGTCTCCCACAGCTTTAATCTCTTCGCCAGGCCTACCGTCCTCTGGCTTGCCTTAAAAAGGATAAAAATAAAGGCAGCAATAGCCATTAAAACCACCGATAATTCCGCATTCTTTTTGCTAAAAATCAGATGAAAACCCGCCAATGGGGTCAGCAAAAGGCACATAAACAGAGGCAGAAAATATTCACGCAGCAGACAGTTGCGAATGGCCGCCCGCCCCTGCCGTTGGCGTATGGTTTTTTTAAGCATATGTTTAGCGCTATAGCATGGGTGCATCATTGACGTGATAAACAGAACCATAAAGGCCAAATGTAGAAAAAATTTCATATCAAAATGGCCCAGAACTAGGGGCCTATCCTCCAGAAAACCGAAAATAAACGCCACGGGCAATAAATAGAGGATTTTTCTTAAATAGGAATAGTTGTTTGCCGCTGAAATGGCAGAGAGGGGGATAAGGGTAAGCGCGAAGCTGTCCATGGGGAGTACCTTTAATAAACACAGGCCAGCTAGGCAATTTCTCCGCCAGGGCGGCCCCTAGGCAAATTTACCGACGGACGGGCGCTTCTGATGTATGTTTATTTAGCGCTTTAAACATACACTATAAGCGCTCTGTTGTTTGTATAAGCATTAATTACAGACAGGAGAAGCTTCCAAACATTAGCGAGGAAGCGTGAGGCCATTAGGCCGAACAGCAGCGAAGCGAAGTGAGCCCCACAGTGGCGAACAACCGCCCCTCCTTCGGTAAATTGTCGGCTCGGCAATGGCCGGCAATGCCGCTTCTCTCGGCCGTTTTCGCTAAAATGGCCGCCTCAAAATCCATAGGCTTTCCCATGCTTCGATATTTATTGCCCCTGCTGCTGTTGGGCTGCGCCAGCCAGCAGAATTTCCACCTGCTGCAATTGCAGCCCCCAGCCACCGCCATTGCTAAGGCCAGCGCCGGCTCCTACGGCCTGCGCAAGGTCAATCTGCCGGACTACCTCGGCGAAGAAACCATCATCGGCCGCGGCAGCGACGGCGCAATCCTTAAATTTAAGGAGGATAAATGGCTGGAAACCCCCGACCTGGCCATTCCCACCGCCCTCTACCAGCAGCTGGAACGGCTGAGCAATTCCGCCCATTTCTACCGCTACCCGCTCAGCGCCAACGTGGTACCGGAACGGGTCATCGACGTGGACATCGAACAGCTGCTGGCGGATTTGCCCGCCGGCGTGGTACATGTGCGCGCCTCCTGGCAGGTGGCCGGCCAGGAGGAACGTAATCCGCTGCGCCGCCGCTTCAGCCAGGCCGTGCCCCTATCGGGCAGCAGTCCCAGCGCCATCGTGAAAGGTGAGCAGCAGGCGCTGGAAGCGCTGGCCAGCGCCATCGCCGCCTCCCTATGAGCATCATCTTCGGCATTCGGGGCCTAAGCCTGACGGCCCGGGAGCGGGAACTGCTGCGCAGCCCCAGCGCCGTGGGGGTAATCCTCTTCAGCCGCAACTATCAGGACCGCCAACAGCTGCGCGCCCTCTGCGAATCCATTTACCGGGAGAATGAGCGTCTCTCCATCAGCGTGGACTGGGAAGGGGGCCGGGTGCAGCGCTTCCGCGCCGGCTTCACCGCCATTCCCGCCATGGGCCGGCTGGGGGAGCTGTTCGTCCTCCATCGGCAACGGGGGCTGGAACTGGCGCGGGCCTGCGGCCTCATCATCGGCAGCGAGCTGGCGGACTTGGATTTTTCCTACACGCCGGTACTGGATTTGCGCCACGACGGTTCGCCGGTCATTGGCGACCGCGCCTTCAGCGCCGACCCGGAAGCGGTTTTTCTTTTGTCCCAAGCTCTACGCCAGGGCCTAGGGGAAGCCGGCTGCGCGGCGGTGGGTAAACACTTCCCCGGCCACGGCTCCATTGACGCGGACAGCCATTTAAGCCACTGCGAAGACCGGCGGCCGGCGGTCGAACGGGCCCGCGACGAGGAACCCTTCTGGCGCGCCGCCGCCGACGGCATCGAGGCGCTGATGACCGCCCACATCGTTACCCCCGACAGCGGCGGCCAACCGGCCAGCTTCGCCCCGGCCCTGCTGGCCCAGCTGCGCCGCCGCTTCGCCGGCGCCCTCATCAGCGACGATTTGGACATGGTCGGTGCGGTCACCGGCAGCGATTACGGGGCCAAGGTGCGCGAAGCCCTGGCCGCCGGCCTGGATTGCTGTTTGATTTGCAACAATTTCGCCGCCATCGAACGGGCATTAGGCGAAACTTATCCAACGGCGGCGGGCCGCCGCGAACGGCTGATGCATTTAAAGCGCCGCCACCCACCGGACCCGCATTTATATAAAGAAGCCCGAGAAATTTTCAATTTATGGCAGGAAAACCATGGCCAATAAGCTCGTAATCATCATTTTGAACTCGAACCCGGAGAACGGCGCGGAAATTCTGGAACCGGTCTACCACGCCACCATCGCCGCCTCCATGGACTACAACGCGGAAATAATCTTCGCCGGCCGGGCCGGAGAACTGGTAATCCGCGGCGTGGCGGAGAAAATTCCCTCCATGCGCAAGGCCGACGAAACCGTCTACGACCTCATCAAGGACGCCTACCAGTCCGGCGTGGTCATTAAGGCCAGCAAATTCGTAGTGCAACACTGGGGGGATAATCTTATTGCTGAGGTCAGCGAAGTGGTCAGCGGCAGCTACATCGTCGGCGAAATCATGAACGGCAGCGTTACCACCCTGTCCTATTAATCTTTCAACTAAAGACAAACTTTTAATGAATTTATCCAATAATCAATTGCAGGAAATCCTTGCGAACAGTGAGTGCCTTATCAGCGGCAGCGCCATCAACGAGGCCTATGACCGGCTGGCCCAGCAGCTAAATCTCCACTATCAGGGGCTAAATCCCCTGATTCTGGTGGTAATGAATGGCGGCCTAATCCCCGCCGGCCAGCTGCTCACCCGGCTGAATTTCTTCCACCGCCTCGGCTATCTGCACGCCAGCCGCTACTTGGATAACCGGGGCGGGAGTACGATAAATTGGCTGGCCCGGGCCAGTGCGCCGGTAACCGGCGAGCATCTGCTGCTCATTGACGATATTTTTGATGAGGGCCTAACCATTAAGGCCGTCGTGGAAGAGTTGCGGAAGGAAGAACCCGCCAGCCTGAAAACGGCGGTGCTCCTCAATAAGCAACATGAACGCAAAGTGGCCGGCTTTCAACCGGATTTTGTCGGCTGTCCCGTAGCGGACCGCTATATTTTCGGTTGCGGCATGGATTACCACGGCTATTTTCGCCACCTCACCGGCATTTATGCCCTGAAAAACTAGTGGTCGAAGATATAGTTGCCGTTAAGGGGTTCGGCGCTGATTAACTCGCCGTCCTCGAAGTACAGCTGCATTTCCAGGGGAATGGGGCGTTTCTGAATGTCCACCAGCACATAGATAATATTTTTCTTGGTCTGGGTCTGGCTCGGCACCACCAGGGCAACAAAACGCAGCTTTTCCCGCTGGGGCCGGTAGGGATTTAACTTTTCGTAGATGGCCGGCAGGGGCTTGGGCAGCTGGACAAACTGTCGAAAGGCTTGGGCCTGCTGGGGGGAAAAGCCCTCGCCGCCTTCGCTATACAGCCAAAGCTTTAAACCACATTCCAGATTATCCAAATAAATGGGCTCAACGCTGGCAACGATGCCGTCTTCATTAATGAGACTGATGTTCTCCGGCAATAGGGGCTGTTCCATAATCTTCCTGTAAAAATGAAAAAATTATAGTGGGCGAAATGGGGTCGGTGAAGGGCTAAGGCTGGCCTTTTCGCAATATACAAACGTACGGGCGCTTAGACTGTGTGTAATTTATGCTGTAAATACATACATACTAAGCGCCCGTCTGTTTGTAAATTGATTAATTCGACCATTTACATACGGACGGGCGCTTCCCCTATTTGTAAAATCTATTTGCTGATTTGCTGTGCAACTGGTGCATGGCCTTTTCTGCTCCTTGGCCCAGCAGCAGCGGCAGAATGTTTATGCCCCGCTGTAGGGCTTCATCAATTTTCTGCTGGCCGTCCCGATTTGGCACCCCCAGCACGTAATCCACCACCTGCCCCTTCTCCCGCGGCCGGTCAATGCCAATGCGCAGCCGGTAAAAATCCCCCGTGCCCAGCACGCGCATGATGTCGCGCAGGCCGTTGTGGCCGCCGTGGCCGCCGGCGAATTTCAGGCGCACTTCTCCTTCCGGCAAATCCAGCTCGTCGTGGACCACCAGGATTTCCTCCGGTGTCAGCTGATAGAAGTGGGCCAGCGCCCCCAGGGACTTACCGCTGACATTCATAAAGGTTTCCGGCTTCAGCAGGTGCACCGGCTGGCCCGCAATGGCTGTCTTACAGTGCTGGCCGAAGAATTTGGCCTCGTAGCTAAAACGCTCTTGCAGCTGGTCCAAAAGCCAAAAACCCGCGTTATGGCGGGTTCTGGCATAGCGTTCGCCCGGATTACCCAGGCCGGCGATGAGTTTAATCATTCCCCAGGAGAGGGCTCTTCACCGGCGGGTGCCGCCTCTTCTTCCTCATGGACCTGTGGATAAATTACCTGGGCTACCACGCCGTCAGCCCGCTCGTCATCGTGGGCCAAACGTACGCCTTTGGGCAGTTTCAAATCCCGCAGCCGCACCGCTTCGCCGATGGCCACGTCGGTCATATCCACCTGAATGTTTTCCGGCAGGTTACGCGGCTCGGCAATAATTTCCACGTTGTTGAGCAAGTGCTCCACAATGCCGCCGTTCTGCTTAACGCCGGCGCAGATGTCTTCATTGATGAAGTGTAGAACCACGGTGGTTTGTAGTTCCTGACCTTTAACCACCCGCTGTAAATCCAGATGCTGGTAAAGGGGCTTGTAAAGGTGCCGTTGTACGGCGCGCACGATTACTTCCTGGTCCGGCTGACCTTCCACCTTCAGGTTAATCACCTGGGAATAGAAGCTGTCAAAGCGGCCCCAGCGCACCAGTTCATTTTGTACCAGGGTAATTGGTAACGGTTCGCCCTCACCACCATAAACAATGGCTGGCACCAAGCCCTGATGACGTAGGCGGCGGCTCGCACCTTTCCCACTATCCTTACGCACGGTGGCGTTCAATGTATAAGCATATCCGCTCATCTAATACTCCAAAAAATAAAAAGGAGCGCTTGCGACCAGCGCTCCCGGGGAAAGCTCCCTAGAAGAGAGCCGAAATGGACTCATTGACGTGTATGCGCCGAATGGTTTCGGCAATTAACCCGGCAATGGGTAAAACTCTAATTTTTTCACAGGCCTGGGCGTCCGGCCGCAGGGGAATGGAATCGGTAACTATCAGCTGGTCCAGGCCGGAATTATTGATATTTTCCAGGGCCTTACCGGACAGAATGGCGTGGGTGGTATAGGCCACCACCTTGCTGGCACCGCGCTCCTTCAGCGCCGTGGCCGCATTGGTCAGAGTGCCGGCCGTGTCCACCATATCGTCTACCAGAATGCAATCGCAGCCCTCAATGCTATCGCCGATGATGTTCATCACTTCGGATTCATTGGGCCGTGGCCGCCGCTTGTCGATGATGGCCAGCTTGGCGTTAATCAATTTAGCCGTCGCCCGCGCCCGCAGCACGCCACCCACGTCCGGGGAAATAACCACCGGATTGGTGAAGTTCTGCGTTTTCAGGTCATTCATGACGATGGGAGTGGAATAGATATTGTCCACGGGGAAGTCAAAGAAGCCCTGAATTTGGTCCGCGTGCAAATCCAGGGTTAGTACCCGGTCAATGCCAACGCTGGCAATCATATTGGCCACCACCTTGGCGGAAATGGGCACCCGGGCCGAGCGGGGCCGCCGGTCCTGGCGGGAATAGCCAAAATAGGGAATTACTGCGGTGATGCGGTCCGCCGACGCCCGCCGCAGCGCGTCGCTAAGAATAAGCAATTCCATAATGGAATCGTTGGTGGGATAACAGGTGGGTTGAATGATAAAAACGTCTTTGCCGCGCACGTTATCGCGAATTTCCACTTGAATTTCGCCGTCGGAGAATTTGCCTACGTTGGCGTTGCCGAGGGGTAAACCGAGAAATTGCACTGCCTGCCGGGCCAATTGGGGGTGGGCATTGCCCGTGAATACAACCATACTGCCTCTAGACATGGACACGTTATGCACCTTTATGTGAATTGGAAAAATGGCTGGGGTAGCTGGATTCGAACCAACGCATGGCGGGATCAAAACCCGCTGCCTTACCGCTTGGCTATACCCCAACAATAAGAAAGTATCTTGAAAAAATCTCTTTGCGAGAAGAGGCAGATTATAGGTCCTAAAAAATAAATTGCAAGGCTTTTTTCTTGGCGGGCGGCGCCGGCCATAAATTAAGAAAAATTCATGTTTAATCTTTTAAATGTAGAATGGTTCGCCTGATTTAATTTAAGGAATTAGCGTGGAAAATGTAAAAAACAGCAAGATTACGGACAATTATCAGAATCTTGATGAATTGGTGGCGGCCAACGACACCGGCGGCCGAAAGCCACAAGGCGGCGTACGTCTACTACTTTTTTGGACGGCGGTGGCCTGGTCTCTCTTTCAACTCTATTACTCTTCCCGCTGGCCCTTTGAACTGCAAGATTGGCTTTACAGCCAGGGAATCCATCTGACGGTGGTAATTGACGCCACCCGCGCCCGCTTCATTCATCTGGCCTTCGCCATGTTTTTAGCCTTTCTCTCCTATCCGGCCTTCAGCTCTTCGCCAAGGCGTTGGATTCCCTGGCAGGACTGGCTCTTCGCCATCGTGGGCGCCTTTGTGGCCTGCTATGGTCTTATTTTTTACAACGAACTCACGGCGCGGGTTAGCAATCTGAACGGCCAGGACATTGTGGTCGGCATCGTGGGCATTCTGCTGCTGCTGGAGGCCACCCGCCGCACACTGGGCCTACCGCTGGTAATCATTGCCGCGGTGGCTCTCATCTATAACTACCTGGGTCAGTTCCTTCCCCTGGACTGGATTATTGCCCACCGCAGCGGCTCATTGAACGCCATCATCGACCGGCAGTGGATTGGCACCGAAGGGGTCTTTGGCACGGCGTTGAACGTTTCCACCCAGTACGTTTTCCTCTTCGTGCTCTTTGGTTCGCTGCTGGACCGGGCCGGCGCCGGCAACTACTTCATTCAGTGTGCCTTTGCCTATTTGGGCCACCTGCGCGGCGGCCCGGCCAAGGCGGCGGTGGTGGCTTCTGGCCTGACCGGTTTAATTTCCGGCTCCTCCATCGCTAACGTAGTAACCACCGGCACCTTTACCATTCCCATGATGAAGCGGGTGGGCTTTTCCAGTGAGAAGGCCGGCGCGGTGGAAGTGGCCTCGTCGGTGAACGGGCAAATCATGCCGCCGGTGATGGGGGCCGCTGCCTTCCTCATCGCCGAATACATCGACATGCCCTACAACCAGCTGATTAAACACGCCTTTTTGCCGGCGCTGATTTCCTACATCGCCCTGGTTTACATCGTGCACCTGGAGGCCTGCAAATATCAGCTGCGGGGCCTGGAACGGGCCGAGCCGCCGCGGCCGTGGCTGCGGGCCCTGTTGGGCTTCCTCGGCGGTTTTCTCACCATCTGCCTGCTGGCCCTTATGGTTTATTACGGCCTGGGCTGGACTTACCAGACCCTGGGCGACGGGGCCAGATTTGTGGTTTACGGCCTGCTGACGCTGGTTTATCTGGCTTTAATCCGTCGGGTGGCGCAATTCCCCGACCTGGAAATGGACGACCCGAACACGGCCATGGTGGTGCTGCCGCGGAAGCGGCCCACGGTGAACGCCGGCCTGCACTATCTGCTGCCGGTGGTGGTGCTGCTGTGGTGTCTGATGGTGGAACAGCTGTCGCCGGGCCTGTCGGCGGTCTACGGCACCATGGCGCTGATATTTATCCAAATCAGCCAGCGGCCGCTATTGAGCTGGTTCCGCGGCCAGGGCCATTACTGGGCCGACTTTAAAGGTGGTCTCATTGACCTGTTCCACGGCCTGGAGACCGGCGCCCGCAATATGATTGGCATCGGCATTGCCACCGCCTGCGCCGGCATTATCGTTGGTGTGGTTTCGCTGACCGGCTTTGGCGTGCAGCTGTCGGCCATCATCGAGCAGCTGTCCGGCGGCAACCTGCTGCTAATGCTTATTCTGGTGGCCATCTTCAGCCTAATCCTCGGCATGGGCCTGCCGACCACCGCCAACTACATCGTGGTTTCCTCGCTCATGGCCATCGTGATTGTGGAGGTGGGCGGCGCCAACGGCCTGCTGGTGCCTCCGGTGGCGGTGCACCTCTTCGTTTTCTACTTCGGCATCATGGCCGACGTAACTCCACCGGTGGGCCTGGCCTCCTTTGCGGCGGCGGCCATTTCCGGCGGCGACCCCATTAAAACCGGCATGACCGCCTTTAATTACAGCCTGCGCACGGCCCTACTGCCCTTCTTCTTTATTTTCAATACGGATTTACTGTTAATCGACGTGAATTTCTGGCAGGGGCTGCTGATTTTTGTAATTTCCGTGGTGGCCATGCTGACTTTTACCGCTGCCACCATGAATTATCTGCTGGTGAAGAACAAAATCCATGAAACCGTGCTGCTGCTGCTGTGCACAGCGGTGCTCTTTAATCCGGGCTACTTCATGAACTTTATTTCGCCGAACCGGGAGACGGTGCCGGTGGCGGCGCTGGTGGACAAGCTGGCGGCGGCGCCGGCCAAGGCGGACCTGCTGCTACAGGTGCACGGTAAGGACGAGATGGGCAAGGAGCGGAATTTCTTCGCGCGGCTGCCGCTGACCGGCGGCGGTGATGGCACCGAACGGCTGAAAGCCCTGGGCCTCAGCCTGCGCCAGGACGGCGAGAAGCTGTTGATTGACACGGTGGAAACGGACAGCCTGGCGGCCAAGCAGAAGCTGGACTGGGACCAGGAGATTATCGGCGCGGAACTGCCGCGGGCGAGCCTGCCGAAGGAGCTGCTCTACATTCCAAGTTTGGCGCTCATCGGGCTGGTGTGGCGTAATCAGCGGCGCCGGCAGCGCATTAGCGCCTAATTTACCGACGGCCGGGCGCTTCCTCTGTATGTATTTAGTACATTAATTGCATACAGAGGAAGCGCCCGGTTGTTTGTATAAACGTGCTCTTAACAATCGTTCAGAGCCGCACATAAGCCGGTAGAGGTAAATCAGCGGTATAAAGCAGGTACGTTCTCCTTTTTATGTGGCGCTGCAGTAGTAGCCAACGCAAATAAACACAACAGCTACCAGGCTACAGCGCTACGGCCCTGCTTTCAGCCATTAACACCGTAAAAAACCCATTTATAAATACAGGAGAAGCGCCCCGTTGTATGTTTAGGGCATTAATAGCCTGTTTCGCGTGGATAACACGACGGATAGTTTCGCTCTACGTGGCGAACGGCTTGCCGATAACCGGAGAGTACATGCTGACCCCAGGCCGCTTAATACCCTGCGTTTACCCATACCGATTTATGGTGGCTCTGAACGATTTTTAGAGTTAAGAGCACATTTATACAAACAACGGGGCGCTTTATATGTATATTTAAAGGCCATTTAAAAATACAGGGAAAGCGCCCGTTGTATGTTTAGGGATTAAAAGCCAAAAAAAGGCGACCGTAGTCGCCCTCCTTTATTCCGTTATTGTGCAGGTTTATCGCCCTCCGTGGTTGTGGCTGGCGTTGCCGAGTCTTTCGCCGCCTTCAGCTTATCCCGCAGCGCCGCGCCGCCGGTGGCTTTGCCCTTATCGCTCCACAGGGTAATCATCTCTGCGTCCGGGCCGTAACGGAACAGCTGATAGCCGGCTTTTTCCAGCTCCGCCGCCGAGGCGAGGCCTTCGCCACCGGTGTGGTAGCTGACGGTTACGGCCTTATCCAATTTACCTAGACTGGACGAAAGCACGCCGTCGTTCCAAATCATCGGCTGTAAACCTTTGGATTTCAGCAGCTGACTATTGCCATTCACGTAGGCGATGTAATCGGCATTCTGGCTGGTGGCGCCGGCGAAGTCGTTGCCGCCCATGTGGAAGTACTTGCTCGCACTGAATTGCTCCGCCGCCTCGCCGTATAGTTCTTGCGCCAGCTGTGCCGCCGCTTCCTTATTCTTACCATCGAAGGCCGCCGCCGCGCGGGCCGCGTCGTGCCGTTGTAGCAATTTGTAGATGAAGTCAGCGTGGCCCGGAAGGTCGATTTCCGGAATCAGTTGCACACCCTTCGCGCTGGCGTAGTGGTTCAGCTGGGCAATCTGTTCCTTGCTGTAGAAATTGTTACCGAGCGGGCCGGTGTAGCTGCCGTCCTGGTTACGCTGGCTGTTTTCCGCGGTCTGACCGAGCTCGGCGCTTTCCAACGTGTAATTCTCGTTGTCGGACAGGTGCAGGTGGAAGAATTTACCACCGCCGGCGGCCACATCGTCAATGAAGGCCTTTAATTCGTCCAGGCTGTAGAACTGGCGGGCCACGTCGAGCATGGCGCCCTTAGGTGCCAGTGCCACCTGATTAACCTGATTCTTAATATTGCCGTTGGCGTCGCGCACCGGCTGCACCTTCACCTGCACCCCGGCCACCCGGTTAACCGGTGCATTGGCCTTGCCCATGGCCGCGGCAATGCGGCCCGCTGGAGCCTTCTTCGCCGCCGGCCGCACGC
Organism: uncultured Cardiobacteriaceae bacterium; assembly: GCA_963533935.1. Classification (GTDB taxonomy): domain Bacteria; phylum Pseudomonadota; class Gammaproteobacteria; order Cardiobacteriales; family Cardiobacteriaceae; genus CAUSKK01. Next base: position 27,892 of record CAUSQL010000004.1, read on the forward strand.
CCCAGCCCTTGGACATGGGCGTGTAGTTAAAGGACTCAAGGGCTACGGTGTGGGAAGTGGCCCGTTGCCAGCCATTATCTTTGGGGGGCACGTAGGTCCACAGGTTGAAGTGAATTTGCTGATTGTTTGCGGTTGGCACGTCCTTGGTGCTTTCCGTGTGGTACAACACCGCGCCGGTTTCCGCATCACGCAACGTCCAAGTGATTTTGTGGGGGCGCCAATCCAGCTTCATGCTGACGTGGCGCACCACGCCTTCCTTCCAGAAATAGCCGGGGAGCATTCTGATGCCATCTTCAACCGCCGTAGTTGGGTAGTAGGTGAAGACGCCCTTCAGGATTTTCGTGCCCCAGCGCGACACTTCAATGCCGTCAATTTCCCGGTTGCCGGGAATGGATTTACCCCATTCAAAGGTGAAGAAGCCGAAAACGGTGTAGGGGTCAAATTTATGGAAGTGGCCGTGGAAGCTGGTTTCGTAGGTGCCGTAGCCCATGGCCCGGCTGGAGACCATTTCCGAAGCGATGGGCATGTTGCCGGTGGGATTGCTCAGGCCCATGTAAATGACGTTGCCGTCAACGATGACGTTTTTCCGCGCCCAGTGTTTGCTGCCGGGAGGGCCGGGATTCCAATCGTCATCGCGTAGATACCATTTAGTGCCGGCCCAGTTAATTTCCTTCTGTCTGTAAGATTCCTGGTAGGTGGGAGCGCTGCCGGCGGTGGCGACGGCGCCGGTGGGGAAGCTGGTTTTACTTTCCCAGTTGCCGGCCCCGTCGCGGTAGCTGGCGCGCACGCTGATTCTGCTGCCCACATCGGCGCCGGTCAGGGTGTATCTGCTCTCGGTGGCGCCGTTAATGTTTTGGCCGTTGCGCAGCCACTGGTAGCTGATGCGGCCCAGCCCTTCCCGGTCGTCCAGATTATTGGAGGCGATCAGCGTATTGCCCGCCTCGACGATACCGCTAACGGTAACGGCGCCGCTGGGCCCGTGATTGGGCGCAGCCAAGGCCAGCGACGACAGGTTGGCCGCCACCACTAGAGCTAAGGTTTTTACTTTCATAAATACTCCTATTAGTAAATTGATTTTTCCGTCTTTGACACAGAAAAAACCCGGCCCGCCGGAGTTCTGTACTCCAGCAGCCCACGTTAGGCACTAATTTTCGATTACGGCCTAACGCTAATGATTATAGGAGCTTAAGCGCGGGGTGCCATGGATAGCGTTAAGGTTTTAGCTTCTCGACAGTTATAAATACAACGGGGCGCTTCCCCTGTATGTATTTAAGGCGCTAAATACATACAGGGGAAGCGTGTAGCGCGTGAGACCGCTAGGTCGAACAGCAGCGCAGCGAAGTGAGCCCCGTAGGGGCGAACAACCGCCCCGTTGTCGGTATAAACCTAATCGCTCAGCGGCGGGCAGGTGCAGACCAGCACCCGGTCGCCGTAGGGATTATCCACCCGGTTCACCGGCGGGAAGTAGCGGGCCGGATTCATGGCCGCCACCGGGAATACCGCCGTGCTGCGGTCGTAGGGCCGCTGCCAGTCTTCCACCAAATCCGCCAAGGTGTGCGGCGCCAGCGTCAGCGGGTTGTTGTCCCGCGGCCACTGGCCACTTTCCACCTTCGCAATCTCCTCGCGAATGGCCAGCATGGCGGCGCAGAACCGTTCCAGTTCCGCCAAGTCCTCGCTCTCGGTGGGCTCAATCATCAGCGTGCCCGCCACCGGGAAGCTCATGGTCGGCGCGTGGAAGCCGTAGTCCATCAGCCGCTTGGCCACGTCCTCGGCGCTGATACCACTGGCCTCCTTCAGCGGCCGCAAATCCACGATGCATTCATGGGCCACCAGGCCGTTTTCGTCCCGGTAGAGAATGGGGAAGGCGCCCTCCAGCCGCTTGGCAATGTAGTTAGCGTTGAGTATGGCCACCGCGCTGGCTTCCCGCAGGCCGGCGGCGCCCATCATCGCCAAGTACATGTGGGAAATCAGCGTTACCAGTGCGCTGCCGTAGGGGGCCGCACTGACCGGCAGCCCCTTTTCCCCGCCGGGCAGGTAGGGCAGCAGGTGCGCCTTGGCACAGACCGGGCCGACGCCGGGGCCGCCGCCGCCGTGGGGAATGGCGAAGGTCTTATGCAGGTTCAAATGGGACACGTCGGCGCCGTAGAGGCCGGGGGCCGCCCAGCCCACCTGGGCATTTAAATTCGCCCCGTCCAAATAGACCTGGCCGCCGCCATCGTGAATGATGCGGCAAATTTCGCGAATCTGCGGCTCAAAGGCGCCGTGGGTGGAGGGGTAGGTAACCATGATGCAGCTGAGCCGGTCGCCGGCCGCCGCGGTTTTCCGCCGTAAATCCTCTAAATCCACCTGGCCGTTGCCGTCGCAGGCCACCACTTCCACCTGTAGGCCGGCCAGCGCTGCCGACGCCGGGTTCGTGCCGTGGGCCGAGGCGGGAATTAAACAGATGTGCCGCTGGCCCTGGCCCTGGTCCTCCTGATAGCGGCGAATGGCGATGAGGCCGGCGTATTCCCCCTGGGCGCCGGAATTGGGTTGCAGGGAAACGCCGTCGTAGCCGGTGCAGACCGTTAGCATCTGCTCCAGTTCACCGAGCAGCTGGCGCAAACCGGCGCTCTGCTCCGCCGGTGCGAAGGGGTGCAGGTCGGTGAATTCCGGCCAGGAAATGGGCAGCATCTCGGCGGCGGCGTTCAGCTTCATGGTGCAGGAGCCCAGGGGAATCATGGTGCGGTCCAGGGCCAAATCCCAGTCGGACAGCTTCTTCAGGTAGCGCATCATGGCCGTCTCGTTGCGGTATCTGTGAAAGACCGGGTGGGTCAGAAATTCACCGGCGCGGCGGGCGAAGGCGGGAATATTTTCCTGAAGTTCCCCGGCCGCCGGCGCGCCAAATATTTCTAACAGCTGCGCCAGTTCCACTTCGGTGGATTTTTCATCGAGGGCAATGGCCACGGTGCCATCGGCAAATAGACGGAAATTAAAGTGGGCCGCCGCGGCGCGCCGGAGGATTTCCTCCCGTTTCGCGTCCAAATCCACGTGCAGGGTGTCGAAGAAGTTGCCGTTTAGCACCTTGAAGCCGGCGGCACTCAGGCTCCGGGCCAGGCCGTTGGTCAGGCGGTTAATGCGGCCGGCGATGGCGCTTAAACCGTCCGGCCCGTGGTAGATGGCGTAGGCGGCGGCCATGATGGCCAGCAGTGCCTGGGCCGTACACACGTTGGAAGTGGCCTTCTCGCGGCGTATGTGCTGTTCGCGGGTTTGCAGGGCCAGGCGTAGGGCCGGCCGGCCGCGGCTATCTTTGGAAACGCCCACCAGGCGGCCGGGCATGGTGCGCTTAAAATCGTCGGTCGTCGCCATGAAGGCGGCGTGGGGACCGCCGCCGCCCAGGGGCACGCCGAAGCGCTGGGCCGAGCCGATGGCGATGTCCGCGCCCAGGGCCGCCGGCGGCTGCAATAGGGTTAAAGCCAACAGGTCGCAGGCCAGTATGACCACCGTGTCGCGGCTCTTTAAATCCTTAAGGGGTTCCCGCAGGTCGTAGATTTCCCCGGAGCTGGCCGGATAGGAGAAGAGGGCGCCGAAATAGTCGCCGTCGGCCCTTTCCCCTACCTCCACGTCGATATTTTGAAAGCGGGCCCGGGTCTGAATGACCGCCAGGGTCTGCGGGTGCACGTCGCGGTGCACGAAGAATTTATGGCTCTCCTTCTTGGAATGGCGGCGGGCCATGAGCATGGCCTCGGCGGCGGCGGTGGCCTCGTCCAGCAGCGAGGCGTTGGCAATGGGGAAGCCGGTTAAATCACTAATTAAAGTTTGGAAATTAAGCAGCATTTCCAGACGCCCCTGGGAAATTTCCGGCTGGTAGGGGGTGTAAGAAGTGTACCAGGAGGGATTTTCCAGAATATTCCGGAGAATCACCGGCGGCACGATGGTGTCGTAATAGCCCTGGCCGATGAGCGAACGGTAACGCTGATTTTTCGCGCCAATGGCCTTCAGCCGCGCCAGTGCTTCATGTTCGCCGAGGGCCGCCGGCAGCTGCATGGGCTCCGGCCGCAGAATGTCCCGGGGAATGACCCGGTGAACGAATTCTTCCAAATCCTTAAAGCCAAGCAGTTGCAGCATCTGCTGCCGTTGCTGGCGGTCGGGGCCCAGGTGTCGTGCGCTAAATTCCATTGGCAATCCTTATAAATTTAAAAGAAACGGGTGAAAAAAAGCCCTCGAAGCCGAGGGCGGCAATTAGGAGTTCAGATAATCCTGATAGGCGGCCGCGTCCATGAGCCCGTCCAGCTGGCTGGGGTCGCTGAGCTTGATTTTATAAATCCAGCCGTCCCCTTCCGGCGCGCTGTTGATGAGGCCCGGATTATCGGTGAGCTGGCCATTGACCGCGACAATTTCGCCGGCCGCCGGATTCTTCACCTCACCGGCCGCCTTCACTGATTCAATAACCGCAGCCTCGTCGCCCACGGCAAAGCTCTTGCCCACGGCGGGCAATTCCACAAAAACGATGTCGCCTAGGGCGTCCTGGGCATGGTCGCTGATGCCCACGGTGGCGCTGTCGCCGGCCAGTTCAATCCATTCGTGGTCTTTGGTGTATTTCTTCATAACTACCTCATTTGCTTACTCAAAGGGCTATTTTACGGGCCCCTACGGCTTTTGCGGTAGAATTACGAGCTTTTAAGCAAGGAATAACAATGAATGTGGTAATTCTCGGCGCCCCCGGCTCCGGCAAGGGCACCCAATCGGAATTTATCGTAAAAAATCATGGCCTTAACCACCTGTCCACCGGCGACCTGCTGCGGGCGGAAATTGCTGCCGCCAGCGACTTGGGCCTGAAGGCCAAAGCCATCATGGACGCCGGCGAGTTGGTGTCCGACGACATCGTCATCGGCATGATTGCCAAGCGCCTGAATGATAAGGGCGCCCTGTTCGACGGTTTTCCCCGCACCATTGCCCAGGCGGAAGCCCTGGATGAATTGCTGGCGGAAAAGGGGCAAAAAATTGACGTGGCCATTGAACTGCAGGTGGACGATGAGGAAATCGTTAAGCGCCTGCTGGCCCGCGGCCGCTCCGACGATAACGAGGAAACCATTCGCAACCGGCTGGCCGTATTCAACAAACAAACGGCGCCGCTCATTAAGTATTACCGCGACCAGGGCAAACTGAAGTCCGTTCACGGCCAGGGCGTGCTGGAGGAAATCAGCCAGCGCATTGACGCGGCCCTGCGCAGCTAATTTCAACTAATATAAAGACAGAGGGGCGGTTGTTCGGCCTCACGGCCTCACGCTTCCTAGCTAACGCTCGGGCGCTTCCCCTGTATGTATTTAAGGTTCTAAATACATACAGGGGAAGCGCCCCTCTGCTTGTAAAACCATTGCTATTACGGCAGTAAAGCCTTTAATTGCAGCGCTCGCTCTAGCAGCGCTTCACTGGCGCAGGCTACGAAGGGCGGGTTCAGCATGGATTCCTTCAGGCCGTAGCGCGGTTCGCTGCCGTCAAAGTGGCGAATGAAACCGCCGGCCTCCTGCAGAATGATGTGGCCCGCGGCAATGTCCCATTCACTGGTGGCGCGGCTTAATTTCGGATAAACGTCGGCGCGGCCGGCGGCAATGGTGCAGAACTTCAGCGCGCTGCCCCGGGTCTGATGTTCATAGTTAGGCCCCAGTAGGGCTTCGGCAAATTTGACGATGTGGGCCGCCACCTTCGGCCGCGCCGTAATCAGGCGGTGGCCCAGGTCCTGGCAGTGGATTTGGCGCACTGCTCCACCTTCGCTGGCGAAGCTGCCGGCCCCTTCCTGGGCGTAGTAGTAATGGCCGGACACCGGCGCGAAAATCAAGCCAAAGACCGGCCGATGGTCAAGAATGCGCGCAATGCACAGGCAGAAATTGCCGGTTTCCTCCACGAATTCCCGCGTGCCATCAATGGGGTCGATGAGCCAGTAATCCCTTAGCCCCACCCGGTGCTCCGCCTCCTCGCTGACCAAATCCAGGGGCAAAATCTCTTGCAGGCCGGCGGCCAGCAGTTCATGGGCCAGCAGGTCGGCGCGGGTTAGCAGCGTATCGTCCGCCTTGCGCGCCACCGCCAGCTGCTCCCGCCGGCCATAGAGGGATAAAATTTCGGCGCTCGTCCGAAGACAGAGCGCCGTTAATTGGGGCATGAGGCCAAACATTATTTATCTTGCTTATCTTGCTTGCGAACCAAACGTTCTTTAATGCGGGCCGCTTTACCTTCCAGATTACGCAGGTAGTAAAGTTTCGCCCGGCGCACCTTGCCACGCCGTTTAACTTCCACAGAATCAATGAGACGGCTGTGGGTTTGGAAAACCCGCTCCACGCCTTCGCCGTGGGAAATTTTCCGTACGGTAAAGGAGGAGTGTAGACCGCGGTTGCGCATGGCGATAACCACCCCTTCAAAGGCCTGGAGGCGAATATTGTTCCCTTCCTTAACCTTAACCTGCACCACCACTGTGTCGCCTGGACGAAAATCCGGCAGCGGGTCTTTACGCATTTGTTCTCTGTTAATTTCGTCGATTAAATTACTCATTTGATTCCTTTAGATATTCATTCAATAGGGCCATTTGTTCGCTGCTCAATTGCAGCTGTTTAAAAATATCCGGCCGCCGTAAAAATGTTTCACCCAGTGCCTGTTTGAGACGCCAGCGTTTAATTGCACCGTGGTTGCCGCTGAGCAGCACCGCCGGGACGGGCATTCTATCAACTAATTCCGGCCGTGTGTAGTGGGGACAGTCCAGCAGGCCTCCCTGGAAGGAATCTTCCAGCGCCGATTGGCTATTGCCTAAAACGCCAGCCACCAACCGTAAAATGGCGTCAATCATCACCGCCGCTGCCATTTCGCCGCCGGAAATGACAAAGTCCCCCAGGGAAATTTCCACATCAATATATTTATCAATAAAGCGCTGGTCCATGCCCTCGTAGCGGCCGCAGAAGAAGGCCAGTTGTGGCTTTTCCGCCAGCTGGCCGGCCAGCGGCTGAGAAAAGGGAATGCCCTGGGGACTAACGTAGATGTTAAAGGCGCCCTCGCTGCGGAGCCGTTCGCCAATGCGCGCCAGCGGCGCATATTCCATCACCATGCCCGAACCACCACCGAAGGGCCGGTCGTCAATGCGGCCGTGGCGGTCATCGCTGAAATCCCGCGGATTGTAATAGGTCATGGTTACCAGCGAACCGAAGGAGCGGCCCACCACCCCCTGCTGAAACCACTGGCGCAGCAGGTCGGGGAAGATGCTGACCAGGTCAATCTTCATGTAGCCAGTCAAGGGGATAATTAACCACCATTAGTCCCTGTTCCAGGTCAATGGTGTCGATGAATTGGGGGATTACGTAGGGGATAAGAATTTCACCGTGGTCGCCATTAACGATTAACACATCGTTGGCGCCGGTTTCCATGAGATTTTCCACCTTTCCCAAAGATTCGCCTTCGGTGTTACGCACCTGAAGGCCGATGAGGTCGCGCCAGTAATACTCGCCCCGGCGCCGCGGTGGCAATTGGCTAACGGCCAAGCTGTAGCCCTTAAGCAGCAGGGCCTGGTCCATATCATCAATGCCGTGAAATTTGGCCACCAGGCCATTGGGTTGAATGCGGGAGGCGGTTAGTTCCAGCTCCCGGCTGTGCTCCCCGCTGGAAGCGATAAGTTTTTTATATTTGAAGATGTTTTCCGGCGGCCGGCAGTCCGAATAAATTCGTACCCAGCCCCGCACACCGTAGGTGCCAATGATGCGCCCGAGTACAACGGGCGCACTAGCTGCGGCCATTAGCCTTTGCTTTTCAGATACTCTTTAACCAGACTTTTCACCCGGTCACTGGCCTGGCCGCCAACGCTAAGCCAGTAGTTGTAACGTTCCAGGTTGATGCGGATTTCCTCTTCCTTGCCGCGGGCGATGGGGTTAAAGAAGCCCAGGTTCTCAATAAAGCGACCGTCGCGGGCGTTGCGGCTATTGGTGGCAACGATGTGGTAGAAAGGCCGCTTCTTTGCACCGCCGCGGGCTAGTCTAATTGCTAACATACTAATTCCTTTAGGTAATTCTGAAAGGGGCCATTTTACTGTTTTAGCGGGGAAAATCCAGCTGCGGCTTCGGAAATAAACAAACAGACGGGCGCTTCCCCTGTATGTTTATTACAGCCGCATGGTCATAATTACAAAGCTGAAATTCTCGTCCTCCTGGCCGGTGAGTAGGCAGGCGCCGGAATTGCCCGTCAAATGTAGCTGCAGACTCTCGCTGTCCAAATTCTGGCTGGCCTGGAGCAGATAGGCCACGTTCAGGCCGATTTCATAGTCAATTTGCCCGTTGTTCACGATGTCGATGACTTCCTCAAAGCTCTCGTTGGTGCTGTTGCGGCCGCTAATTTCCACCTGGTGGGCCTTGAAGGCGAGACAAACCCCGTCGCGCTTATCCGTCAGCAACACCTTGGCCCGCTGGAGCGTTTCAATGAGGCTCTGGCGGGGAATGAGCACCGGCGCCTCCTGGCGGCTGGGAATTACCTCCTGATAGCGGGCGTAGGTGCCGTCGATGAGGCGGGTGCTGAAGCGATAATCGCCGATGAGCAGGCTCATCTGCCGGTCGCTGATTTCTAGCGTTACCGTTTCATCGACCCGGCCCAGCATTTTTATTAATTCCGCCACCGCCTTCTTCGGCAGGATTAGCTTGGCATCGGCGCCGGTGGGCTGTTCCAGCAAACCGTAGCCGCAGGCGAGCCGGTGGCCGTCAGAACTTACGGCGTGAATGGCGCGGCCCTCGTCCACCGCATGCAGGTAGAGACCGTTAAGGAAGATGCGCGGGTCCTGGTCGGCCATGGCAAAGCGCACCTTGGTCAGCAGATTATGGAGAGACTTGCTGGAAATTTGCAGCCGTTCCGTGCCCTTGTCCTCCGCCAGCAGGGGAAAATCCACCGCCGGCAGGCTCATGAGCCGGAAGGTGCTTTCCGGGGTCTGGACGATGAACTGCTCCCCCTCCAGCCGGCAGGCAATCATGCTTTCCGCCTTTTGATGCCGCACCACTTCGAGCAGCTTACTTACCGGCACGGTAATTTCTCCGGGCGCCTTAATCTCCACTTCACGGCAATTCACCGCCAGGCTGATTGCCAAGTCCGTGCCCTTGAGGCTTAGGCCCTGGTCGCTGGCCTGAATGAGCACGTGGCCGAGTATGGCCGTGGTGCTCTTCTTATCGGCGATGCTGTTTATGTCCGCCAGAGGTTCCAGAAGGGTTTCCCGCCTAATGCTTATTTCCATATAGCTATATCCTTAATTTAATGTTTATAAATAATATTATTTGTTTGCCGCGAAAAATGTTCATAAGTGCCACGGCGCCAGTAAATTACTGGTTTTTCCCCTGTTCATAACTCGGAAAAAACTGTTCATAACTATGTTCATAAGTGGCAAATTTTTGTGCATAACTTTGTTTACAGCAGTTATGAACAGTCCCTAGGTCATGAATGAACACTTTTTTGTCGGCCCCAGGGGAAGTTATGAACAATGATTGTTCATAACTCGGCTAACCCTTTGAATTGATTTAAAAAATCACCATAGCACTTATGAACATTTTTCACCAAGTTATGAACAATTGGCCCGCACTTATGAACAGCCCTGCGCACATTACTAAAAATTCCTTTAAAAACAAATGGTTGGATTTAATTGATTTTTCCCTGTAAAAACAATGACTTATCCATGTAACAAATCCGCGCCATAATTCTATTTTCTTGAACGTTAAGACCGTTTGTCTCTGAAAAACTAATGATTGGCGCGGCGCAGCAGCTGTTCATAGACCGCCTTTAATTGCTCGTCCTTGCGGCATTTATTCTTGATGGTCTTCTGGGCATGAATTACCGTGCTGTGCTCGCGGCCGAACAGCTCGCCAATCTGCATATAGGACAAGTCCGTTAAATCCTTCAGCAGGCACATGGCAATTTGCCGCGCCAGCACCACCTGGGCCTTGCCGCGGCCCTTCATGGTCAATTGCTCCAAACTCACCTGAAATTGGCTGCACACCAGCTCCTGAATCCACTGGCCGTTGGCCGGCGGCCGCGGCGCCTCTTCAGTATTGGCCGGGCTTTTTACCTGATAATTGGCGTAGTCGTAGCTGGGATTATTGGCGTAATTCATGTACAGGGTGCGCAATTCCCCCTCCAATTCGCGCACGCTGCGTGATTGGCAATTGTTGGCTATATCCAGCGCCACAAAATTCGGCAAATTAAAATTCAAGGCCTCGGCCTTATGTTTGAGAATTGCCACGCGGGTTTCCAAATCCGGTTTTTCCACATTAACGGTAACGCCGTGGGCGAAACGGCTGGTTAAACGTTCCTCAAAATTTAATAGTTGGTTAGGGTGCTTGTCCGAGGCGAAAACCACCTGTTTATTGTTAGAAATCAAATGGTTATAAATATTGAATAGTTCAAACTGCGAGCGCTCCTTTTTGGAAATTAATTGCACATCGTCAATTAATAGCGCGTCCAAATTGTGGAATTTATGGTGGAATTCATAGCTGCTGTTGAAATTATTGCCGCCATTATTCGGTTTAAAAATCATGGCAATTACCTCCTGGGAAAAGGCTTCACCGCTGATATATAAAACTTTCTTTAATCCCCTAATTAGCATTTCGTTGCCGATGGCGTGCAGCAGGTGCGACTTGCCCAGGCCCGCCTGGCCGTAAATTAGCAGCGGATTGGAAAAGTTCTGATACTCGGTGGCCACGGCCCGCGCCGCGATAAAGGCGCTCTCATTGCTGTGGCCGCGCACGAAATTATCAAAGCGGTATTCGCCGTTTAAATTGGTGGCAAAGCTTGGCTCCTCCTTTTTTACCACGGCGAAGATGTCCGGCAGCGCCTCCAGCTCGATTTTCAGCGGCTTAGTGATGCCGGCCTGCTCCAGCCGCAGCTTGAAGGTTTCCTGCAGTATGTCCCAGTGCTTTTCCCGAATGGTCTTGAGGGAATATTTATTCGGCGCGTAGAGAACTACGGCGTTGGGCCGCTCTTCAGCCACCAGCGTGCGCATGATGAGCTGGGAATCCTTGCTCAGCTTTTCGCCCATGTGCTCCAGCGCCATTTCCCATATTTCATTGATTTGATTCATAAAAATTAGATTTCCGCCGCAGATTTACCCTAAATTTTAACCCGCCCCGTTCTCATGGTTAGTTTACAAACAGACGGGCGCTTCCCTTGTATGTATTTAGGGCCTTAATTACATACAGGAGAAGCGCCCGTCTGTTTGTATAAATCCTATCTATCGCCAGCCTTGGGCTTCTCCGTGGGCTCAATTTGCACCGTGCGCAGCTTGCGGTAGAGATTGGTGCGGTCCATGCCCACCAGCTGGCTCAGCTGGGCGATATTGCCGTTGCAGCGGCGGAACTGCTCCAGCAGGTAGTGGCGCTCGAACATGTCGCGGGCATCGCGGAAGCTCAATTCCCGCGGCACCACCTGGGCCCACAGCTCGTCGCGGGCGTCGCTGGCGCTGGGAGCAAATGCTTCCCGCGCCTCTTCTTCACTAATTTCGCTCTTATCGCTGTCAATGAGGAGGCGCTGCACCAGACTTTTCAGCTCGCGGCAGTTGCCCAGCCACTGTTGCTGGCGCAGGTAATTCTGGGCTTTAGTGGAGAAATGGCGGTAGGGCAGCTGCTCCTGGTCGGCGATGAGCTGGCTGTAATGGTCCAGCAGCTCGGGCACGTCGTCGCTGTGCTGACTTAGGCCGGGCACCTCCAGATGGCTTACCAGTAAATCCAGGAATTTGCGCTCCAGTTTTTCCCGCAGCACTGCCAACGGCTGGCGGCTGGCACAAATTAGCGTTAACGACACCGGCCGTTCGCCGTCGGGGAAGACATAGCTGTGCTGCTCCATGAGATGGCTGAGCCGCTCCTGCATTAGCGGAGATAACTCACTGATTTCATTGATAAAAAGCGTGCCGTCCTCGCTCTGCTCCACCAGCGGCGCCAGGGAATTTTCATCAATGAGGGCCGTATTAACGTAAATGAATTGGCCGGCTAGACCACGGCGCTGGTGCAGATGGCGGGCGCAGTAGGCCTTGCCGCTGCCGGTGGGACCGGTAATAAGCAGGGGCCGCGTCTGTGAAGCCAGGTTCTCCAGTTTCTTTCTAAGTTCCTGCATTAGTTTGCTGCGGCCGATGATGTTCAGCGGCGGATTAATTTTTTCCTTCAACTGCTGGTTTTCCGCCTTCAGTTCGGCAAATTGCAGGGCCTTTTCCACGGTAACCAGCAACTTGGCCATGGAAATGGGCTTTTCCAGGAAGTCGTAGGCGCCTAATTTGGTCGCTTCCACCGCGTTTTGAATGGTGCCGTGGCCGCTCATCATTACCACCGGGCAGCGCAGGCGGTTTTCCTCGCCCAGCTTTTTCAGAAAACTGATGCCGTCCATGTCGTCCAGCCAGATGTCAAGTAATATCAAGTCCGGCTGGATTTGGGCCATTTGTAAGCTCCCCTCTTCGGCGCTGGCGGCGGTGAAAACTTCGTAGTCCTCATCGCGGAGTATGTCGCCAACGGTTTCTAAAATGGCTAATTCATCATCAATTATTAGGATTTTCATGGGATTCCTCCGGGGAAATTGGGATGTTTACCTGACAGGAGAAGCACCCTCTAGCATGCTTCTCAACCGTCGGAAAAAAAATATAAAAAATACCTTGACAGCGGAAATAATAGCATTATACTTGTGGCCTTCTATCAGCACTGTGGGGCTATAGCTCAGCTGGGAGAGCGCTTGCATGGCATGCAAGAGGTCAGCGGTTCGATCCCGCTTAGCTCCACCAATTTCTGTCTCCTTCGTCTAGCGGTCCAGGACATCGCCCTTTCACGGCGGTAACAGGGGTTCGAGTCCCCTAGGAGATGCCACTTATTTTTGTCCCCTTCGTCTAGAGGCTTAGGACATCGCCCTTTCACGGCGGTAACAGGGGTTCGAATCCCCTAGGGGACGCTAATTTATTTATAGAAAGAGTTGTAAATAAAAATAAGCGCTTCGAGGAGGGAGCGCTTATTTTCTTTATCAGTGAATAATTAGTTCTACTTACCGTACTTATCTTTGCTCACGCTTTTACCGTTGGCTAACAGGCAAACTTCCTCAAATTTGGTGCCACGATTCAAAGTTACGATTTTTTCCCCTTCGCCAGAACAGAATTCTTTAGGTGCTTCGGGAGTTGGTATGGGGGACTCTTCAACAACCGGTGCCGGTTTGGCTGGATTGGTGTTACTAGCGATGGAGTTGGGACGCTTAAAGGTCGGGGCACCTTCCTTGGGCAGTTCTTTGGGTGCTTCAACAATTGTAGGGCTTGGATTGGCAGCATTAACCGTATCAGTAGTACTGGCAACTGGAGTATTAGTTGGCTCTTCTCCAGGTATTGGTGCTGCCGGATATGCTTTAGGATTTTCAAGGTGCTTTTTATATAACTCCTGTAATTGTTTTTTTTCATCGGGATTAAGGTAACGGGGCGCTTCGCCAAATAGCGGGCTAAAGTCAATGGGGGTAGGGCTGGCGCTCGTGCTGACTTTAGGCTCTTGAGCTTGAACCATTGCGGCTGAAAAAAGCGCTAAGGCAATGATTTTCTTCATTATTTTATTTTCCTGTGTTTAAAAAGGAAAAATTCTAAATCAAAAATCCAGCAGCCGCAGCTGTTTTTCCAAGTCGCGGATTTGTTCATTGCAGACCTGATGGGCCATGGGGTAGTCAAACCATTGCACCGGATAGTTTCGCTGTTGCAGTTGCGCGCAGGCCTCGCGACCTCGTTGCACGGGAATTACCTGGTCATAGAGGCCGTGCATAATAATAATCGGCCGCTGGTCGGTGGCCGGCGGACAGTTTTCCCCATCGGCGAGAAAACTGGACAAAGCCACCACCCCGGCACACTGGCAATGGGTGCCGAGCTGGAGCGCCAACACCCCACCTTGGGAAAAGCCCACGTAGAGCAGCCGCCGCCCCTGGCGCCGCTCCTCTTCACCGTAGCCATCAATAAGGGCAGCACTTCGCGCAATGCCTTCCCGGTCAATCTCGCTAATTTCCCCATCGCGAATATCAAACCAGGCGCGGATTGGCTGACCGCCGTTAATGGTAACGGGGCGCGGTGGTGCCGACGGCAAAATGACCCGGGTGGACGGCCGTAGATTTAGCTGCGGAATTAGTGGGACAAAATCGTAGCCATCGGCGCCGTAGCCGTGGAGCCAGATTATGGTCTGCGTGGCCGTTTCTGTCCCTTCGATAATGATTTTTTCCAGTTGCTGCTGCATAATTTTTCCCTTTTCCATTAAAAATATGTGGCGAATATGTGTTTTAGCCCTGACGCTTGTTTTAAGCAGCTGTGGGCAAAAAGGTGATTTATATCTTCCCGAGGAGCAGAAAGAGCATGTGGCAAATTCTAAGTGATTTTAAAGCCATTAATTTTAATGACCTGGCGGAGAAATACGGCACCCCCTTCTATATTTACAGTGCCGATTTCATTCGACGGCGTTTACAGAGCTATCAGGGGAAAATTAACGGCCGGGCCGTGCAAATCCACTACGCCCTGAAGGCCAATGGCAATTTAAGCCTGCTACAGTTAGTTAATCGGTCCGGCGCCGGCTTCGACATCGTTTCCCAGGGGGAACTGGAGCGGGCGCTGCTGGCCGGCGCGGCGCCGCACAAGGTGGTATTTTCCGGCGTGGCCAAGGGCGACGAGGAAATGCGCCGTGCCCTGGCCGTTGGCATTGGCTGCTTTAACGTGGAGAGCTTGGCGGAATTGCAACGGCTCAACGAGCTGGCCACAGCTATGGATAAGGTGGCGCCCATTGCCCTACGCATTAATCCCAACGTGGACGCGAAGACCCACCCCTACATTTCCACGGGGCTGAAGGAGAATAAATTCGGCATCGCCCGCGAACGGGCGGTAGAAATTTACCAGTGGGCCCAGCAGCAGCCGCACCTGGCCATCCGGGGCATTGGCTGCCACATAGGTTCGCAAATCACCGACCTTGCCCCCTTCCGGGAAGCGGCCCTTAGCCTGCGCGACCTGGCTAAGGAATTAAAGGCTCTAGCCATCGACATTGAGCACCTTGACCTGGGCGGCGGCCTGGGCATTGAAATGGCCGAGGGCGACAGCGTGGCCCAACCGCCCCAGCTCATCGCCCTGCTAGGGGAAATCTTTGCCGATTCCACCTATGAAATTCACCTACAACCGGGCCGCTCCATCGTGGGCAACAGCGCCCTGCTCATTTCCCGGGTGGTCTTTGCGAAGGAGCAATACGGCCGCCGCTTCATCATGCTGGACAGCGCCATGAACGACTATCTGCGGCCGGCCCTCTACCAGGCGAAACCGCTGTTTAGGAACTTGAGCAATGCGTCGGCGGCGCCGGTGCCGGTGGATATCGTTGGGCCGGTCTGCGAAAGCGGCGACACCTTCGCCCGGGACTATCCGCTGGCGGCCGAGCGCGGCGACCTCATCGCCATGGCCGGCGTTGGCGCCTACGGCTTTTCCATGTCCTCCAACTACAACAGCCGGCCGCGGCTGCCGGAACTGCTCTGGGACGGGGGCAAAATCCGATTAATCCGCCGCCGCGAGGCGCTGGCCAGCCTGTGGGCCGATGAATTGGAGTTTATCAATGGCTAAGACACTCTACGAAAAACTATGGGACAGCCACTGCGTGCGCCAGGACGGCGACCAGGGCCTGCTCTACATCGACCGGCACCTGATTCATGAGGTAACTTCGCCGCAGCCCTTCGACGGTTTACGGCTGGCCGGTCGCAAGCCCTGGCGGGTCTCTTCCATGCAGGCGGTGCCCGACCACAACGTGCCCACCAAAGATGTGGCGGAAATCCGCGACCCGGTGTCCCGCGCCCAGCTGGAGGCTTTAGAAAAGAACTGCGCGGAATTCGGCATTAATCTCTTCGACCGCCACGACCGGCGCCAGGGCATTGTGCACGTCATCGGGCCGGAACAGGGTTTAACGCTGCCGGGCATGACCTTGGTCTGCGGCGATTCACACACTTCCACCCATGGCGCCTTTGCCGCCCTAGCCTTCGGCATCGGCACCAGCGAGGTGGAGCACGTGATGGCCACCCAGTGCCTCATTCAGAAGAAGACCAAGACCATGCGTATCACCGTGGACGGAACCCTGGCGCCGGGGGTTTACGCCAAGGATTTAATCCTAAAAGTCATCGCTACCATCGGCGCTGCTAGCGGCACCGGCTACACCCTGGAATATGCCGGCAGTGCCATTCGTGCCCTGTCCATGGAGGCGCGCATGACCATCTGCAACATGTCCATCGAGGCGGGGGCGCGGGCTGGGCTCATGGCCGTGGATGACACCACCATCGACTATTTACGCCGGCGCCCCTTTAGTCCCAAGGGGGAAATGTGGGAGCAGGCCGAAGCCTACTTCCGCAGCCTGACCAGCGACGGCGACGCCGTTTTCGACCGGGAAGTGAGCCTGACGGCGGCGGATATTGCGCCGCAGGTGAGCTGGGGCACGTCGCTGGAAATGGTGGTTGATGTGGCCGGCCGCGCCCCCTATTTACGGGAGGCCAAGAGTGAAAATCAGCGCAACGACTGGCGCCGCGCCCTGGACTACATGGGTTTGCGCGAGGGCCAGCCGGTCAGTGAATTCCCCCTGGACGCCATTTTCATCGGCTCCTGCACCAACGGCCGCATTGAAGACCTGCGGCTGGCGGCCGCGGCGCTGCGGGGTAGGAAAATTGCGCCGACCATTAAAATGGCGCTGGTGGTACCCGGCTCCGGCCTGGTGAAGGCCCAGGCGGAGGCGGAGGGGCTGGACGCAATCTTCCGCGCCGCCGGCTTTGAATGGCGTTCGCCGGGCTGTTCCATGTGCCTGGCCATGAACGAGGATAAATTGCCGGCCGGCTGGGCCTGTGCCTCCACCTCTAACCGCAACTTCGAGGGGCGCCAGGGCCAGGGCGGCCGCACCCACCTAGTGAGTCCGGCCATGGCGGCGCTGGCGGCGGTGCACGGCCACTTTGTGGATAGCCGCGCTTATGTTTAGGTAATTTACCAACAGACGGGCGCTTTAGATGTATGTTTAAAAGCATCATTAAACATACAACTAAAGCGCCCATGTGTTGGTAAACATTAAATTCATGGCCCTAGCACCCCGCCACATCGAACTGGTCGCCGCCGCTGACCTGCCGCAAGCCGGCGTTTTCGGCCGCGACCTACCCATGGAGCATCGGCGCCATCTCGGCCGCAGCTACGACCAGCTTTACTGGGACGCCAGCCACGGCCTTTACCCCAACGCGCTGGCGGCGCTGCTGCCGACGGTGCGCGCCGGCGGCCGCTGTCTACTCCATCTACCGGAGACCAGCGCCGACCCGGAGCACCAGCGGCTGGGCGACTACGGCAGCGACTTCCGCCGCTGGCGGCCCCGCTTCAACGGCCGGCTGCGGCGCTTTATTAACGCAAGCCCGACCGGCCCGGGCGCCGAAATAATCAACGACTGGCCCGCCTTAGACTTTCGGATTCCCCGGCAAATAATCCTCGGCCCCCGCGGCGCCGGCAAGAGCACCCTGCTGGCCCGCCACCACCGCGAGAATGGCGGTCTGCTGGTCTTACCCTTCGCCGGCAACGAGATTTTCGCCGGTTTAAAGTTTCTTCCGCCCGACGAAGCCCTGCGCCGTAAGCCGCCGGCGGCCCACCTCCACATTGATGAATGCGCCGCCATCGACCAGGAGCAGCTGCTGGCCCTGACCGCCCATTACCGTAATTACACCCTGGCCAGCAGCGTTGAGGGCTACGAGGGCAGCGGCCGCCGCTTCTTGCTCAAAACTCTACCGCTGCTGCGCGCCCGCGACGGCTGCACCGTCCACCAGCTGAGCGGTTCCCACCGCTTTGCCGCCGGCGACCCGCTGGATTGTTTCAGTGCGAACGTCTTTCTCACCCAGCCCCCGGCGCCGGTGCTCTGGCCCACCGGGGCTGCCCTGCAACTGCGGGAAATTTCCTGGGAAGAATTAAACGATGAGGCTCTGCTGCGGCAAATCTACGGCCTGGCCCACGGCGGCCACTACCGCACCAGCCCGGAGGATTTAAAGCGGCTGCTGGACTGCCCCGACCAGCGGCTCTGGGGCCTGTGGCAGGAAGCAAATATGGTGGCCTTTCTCCAGATTCTCGAAGAAGAACCGCTGCCGGAACCCCTGGCCCGGGCGGTGATGAACAATGAGCGGCGGCCGCGGGGGCGCCTGCTATTGCAGCAGCTGTTATTGCGCAGCCAGAGCCTGGATTTCAACCGGCCGCTGGCGCGCATCAGCCGCATCGTGGTGGCGGAAAACTTCCGCCGCCGCGGTCTAGCCCGCCAACTGGTGGAGGCGGCACAAAAAAATTCGCCCCGTCCGGTGGGCGTTTGCCACCGGCGGGACGAGCAGTTAAACGGTTTCTGGCGGGAGCTGGGCTTTCAATCCCTTGGTGCCGGACCCACCAGCCTGTGGCTCAGTCGTCGATGCGCTCGTAGATGATGCGCAGGTCCGGATAGGACAATTTAATGTCGTATTCCCGCTGGCCCTTTACCGCGTCCACGTCCAGGGCCGGCCGGCCCCGGTAGTCGTCGGCCTCAATCTTAAGCACCCGGTAGCCGCGGCCGGCGAGGATTTGCCGCGCCTGCTGCACCTTGGCGCCGTAGTCCCGGTCGTTGCGCACCTGATTTTCCACCGCATCGTTGGCGCCAGCGGCGCCGGCGGCCAGGGCTAGAGTCAGAATAATTTTTTTCATGGCTAATGCTCCTTGTTAATTTGCCGCGCAGTTTAGCGGGGGGAAATTAGCGTAAAATTAGCCCCCTTCTAGCGAGCTACTTTGGTTGAGAAGCCATTTTCGCTAGGAATGCCGTTGCAGCGATGCTGGCGGTTAAAACATTTTTTCCATTTGAGGACAGAAATATGAAAAAACTCCTATTGGCACTGGTTATAGCGACGGGCACCGCCCTGGCCGCCCCCTACCCACAGCAGGACATCGGCGGGGTAATCAGCCAGGAAGGCTTCAGTCTGGACAAAATCCTTAAGATTATTGACAACATGGGCAAGGTGGTCGGCACCTATCCACCGGCCCTGGACAGCGAAAGCGATAAAAAACGCGCCAAGGACGACATCACCGCCCTGAGCAATATCCTGAACCTGGCCGTAAAGAAAAATATGGTTAAGCCGGGCCAGCCGGATTACTTCTACGTCAGCCTATCCCAGGCCCGCCTCGGCTGGTTCGGCCATAATCTACAGATGAATCAGGGCGGCGCCAGCGCCGACGTGGCCTACCAGAGGGCCATTCAGGCGGCGCCGGCCAATCTGGCGGGGGCGGTGAAAGAGGAATACGGCCGCTTCCTTACCGCCACCGGTAATCTGCGCCAGGCGGAAACCTACCTGCGCGAGGCCTACCGGGGCGACAGCCGCCTGGGCAAGGCCCTCGGCCTGAATCTGCTCGCCCAGGGCAAATTGCAGGACGCCCAGCAGGTGCTCCAGCAGTACGCCAAGAGCCACCCCAAGGACAGCGCGGTGAAAGAGGTGCTGGCCGGCCTGCAGTCGGGCAAGATTAAGGTGGACGCGGCCGGACAGATAAAAGTCCAATAGGCCGGCCACCGGTTAAGCGCAAAATAAATGCCCCAATTGGGGCTTTATTTTTAGCTATACAAACGGACGGGCGCTTCCCTTGTATGTATTTAAAGCTCTAAATACATACAAGGGAAGCGCCCGTCCGTCGGTAAAGCCCTAATTATTTGCCCGCCTGCTGCCGGTCTTCCTCGTCCTGGTTCTCAAAGACCATGCCGATGGAGCTGATGACAACGGCCAGGGCGTAGGCCACAAAGAGAATAATCACGTAGGGCAGATTGGCCCGCAGCAGCGCCGGCGTGATTTCCCCCGTGGCCAGAAAGCCCAGCGCCAGCAGCAGCGGGTAGCGCACCAGTATGTCCGCCAGCCGCTGGCCGGAAAAATACATGGTGGCCAGGGCAATGAGGGCGCCGGCGATGATGCTGTAAATCAACACATTGATGGGGAAATGCAGCAGCCCGCCCAGCAGCCCCGCCAGCACCGGCGCCGCCAGCATGAGCCACTTCTTCCAGGGCGTAGCAATCTGTTTTTGAAATAATTTTTCGATGGTTTGAAACATGGAGCCCCCGCAAAAGCGCTAATTCTAGCGCAAAGTAACCAGCTCCTCGCTGGAGGTGGGGTGAATGGCCACGGTGCGGTCGAAGTCCCCCTTGGTCGCGCCCAGCTTCACCGCCACCGCAAAGCCCTGCAGCATTTCGTCCACCCCGTCGCCAATCATCTGAATGCCCACCACCCGCTCTTCAGGGCCGGCGCAGATTAATTTCATCAGCGTCTGCGGCTTGTGCACGGCAAAGGCGCGGCGCATGGGGGTGAATTTCGTCCGATAAACCTTAATCTCGCCGCCGCCGGCCCGCGCCTGGGTCTCCGTCAGCCCCACCGAGCCGATGGGCGGGTGCGTGAAAATGACCGTGGGAATGTTTTGGTAATCCAGCTTGGCAGTTTTATCCTTTAAAAACAGCCGTTTGGCCAGCTGGCGCCCCGCAGCAATGGCCACCGGCGTGAGGGCCAGGGCGCCGGTGTTATCGCCCAAAGCGTAGATGCCGGCCACGTTGGTGTTCTGGTACTCGTCCACGATTATTTCCCCGTTGGCCCGGGTGGCCACACCGGCCTTAGGCAAGTCCAGCTGGTCGGTGTTCGCCGCCCGGCCCATGGCCCAGAGGAAGAAATCAGCATTTAACTTCGTGCCGTCGTCCAGGGTCGCCTGGTAAATGGCCCCGGCCCGGCTCAGCTCCCGAACCTGGCGGCCGCGGTGAATCTGCACCCCCTGCTCGGTCAGCGCCTTCTCTAAAACCTCAGTGATGTCCGGGTCGAGGGTGCGCAGCAGCCGGTCGCCGCGAATGACCAGGTGCGCCTGGGTGCCGAGGGCTTGGAGCACGCCGGCAATCTCGCAGGCAATGTAGCCGCCGCCGACGATGACCGCTTCCCGGGGCTGGCTTTCTAGAGTGAAGAAATCATCGGAAACGCTGCCCAATTCCGCCCCAGGCACCGGGGGCCGCTCCGGCCGGCCGCCGGTGGCAATGACGATGTGCCGCGCCTGGTATTGCTGCTCGCCCACCTGCACCGTGTGTTCATCAACGAAGCGGGCGAAGCCCTCGATTAAGGTGATGCCGGCCTTGGCCAGATTGCTGGCGTAAATGCCGTTCAGCCGCTGAATGTAGGCGTCCCGCTGGCCCTTGAAGGCGGCCCAGTTGAAGCGGCCCGCGCCCACGTCCTCGATATTAATAGCCGCGGCGCCGTGCACCGCTTCCATCACCTCCGCCGCCTGCCAGAACAGCTTCTTCGGCACGCAGCCCACGTTTACGCAGGTGCCACCGAGGCGGGCGCCCTCGATAACGGCGACTTTGGCACCATGTTCGGCAGCCCTTCTGGCCGTGGCAATGCCGCCGGAACCGCCACCGATGCAAATTAAATCAAACATAAATGCTCCTTAAAGGGCCCAATATAGCGCTTCACCGCCACCGCCGATGGTGTAAAACTATCCGCCGTTGGCCTTTAACATACAACGGGGCGCTTCCCCTGTATGTATTTAAACCTTAATTACATACAGGAGAAGCGCCTGTCCGTTTGTAAAAACAATAAAACATTCACCGCCGGCGAATTAATCGGCCTGAAAAAATTTCCGGACGGCAGCGAATAATTTTTTTAAAAGAAATCGTAAAAATTAAGGGCTTTGGGCCCGCGGGTGCATAATTAAAGCAAGCGATTATTGACCTATAATGGCCGCCGCACAGGGCGCGCATTAGTTAGGCACTTTAATTTCCCCATTTATTTTTAGGTATTAAAGCCATGATAAAAAAAACAAAAGAAAGTATAAATTCCCAGGCGCAAATTAAAAAAAGTGGCGCCCTAAAAAAATATATAGGTCTGCTGATATATATCAGCCTATTTTCATTAATTACCCTAGGCATGCTCGGCCTCGGCATTTACAACACGCGCACCGCCGCCGCCAATAATCAAATCATCAACATCACCAACGAGATGGAAAACGCCGTCCAGCGCCTGTCAAAAAATATCATGGACATCGACATCTACCTGAACCGCGAGCTGAAAAAAAATCCGGAGCGCGGCTGGGTCGGCCTCAGCGCCATGCCCCAGGCGGCCCAGCAGCAGCTGGAGGAAATTAAGGAACTGCGCGGCCTCCTCGACCGCAACCTGGAAGCCCTGAAAAATGGCGGCAGCCTGCGCAGCAGCCACGGCGGCGCAGAATTCACCGTCAGCGCCCTGGGGGAAAATTCCCGCGAACACCTGCTCAGCGCCCACAAAATCTGGCAGCTCTACAAGGGCTTCATCGACAGCATGCTGAACGATTCCGACCAGCTGGGCCTGCTCTACGCCCACAACTCCGACTTCCTCGTGGATTACAGCCGCCGCTACAGTCCGCCGCTGCTCACCGACCTGGGCCAAATCACCGAAGATTTAGTCCGTCAGGTGGCCGAGCAGGCCCGCTTCTTCGAGCGGCTGCAATACGCTGCCATGGCCCTGGCCGCCCTGATTTTCCTGCTAATCATCTTCCGCGCCCTGCGCCAGCTGTTCCGCAACGACGCGGCTCTGGCGGTGGCCAGCCAGGAAATGTACGAAATCATGAGTTCGGTTAATGAGGGCCTGTTCCTAGTGGACCGGGATTTAAACATCGGTAATCAATATTCGGCGCGGCTGGTGGAAATCCTCGGCCGCAGGGACATCGCCGGGCAAAACCTGCTGGACATACTGCAGGACATGGTCGGCCAGGAGGAGCTGGAAACCACTAAAGTGTTCATTGACCAGCTCTATTCCGAGTGGGTGGTGGAAGACCTCATCGACGACCTGAACCCGCTGCGGCGCATCTGTCTGCAGCGGGAGGGCCTGCCGGATAAGTATCTGGACTTTAAATTCTTCCGCGTAATCCACAACGGCGTCATCGAGCGGGTGCTGGTGAACGTCAGCGACTCCACCGAGCTGGTTTTACTTCAGGAAAGCCAGCGGGCCCAAAAAGAGCAGGAGGGCCAGGAGCTGGAAATGCTCAACATCATTCTGAACACCAACGGCACGGTTTTAAGCAACTTCATTCGCGAAAGCCGCAGCAAACTGGAGGAAATTAACCGGGCCCTGAAGGCCCAGGGCGCCTCCCAGCGGGAGTTGAAGGATAAGGTGGTGCAAATCGCCCGCCTCATGCACACCATCAAGGGTGAGGCCTCCTCCATCAAATTAACCCGCATGGTGCACATCTGCGAAACCTTTGAGGACAATCTGGCGGTGATGAAAAACGCCCACATGCTGCGCGGTCAGGACTTCCTCGGCCTGGTGGTGTGGCTGGAAGACCTGTTCCGCATGTTCGACATCCTCGGTGGCTATTCCCAGCGGCTGAACGGTGACGGGCCCGCCGTTAAAAATATCAGCAGTCAGGAAAGCATCAGCAGCTACTTCCGCAAATTCGTCCAGGACATCGCCCTGCGTAACCAGAAGAAGGTGGCCCTGCAAATAGACGGCTTCGACGGCAGCCCCTTCGACGAAGAACTGCTGAATAAATTGCGCGCCATTGCCATTCAGCTGCTGCGCAATTCGGTGGTGCACGGCATCGAAAGCCCCGAGGAGCGGCGGGCCCGCGGCAAGAGTGAAATCGGCACCGTCAAGCTGCACCTCTACCAGGACGGCGGCGGCGCCGTGCTTGAGCTGGAAGATGACGGCAACGGCATCGATTTCAATGCCATACGCCAGCGGGCCATCGCCGAGGGCCGCGACCCGGCCGAGGTGCAGGCCATGGGCCAGCAGCAGCTCTACAATTTAATGTTCAGCAGTGGCTTCTCCACCGCCCGCGAGCAGACCGAAGACGCCGGCCGCGGCATGGGTATGGACATCATTAAGGACAGCGTGAAAGAACTGGGCGGGCGCATTAATGTGGCCACGGAAGCCGGCCGCTTCACCCGCTTTAAATTTAATTTCCCCCAATAATTAAGAATTCACTAGGAAAACCGATGTATAAGTTGATGATTGTCGATGACTCCAACATCATTAGAAATCGCATTGAACGCAGCCTGAAGGACCTGTCCATTGAAGTGGTGGCCAGCGCCAGCAACGGCGAGGTGGCCCTGGAGCTGTTCCGCGAGCACCACCCCGACCTCATCACCATGGACCTGACTATGCCGAAGGTGGACGGTCTGGAGTGCATTCGCCAGATTCGCGCCCTCTCCAGCGACGTGAGCATTCTGGTGGTGTCGGCGCTGTCGGACCGAAAGACCGGGCTGAAGGCCCTGCAATACGGCGCCCGCGGCTTCATCTGCAAACCCTTCACCGAAGAACAGCTGGTGCTGGCCCTGGGCAAATTAATCCAGCAGAAGCAAAATTTACAAAAATAGGAGGAAGCCATGAACGAAAGCGATTTGGATATTTTCGTCCAAGGGGCAAAAAACTACTTCGCACAGATTGCCGACGAGGAACTGAGTCTGGGCACCGCCTACCTGGTGGAAAATCGCGTGCCGGCGGCCCGGGATTACACCGGGGTTATCTCCATCAGTGGCCGCTATCGGGGTATAGTTTATTTCACCGCCCCGCGGGATTTGCTCGGGCGCATGCTCGTCTGGCTCGGCGAGCAGAACACCTCCGAAGAATTTCTCACGGATTTAGTGGGTGAAGTGGCTAACACCATCGCCGGCAACGCCCGCAGCGAATTGGGCGAAGAATTTGAAATTTCCGTGCCCTTCGTACTTAAGGGTGCACCTAGCGAAATCAGCCTGCCGCGCCGCGACCGCAGCTTCGTGGTGCCGTTAAACTGGCGGGGACAAGAGGCGGCCATCGTGGTCTGCCTGAGCAAATAATCAGGATTTCCATGGGAAAAAGACTTTTGAGAGCTCTCCACCGCCACGGCCGCGAAGCCGTGGGTTGGTGGAAGGAATATGCGGTGAATCCGCGCAGCGTGGGCAGCATTCTGCCCTCCTCCAACCGGCTGGCCCGGGCCATGACCGCGGCAGCCCTCCGCCACGGCGCCCGGGATGCTTTAATCATCGAGGCCGGCGCCGGGAAGGGGGCCATCACCCAGGTATTGGCCAAGCACGTGCCGGATTTGGAACGGTTCGTGGCCTGCGAAAGTTTGGAGAACTTCGCCCAGGAACTGCAGCGGCGGCTGCCACGGGTGCAGGTGGTCTGCGGCCTGGTGCAGGATTTACCGCACTGGCAGAGTTCCGGCAATAAGACCATTGTTTCCTCGCTGCCCTTCCGCAGTCTGCCGCGGCGGGAGGAAGAGGAAATCGCCCGCTTCTTCCTTAAGGAATTACAGAAAAACCCTCAATCCGTGCTGGTG
This sequence comes from uncultured Cardiobacteriaceae bacterium, assembly GCA_963533935.1. Lineage (GTDB taxonomy): Bacteria > Pseudomonadota > Gammaproteobacteria > Cardiobacteriales > Cardiobacteriaceae > CAUSKK01. Next base: position 53,162 of record CAUSQL010000004.1, read on the forward strand.
CAATTCACCTATGGCCTGCGTAATCCCATTCCCCTACTGGCTCGCCAGAAAAGCATTAACAGCTTTAGGCACGGGGTGGTGTGGCGTAACTCCCCGCCAGCCACCGTGTGGGTTTATCGGGCGGCCTAATTAGGGCGGTTATTTGAGCAAAAGGCTTCGCGCGTCCGGTTTTACAAACATACGGGCGGTTGTTCGACCTAGCGGTCTCACGCGCTACGCGCTTTATATGTATGTAATTAAAGCCTTAAATACATACATATAAAGCGCGTAGCGCGTGAGACCGCTAGGTCGAACAACCGCCCGTATGTTTGTAAAAATTAACGGCTAAACAGACACAGGCCGTAAATCTCTTTAGCTCCACCCTTCTTTAAGCATCGGCGGGCCTCGTCAATGGTCGCTCCGCTGGTCATTAGGTCATCAACCAGTAGGACGCGCGGCGGCGGCGGCCGGCGCAGGTAAAAAGCACCACGAATATTGCGGCGCCGCTGGTGCGCCCGCGCTAAAGAGGACTGGGCCAGCCGGTGCCGCCGGTCCAGCAGCGTCGAATCCAGCTTAAGGCCGTATTTCTTTACGACCACCTTGGCCAGCAGCTCCGCCTGATTAAAGCCACGCTGCAGCAGACGCGGCCAGGCCATCGGCAGGGGCAACACCAGGGTGTCCGGCGGCACTGCCAGCGGAATTTCCTCTAACCAGCGCCGCAGAATGGCCAGAGCTACCGCATCTTGACCCAGCTTCACCCGCAGCAGCAAATCCCGATTTAAACCGCTGTAGTGGCGGCCAAAAAAGGCCCGCTCAAGCCAGGGCTGCTGGGCGCAACGGCCGCAGCGGCGCAAATGCTCGTCGGCTAGCGGCCGGTTGCAGCATTCACAGAGCCGCGGCAGTCGCGGGCTGGCTCCGTCGCAGGCGGCACAAATTAGGCCAGCGCAAGGCTGGCCGCAGACACCGCAGTGGGGTTCAAGGAGAAAATTAAGGATTCGCCGTAGCACCTTGTAGGCAGGCCAGCAGTAATTTATGTAAATAGACGTTAGCGCAGACAATATTATCCTGGTCATAGCTGGCGCTGCGACCCTGGAAGTCGCTGGCCAGCGCGCCCGCCTCCTGCGCAATGAGAATGCCCGCCGCAATGTCCCATGGCTTAATGCCCATTTCAAAATAGCCGTCCTGGCGATTGCAGGCGACAAAACAGAGGTCGAGGGCCGCAGAACCAAAGCGGCGCAGGTCGCCAAACTCCTTAAGTACGCTGGCCGCCAGCGCATATTGGCGGGGTAGTAATTCCGGCTGGCGGGTGGGGAAGCCGGTGGCAACAATGGCCCGCAGCGGATCACGATTCTGATGCACACGAATACGGCGGCCATTCAGCATGGCCCCCTGGCCGCGTAGGGCGGAAAAGGTTTCATTGCTAACGGGATTATGAACTATGCCTAGCTCCAGCTTGCCGCGGCGTACCAGCGCAATGGAGACGGCGAAGTGGGAGAGGCCGTGGAGAAAATTGGTGGTGCCGTCCAGCGGGTCTATGACCCAGAGGAACTCACTTTCCTGCTGGCTGCCATGCTGGCCGCCTTCTTCACCAAGGAAAGCGTGGTCGGGATACTTGGCCTTGAGGGCGCTAATAATCATTTTTTCCGTGTTTCTATCTACCTCACTGACTAGATCAGAGCGGCCCTTATCCTCAATTTTTATGCGATCTAAATGATGAAAAGAATCTTCCAGATAACGACCGGCGTCTTCCGCGACACGTTTGGCAATGTTTAACATCGGCAAAGACATGGTAAAGCCTCACAAAAATAGTGATTTTAACAAATGGGTTTGACTTAAAAATATTTATATTTCAAATAATTAATAAAATTTTTCATCGGACTTAAAAAAAGTCTGGACAAAAAAATTTCTGCTGCTAGAATGACTTTCTTTCAAATGGGAAGCTTAGCTCAGTTGGTAGAGCATCGCCCTTACAAGGCGAGGGTCATAGGTTCGAGTCCTATAGCTTCCACCAATGCGGAGTGGTAGTTCAGTTGGTTAGAATACCTGCCTGTCACGCAGGGGGTCGCGGGTTCGAGTCCCGTCCATTCCGCCAATCTATTACCTTTTCTTAAGTAGCTTGTTAATAATCTATTTCTCTTAAGATTCCTTAATTTATCTATATTTCATAGTCTAAAATGTTCGGCACACAATTTGTATTAAATAGCTATGTTGTGTCTTAAGAATGCTATTTATGGATAAATTTATAAACAAATCTGTCAGTTATTATCTAATAAGCCTAGTATTAATAATAATTATTTATGGCAAAACCATATTTTTTGATTACGTTTGGGACGACTATACCCTGTTAGTTTCAAATGCCGAGTTAATTAATAGTGATTTAAGCTGGTCTATGGTAGCGCGACCGGTAATGCCTGATACCAGCTACTTTAGGCCATTAGTATTATTTAGTTGGTGGCTGGAGGGTAGGGCTCTTGGTAATTTGTATCCAGCCCTTAGCCATGGCATAAACATAATTTCCTTTTATCTATTATGCGCTGTAATATTTAATTTTATAAAAAAAATATTAATAATTTGCACTAATAGTAAATATGCTAATTTATCAACAATAATTGCCACCTCCCTATATATTGTGCACCCGGCAAATGTTGAAATGGTAGCATGGGTGGCCGGTCGTTTTGACCTTTTCGCTGATTTATTTATCTATCTTGGTTTACTTCTATTTATTTCTAAAATAAATAGTCATATAAAATTATCATTAATTGTGGCTAGTTATATTCTTGCTCTAATGTCCAAGGAAACTGGAGTACTTTTAGTGGCACTTATCCCGCTAATTGATTTAGTGCAAAAACAGGATGGATATAAAAGCTGGACTAAATTAATTAGCAATAGCTTTTATGAAAATAAAAACTTGTATATAGGTTTATTAGTAATTACAGGCTTATATATTTGGATAAGAGCTAGCCATGCCTCTGGTATTTATCATCAATCTATAAATCTAGAGTATATAAATACTGCTTATTTTGAAAAACAGTTACCCCTATTGGCACTTTCTAAATACATTAGCTATAGTTTATTTCCATTTATTAATGATGGGATATTTTCTTCAATTAATTACATTACATCTAACAAAAATAATTATATCTTTGCGTGGCTTTGGCTAACACTATCGCTGATATCCCTAATTTATTTAATAAAGATTAAGAGTAGATTTTTACTAATATTAATTTCCTATTTAATGGGACTCATTCTAGTTATCCATTTATTGCCATTAAGAATAGCTGAAAATCTAATACAGCATCGTTTCCTCGGTCTATCTTTAGGATTCATTTCCTTGGCTTTAGCGTTTTTAGCCGATAAGTTATTGGTAAAAGGCTATTTAACTAAAGAAAGTAAATTAAATTTACTGCCTTTTATATACTTAGTATCGTTGTTAATTTTTACGAGTACCCAAACTTCCTATTGGAAAAATTCTGTAATTCTATGGAACAACTATAATAGGCAATATAAAGAACAAAATAATGGCTTGACTAGTATTAATTACTTTAAAAATCTTTTACACAATAAGTCTAATTTAGATGAAATTAAATCTATAGTTGATGATGAGTTAGCGATCAGTAAAAAACTAAATATAGAGCCAAGAGTTGATATACAGATAGGGTACGCTGAATTTCTAATTAGGATAATGAAAGACCCTAAGGGGTTAGCTGTCCTAGATAATTCCATTTCCATATTTGAAAATGGTAATTTTGGTAAGAAAGAACGTAATAAATACTTAGAAAATTTATATAGACTAAAGGTGCAAGGCAGTAATTATATTAATAATGACTATAAGTTAGCAAAAATTTATCTAGATAAAATAGAAGATATTAATGAAAATTTTTATAATAATCCGGAGTATTTACAGGAACTAATTCTGGTAAATATCTTAGATAATAATGTTGATGAATTAAAACAAAATTTATCTAGATTAGCTAAATTTAATAAGGTGCAGTATTCAGATAAATCAGTAAATGAATTATTATATAAATATGTAAACTTCTTTGCTAAGGCTAGCTGTAAGGCTCATTATCGAATTATCCCTGCCTGTGAAAATAATTTTGATATGTCTAATTACGTCAAACAATTAGATATACACTAGGAAGCAAAATATGGATTTTTTAAAACGACATATAAATACCAAAAGATTTTTTTACATCGCTAGTTTTGTACTATTGCTAATACTTTATGGAAGAACTTTAGGCTATGAATACGTATGGGACGATGCTTTTTTGCTAGTAAATAATCCAGCAATAGTTAGTCATGATTTACGAATAGATTTATTGTCGAGACCACTTTTCGAAAATGTTGGTTACTTCAGACCTTTAGTATTCTTTAGTTGGTGGTTAGAAACTAGATTATGGGGAGATTTGAATCCATATTTAAGTCATGCCATAAATCTATTATTTTTCTATGGACTGATAATAATAGTATTTAACTTAATTAATCTACTGATAAAAAGTAAAAATATTGAAAATGCAACTGCCATATCCGCCATATGCCTATTTATATACATGGCACATCCGGCTAATGTGGAAACAATAGTTTGGATTGCTGGTCGCTTTGATCTTTTTGCTACATTTTTTATATTTTTAACTATCTATATATTTGTTCGTATGAAGCACAGTTATCTACGCGATTTATTGATAATTCTAACCACTAGCTGTGCCCTTTTATCGAAGGAAACCGGAGTACTATTATTGGTCCTATTACCAATAATGTATTTATATACTAAACAGAATGGAGAGTATGCTTGGTATAAATTGCTAGATGATTTTTATATTAATAATCGTCGTATGGTACTAGGTATATTATTAATTAGCTGTATCTATTTCATAACTAGATTTATGGTTACTGGCCATAGTGCTTATCATCTTTCCTTTGATATGGCCTTTATCAAGAAGTATTATATTGAATATCAAGCCCCCATAATATCCATTCAGGAATATATTACACGTACGGTTTTCCCATTTTTAAATAATGGTTATTTCAATCAATTTACCTATCAGTCTGACACAAAGTATATTTATTCCTGGCTGGTTGTAATAGCCTTCTTAGCAACATTAATTTATCTATTAAGAAAAAGAAACAATAAGGCCATGCTATTGCTAGCCTATCTGGTGGGCATAAGCTTGGTTGTTAATTTAATTCCTTTAAATAGAATGGAGAATGTTCGCCAGGATAGATTCTTATTTGTTTCCACCATATTTTTTATTATTTTATTGTCCCAATTAATAGCTAATTTATTTAATGGTAAAAATGTCCAAAACTGGAAGCCTTTATTAATATTTAGCTACACCATCGCTATGGCGGTGGCCACTAGTGTACTAATGGGTATTTGGCGTGATGAAGACGTATTCTGGGAAAGAAATAACAATATCTTTAAAAGTGAATATGCTGATGGCCAGCGGGTTCTAAAGCTCTATTTTTATCGTCTGGTAGCTAAACCTGAAGTCGACCTCAATTTTATGCGTGATATTTTGACTAAAGAGAAAATCTATAGTGCAAGAACCGGCAAGAAATTGGAACTAATGCATTTTACTAACTATGCCAGAGTTAGCATTAGGGACCGCGGTGAAGAAGAAGGCTTACTCATTCTTGAAGAAATAATGCCAGCCTATGAAAATAAACGGGACGATGTTGGCGCTGAACGTGAGCGAATATTAGACATAGTCAGTATTTATAGTGTTTATGTGGAGGGGTTAATTTATGTGCGCCATGACTTTAATCGTGCCAAAGAATATGTAAATAGAATAAAAAATATCGACCCAGAAGAATTTAATAAGAATGTCAATTTAATTCGTCTGGATATGGTGGTTAATTTATTACTTGATAAACCCCAGGAATTAAAGATTGATTTAGCATTACTCAAGCAAGCGAAGCAATCACTAATTAACGATAAAACCCCCGTGGAACAGGCCGATGAATTTGTTGATTTTCTTGTCGGAGAATTATGTCCAGTTGTAAAGGCCAATGTACCCGCATGCCAACCAAATTTTTCTATGCAAGCCTATAGAGAGAAATTAGCCAATGAATAAGCATCTTATTAAGCTCCTACGCCCTCACCAGTACATTAAGAATAGTTTTGTATTTCTGGGCTTTATCTTTGCTCACCAGTGGCAATGGCCAACAATTTTGCAATCTATTTATGTGTTTTTTGCCTTTTCCGCGGTGGCCAGCAGCGTTTATATCTTCAATGATTTAATTGATGTGGAATCGGATCGGAGGCACCCAACCAAATGCAAGCGCCCCTTGGCCTCCGGCGCCGTTAGCATTAATACGGCCATTCTCACCATTGTGATTCTGCTGGGTACCACCTTTAGCCTGTTGGCCCTGGGAGGCTATTGGATAGTGCTCTTCATTTTGCTCACCTATATTTTGATAAACATCATGTACAGCTATTCCTGGAAACATGTGGTGCTGCTGGACGTGTTTGTCATCGCTTCCGGCTTCATTTTGCGCATTCTTGCGGGCACGGTGGGGCTACTCATAAAACCATCGGCCTGGCTGCTGGTGTGTAGTTTGATGCTGACCCTATTTTTAGGTTTCTGTAAGCGCTTTACGGAGCTGCAGCAGATTCTTGCGGAAGAGGGCAAACAGAACGAAACCCGCAAGGTGCTGGACGACTACAGCCTGGATTTGCTTAACACCCTTATTTCTATAAGTGCCGCTTGCGCCATCATGGCCTTTGCCAGCTATACGGTGGCGCCAACCACCGTGGCCCTGCACAGCACGGAGAACCTCATTTACACCCTGCCGCTGGTTATTTACGGCATTTACCGCTACTTATATTTAACTAAGGAACAGGCCAAGGGCACAGATACGGCGCGGGATTTATTGACGGACAGCCATTTAATTATCACCAGCATTCTGTGGATTGCCCTAACCACGTTAATTCTGTCGCGGGCCATTGTCACTTCCGGACTAACCCTATGATTAGTAACTGGCAAATTCGCGCCGTAATAATTTCCGTACTGGTAACCATCGTCGCCTATGTGGGCATTTCCCTCTATGCGGGCTGGCATGAAACGGTGGCCATCTTTTCGCAAATCGGCTGGACTGGCTTGGCTATTGCGCTGGCCCTGGCCCTAGTTAATTACCTGCTGCGTTTCGTTCGCTGGGATATTTATTTGAAATATCTCAAGCACCCCATCAAGCTCTGGCCAAATTTTTTAATTTACGTGGCCGGCTTCGCTCTCACCACCACCCCGGCCAAGGCCGGCGAAGCCATTCGCAGCTATTACCTCACCAAATACCAGGTGCCGGTGAGCACCTCCCTGTCCGTGCTGGTCAGCGAACGCATTTCCGACCTGGTGGCCATCGTGCTGCTGTCCTGCCTGGGCGTGTGGCAATACGAGGTGGCGCGCATGCCCATATTGGTAACACTAATTTTTATTGGCCTCTTTGGCTATCTGGTGGTGCGGCCGCCGCAATTCATTCAAAACCACCCCCACAAAATTGTCAGCAAGATTAATGAAATTATCGTTTGCTGCCGCCGCACCAATAATCTGCGCAATCTCATCATCACCAGCGTCATCAGCCTGTTTTCCTGGGGCGCCGAGGCGGTGGCCTTCTATTTTGTTTTGCACTGGCTGCACTGGGACATTTCCTTTAATACGGCGGTATTTATCTATGCCATTTCCATGTTGGCCGGCGCCATCAGCTTTTTGCCCGGCGGTCTCGGCGGTGCGGAAGCGGTGATGATTAGTCTGCTATTGCTGAATGGTTTGGATAAGCAGAGCGCCTTTGCCGTTAGCATTTTTATCCGTCTGACCACGCTGTGGTTTGCGGTACTCTTAGGATTTATGGCTTTATTTTCACTAATGCGAGAAAAAAATGACTGACTATCTCTCCTGGAATGGCCTGCCCAAGGTTAAGGCCCGCCAATATGAAAATCTGCTGGATTACCAGCTGCCGGACAAGGCGCCGAAACCCTTTCTGGTCTACGGCAATGGCCGCAGCTACAGCGACGTATGCCTGAACGGCCTGGGGACGCTCTTTCTCACCAAGGCGCTGAATAATTTCTGCGCCTTCGACAGCAAGGCCGGCATTCTCCGCGCCCAGGGCGGGGTATTACTGTCGGAAATTCTCGAATTAATCGTGCCCCAGGGCTGGTTCCTGCCGGAAACGCCGGGCACCTCCTTCGTAACCCTAGCCGGCGCCGTGGCCAACGACGTGCACGGCAAGGGCCACCACAAGGTGGGCAGCTTCGGCAATAACGTGCGCTCGCTGCTGCTGGTGCGTTCCAACGGGGAACGGCTGAATTGCAGTCCCACGGAGAACGAGGCGCTGTTCCGTGCCACCATTGGCGGCCTGGGGCTGACCGGTTTCATTGCCGAGGTGGAAATTCAGCTGCAGAAGATTTCCAACCCCTACGTTATTTGCGAGAACCACGAGTTCGCCAGCCTGGACGAATACTGGCAGCTGAACGAGAAGCTGAAGCCGGAATGGCCCTATTCCGTCTCCTGGATTGACTGCATTTCCAAGAACACCCGCGGCGTGTTCATGGTCGGCCGCCACGCGCCGGCGAACACCGAGGGCAAGCCCTACAAGCCGCTGCCGCTGACCGTGCCCTTCCAGATGCCCATTTCTCTGGTTAATGGCCTGTCCATTCGCCTGGTGAACGCCTTCTACTACCGCATGAACAGAGGCAAGGGCGCCTTCGTTAGCCACTACAAACCCTTCTTCTACCCGCTGGATTCCATCACCGAGTGGAACCGCATTTACGGCGCCAAGGGCTTCTACCAGTACCAGTGCGTGATTCCGCCCAGCGAGGAACGCGAGGGCATCAAGGCGGTCTTTGCGGAAATTCGCCGCGCCGGCCAGGGCTCCTTCCTCGGCGTGCTGAAGACCTTCGGCGACATTCCGTCCCTGGGTCTACTGAGCTTCCCGCGGCCGGGCACCACCCTCGCCCTGGACTTCCCGAACCGCAACAAGAAAACCATGGATTTATTTAATCGGCTGGACCACATCGTGCGCGAGGCCGGCGGGGCGCTGTACCCGGCCAAGGACGCACGCATGCCGCGGGAAATATTCCAGTTCAGCTATCCCAAATTAAATGAATTCTTTAAATACGTTGACGAGGGCTTTTCCTCCCATTTCATTGAGAGAATGAAGAAATGAACAGTTTGAATAAGGTGGTGGTCTTTGGTGCCACCTCGGACATTGCTATTGCCACGCTGCGCCAGCTGATTGCCCGAGGCGCTTCGGTCTACTGTGTGGCCCGCAACGGTGAGCGGCTGGAACATCTGCTCAATGATTTGCGGGTGCGCGGCGGCGAGGGGCAGATTATTGCCGGCGAAGCGGCGGACTTATCCGACATGGGCAAGCACGAGGAAATCTGGCGTCGGGCCAAGGACGCGCTGAAGGGGGTGGACGCGGTGCTGGTGGCCCACGGGGTCATGCACAGCCAGGCAGACTGCCAGCGGTCCATCAAATTGACGGTGAACATGCTGATTGTGAACGCGGTCAGTGTCATCAGCCTGCTCACGCCCATTGCCAATGACTTTGAAGAGCAGAAGAAGGGCGTCATTGCGGTCATCAGCTCCGTGGCCGGCGACCGGGGCCGCCAGAGCAACTACGTCTACGGTTCGGCCAAGGGCATGTTAAACGTGTTCCTGCAGGGCCTGCGCAACCGGCTCTTTAAATCCAAGGTGTCGGTGCTGACGGTGAAGCCGGGCTTTACGCGCACGAAGATGACCGAGGGCATGAAGCGCTCCGGCTTCCTCTGGGCCGACCCCAGCGACGTGGCCCGCGGCATCATCAAGGCCATGCAGAAGGGCAAGGACGTGGTCTATTTGAAGCCCATCTGGTGGCTGGTGATGTTCATCATTCGTGCCATTCCCGAGGCGCTGTTTAAGCGGCTGAAGCTGTAATTTGCCATTTATACAAACACAGAAGCGCTTCATCTGTATGTATTAAACCGCTAATTACATACAGATGAAGCGCTTCTATATATTTAACCTCGGGGTACTTGGCCGTAGAATGCGCGCTTTTGGGAGCAAGGATGAAAGCAATAAAGTTTTTGCTGGCCGCCCTAATGGTAGTTAGCTGTACGAACCCGCAGAACGGCCTGGGCATGGGCCAGAACATGGCCGCCAATCTATTAAATAATCACTGCCAGGGCTATGTGGAAAGCCAGCAGCTGTGGCAGATTGCCAAGATGACCCTGGGCAACCAGCTGAACACTTACCGCCAGAAGATTTGCCAGTGCGCGGCGGAGGAGTCCGTGCGGCAGATGAGCAGCAGCCAGATGCTGGCCCTGGCCGACGAAAGCCAGCGGACGCAGGTGCTGGTGTCGCTGCTGGCGCCGACGGTGCAGGTCTGCTACGGCAAGCTGCAGGGCCTCTTCCAGATGCCCCTAGTGCGCAATTAGGCTTACATGGCCAGCGTCGGGGAAAAAACTGCCCGGCCGTTTGTGTAGCTAGCTGAAAGGCTAATTTGCGGAGACGACAATGAAAGCAACCATATTTTTACTCGCCCTAATGCTCATGGCCGGCTGCGCGCCCCGCACGCCCCGCACGCCCGGCACGCCCAGCCACCGGGTGCCCAATCCCCTCGACGATAGCTGCGAAGACTACGACGACCGCGGGCAGATGTGGCGACTGTCCAAGCCCCAGCTGGTCGGCGACCGGCGGAACGGCAATTGTCGGAAGCATTGCCGCTGCGATTAGTTGGGATAATTACAAACACATAAGCGCTTCTACTGTATGTATTTAAGGCCTTAATACATACAACAGAAGCGCTTCCTTGTTTGTAAAAACAGGGAAGTGCCTGGCGCCGCAGGCCTGAGCTAAAGGCGAAGAACCGTTAATTGCGGGAAGGTAATAAAAATGGCCGCCGTAGGCCGTAAAGCCCGTAAAATTCCCTAGCGCCGCCGCCCGCGGCGATTTTTTTCGGCTTTGGAGGAGTAATGGATTCAAACTTGGATTTAAACGACATTCAGCGCCACGCCATGCGGCGGGTGCGGGAAATTTTCTTCGTCGGCATCGGCGGCGTGGGCATGAGCGCCATCGCCGAGGTGCTTTTAACCCTGGGCTACCGGGTCAGCGGTTCCGATTTAAAGGAGTCGGCCATCACTCGGCGGCTGGCGGAGAAGGGCGCACGGATTTTCCTCGGCCACCGGACGGAAAACCTGGCCGCGGCCTCCATCGTCGTCAGCTCTTCGGCCATCGACAAGGAGAATCCGGAGCTGGTGGCCGCGCGGCAGCGGCACATTCCCATCATTCACCGGGCGGAAATGCTCGCGGAAATCATGCGCTTCCGCTGTGGCATCGCCATCGCCGGCACCCACGGCAAGACCACCACTACCAGCCTGACCACGTCGGTGCTGGCCTCCCTGGACCCCAGCTTTATCATCGGCGGCATTCTCACCGCGGCCGGCTCCAACGGGCGGCTGGGTTCCGGCCAGTATCTGGTGGCGGAAGCCGACGAGTCCGACGCCTCCTTTCTCCATTTACAACCTCTACTGGCGGTGGTTACGAATATCGACGAGGACCACCTGGAAAACTACGGCGGCTCCTTCCAGCAGCTGAAGCAGGGCTTTGTGAATTTCCTCCATAATCTGCCCTTCTACGGCCTGGCCGTGCTCTGCATCGACGACGGGGGAGTGCGGGACATCATCGACCAGGTGGCCCGGCCCATTAAAACCTATGGTTTCTCCATTGAGGCGGATTTGCGCGCCGACAACGTGCGCCAGGTGGGCCTAACCATGCATTTTGACCTGGTGAAGGGAGAGGAACGATTCCCGCTTGTCCTGAATATGCCCGGCAAACACAATGTTCTGAATGCTCTGGCCGCCCTGGCCATCGGCGAGGAGCTGGCCATTCCCCTGGAAACCATGGCGGCGGCGCTGGCGAACTTTAAGGGGGTCGGCCGCCGCTTCACCAGCCACGGGCAGATTAAACACGCCAACGGCACCGCGGACATCTTCGAGGACTACGGCCATCACCCCAATGAAATTAAGGCGGTGCTGGAGGCGGTGAAGGAGGGCTTCGCCGGCCGGCGCATCGTCGCCGTGTTCCAGCCGCACCGCTACACGCGCACCCGGGACTGCCTGGACGATTTCGCCGCCGTGCTGTCCCAGTGTCCGGCCCTGGTGCTGACGGACATTTACAGCGCCGGCGAAGCGGAGATTGACGGCATTAGCAGTAAGAATCTGGCCCAGGCCGTTCGCGCCCACCACGGAGTCCAACCCATATACATCGGCGATAAGAATGAAATTAACGGGCGGCTGCGGGACGGACTTTTGCAGGATAGGGATGTGGTTATTTATTTCGGCGCCGGCGACATCGGTCGCTACGCCAAGGAGATGGTAGATGGTTAAATTTGGAAAGGTGGCCCTGCTCTACGGCGGCACGTCGGCGGAGCGGGAAGTGTCCCTGGCCAGCGGCCGGGCGGTGTACGAGGCCCTATGTGCCCGCGGCGTACAGGTGGAGCTGGTGGACAGCCAGGACCACCGGCGCGTGCTCAATCTGCGGGAGGAGGGCTTCAATGGCGCCTTCATCGCCCTGCACGGCCGCGGCGGCGAGGACGGGCAGATTCAGGCCATACTCGAATGGCAGGGTCTGCCCTACACCGGCGCCGGCGTGCTGGCCTGTGCCCTGGCCATGGATAAGGTCTTAACCAAGAAAATCTGGGCCAGCTCCGGCCTGCCGGTGCAGCGGGATTGGGTATTGGACGCCAGCACCAGCTATGAATTTCTCGTGGCGGAGCTGGGGGCGAAACGCTTTGCGGTGAAGCCGGCGCTGGAGGGTTCCTCCGTAGGCATTTCCGCAGTGGCTTCCGAAGAGCAGCTGCGGGAGGCCTATGAAAAGGCCGGCGGCGCCCGGGAGAAAATCATGGCGGAACCGTGGATTAAGGGGCGGGAACTGACCTGCGCCATCATCGGCGAGCGGGTGCTGCCCACGGTGGAAATTGCCACCGGCGCCGGCCACCAGTTCTACGACTACGCGGCCAAATACACCGACGACAGCACCAAATATCTGTGTCCGGCGCCCATTGACCCGGCCCTGGACCGGCGGCTGGCGGAAATAACCCAGCAGGCCTTCACCAGCATCGGCGCCCGGGGCTGGGGCCGCTGCGACTTCATTTTGGACGGGGACCAGAAGCCCTGGCTGCTGGAAATTAACCTGGCGCCGGGCATGACCAGCCATTCCCTGGTGCCCATGGCGGCCCGGGAAGTGGGCCTATCCTTTGCCGACCTGGTGCTACTGCTGCTCGAAGATGGTTATAAATCCCAACGAGCCGCCTAGGCCCGACCTAAGGCCACCGACGGGCCGCCGCAACGGCCAACGGCAACGGCGCAACTGGATTAACACCCTTATCTGGGTAATTGTGGCGGCGCTGCTGCTGGTGCTGCTGCGGGTGGCCGGTACCCTGGCCTGGCAGTGGTTCACCGCGTCGCCGACCATGCCGCTGCGGCAGATTAATCTGAGCCACCCCATGCGCTACGGCGACGTGGAGGCCATCAAGATGAAGGTGGCCAGCGCGCCGGCGGCCAAGGATTTAATGCTGATTGATTTAAATCTGCTGGCCAATGACATTAAAACCATTCCCTGGGTTAAAGCGGTGAGTGTGCAGCGCCAGTGGCCCGATGCGCTGCTGTTGGACATTGAGGAGCGGCAGCCGCTGTTCCGTTGGAACAATCAGGATTTCATCGACGAGGAGGGCAAGCGCTTCACCTACCAGGACCGGCCGGAGTTCAAGGACATTTTTAACCTGCAGGGGGTGGAGGGTTCCGAGGAGCTGATGGCGCGGGTGGCCCACAAAGTAGTGCCCTGGCTGCAGGCCCGGGGTTTGGAGGCCAGCCTGCTGCGCCGGGACGAGTACCGTTCCTGGGAAATTATCGTCAATGGGGTGCGCTTTATTTTGGGCAACGACCAGCAGCTGCATAGCCGACTGAAATTAATGGTCATCATCTATAAAAAGCACATAGAACCCATCAAAGACCAGGTTAAAGCAGTGGATTTGCGCTATGCTAACGCGGAGAGCGAGCAATTTAACTTTGTAATTGAAAAGCGAAGCCAGCCCGCTCGGGAGGACGGCCCCATTAAGGAAAACAAAAAATTAGAGGCACCAAGACAATGAATCCAACCATTTGCGCCATCGAAATTGCAACCACCGCCGTGCGCATTGTTATTGCCGAAAAGGAGCAAAATACCCTTAAGCAAATTCTGGCCATGAAGGAAATCGAGGGGCGCTTTCTCGTCAATGGCAAAATCAATAATCTGAACGAATTAATCGAACTCTTGGCCACCATGAAGGCGGATTTGGAACGCAGCTTCGGCTCCACGTTGCAGAGTGCCTATGTGAACATTTCCGGCGAACGGTTGGGTTTTAAGAACGAAAAACAGCAGATTAGCATTAATCAAAAGGACCACCGCATTAGTAAAAAGGATATGGAAAACCTGATGCGGAAAAACCAGCTGGCCGCCAGCCACGGCATCAATGCGGCGGAATTTACCCTCATTCACTCTCTGGCCTTGAGCTATGACCTGGACAGTGGCGAAAACACCAATGAACCGGAGGGGCAGCGCAGTACCTCGCTAACCCTTTATAGCCACCACATTTTTGTGGATAAGAACCTGTACAACGACTATGAGTACCTCTTTGAGCAGGTGGGATTACAGCTGGACGGAGTGGTATTCAATGGTCTGGCCGCCAGCTTTGCCATTCTTAGCGATAGTGAATGGACCGAGGGGGTGCTGCATTTGAATATGGGCGCCAGCATTGTCAGTGCCATTGCCTGCTATGACCGCAGCATTTTCTTCAGCGGCCTTACGCTGAAGGGCGGCAATTATTTGACCCAGCGGCTGGCGCACCGCATGAACATCTACACCGATTACATGGAGACCATTAAGGTTTTAAATAGCGCGCTGCAGGTTAATCAGATTAGTAAATCCCAGCTCCCCCTGCCCTTTGCCAGCATGGACCAAAAAAACTACGTGAATAAGGAGCCCTTCTGCCAGGGCATTAAGGACTATTGCGATGAACTGATTAAGGATTTACAGAAGCTGCGCAAGGATAATAATGGCATTGCCACCTACTGTAAGCGGCTGGTGCTATCCGGCGGCGGTGCCCGCATTCGTGGCCTGCGCGAGTACATGGCCCGTGAGATGAAAATGGACGTGCGGCTGGCGGAAACCATCATTCGTCAGGTGCCGGCCCCTATGCAAATGGAGGCGGGGCTGCGCAGTGAGAAGTATGCCACCCTGGTGGGTATGCTAATTTACATCATTGAATTTGGGAAAGATGCCTCTTTGGAAAATCCGGAAAAGTACGACTTTGTCCATGTGGTGAAGAACTTTTTCCGCAGTTTTTTCCGGGGCTGGTTTTAGTAAAGAATTGACAAACACAGGATAAATATATGGTTGATTTCACAGTAATTGAGCCCGTTACCAATTCCAAGGGTCAGCGCAGCAAGGCGAAAATTAAGGTCATCGGCGTGGGGGGCGGCGGCAACAATGCGGTCAGCGAAATGTGGCGCCAGCGTCGGGAAGATGACAATGTTGAACTAATCATCGTCAATACGGATTTGGACGTGTTGGAAGCGTCGCCGGTGCCGCACAAGGTGCAAATCGGCAAGGAAACCACCAAGGGCCAGGGCGCCGGCAGCGACGCCAACAAGGGCCGCCAGGCCGCGGAAGAGAATTCCGACGAGCTGAAGGAAGCGCTAAAGGGCGCCGACATCGTTTTCATTGCCTCGGGCATGGGCGGCGGTACTGGCACCGGCGCGTCGCCGGTGGTGGCGCGCATTGTGCGCGAGTTGGGCATTCTCTCCATCGCCATCGTTACCAAACCCTTCCGCACCGAGGGCCGCCAGCGGGCGCGCATTGCCGAACAGGGCGTGGCGGCGCTGCGGGAGGAGGTGGACAGCCTCATCGTTATTCCCAACGACAAAATTAATGACATCTTCCCCAACGCGCTGATGAAGGATGCCTTCCGCCACGTGAACATGGTGCTCATCGACAGCGTGAAGAGCCTGATGGAAATCATCTCGGAAATTGGCATTATCAACGCGGACATGAACGACGTGCGCACGCTGATGAGTAAGCGGGGCACGGCCATGATTTGCTATGCGGACGCCGAGGGCCAAGACCGGGCCATCAACGCCACCCAGGCGGCCATGAGCTCACCGCTGTTAGAAAACATCAATTTGAACCAGGCCAAGGGCGTGCTGGTGCACGTGTCCGCCAGCAGCAGCAGCATCACCATGAACGAGTTCAACACGGTGCTGGAGCAGGTGCAGGAGGTGCAGGGCGAAGAATTCAACGAAGAGGTGTTTAAGGCGGCCATGAGCTCCGATGACAGCTTGGGCAATCGGCTGCGGGTCATCATTTTCGCCACCGGCATTAAGGAACCGGGCGAAGAGGAGCGCGGCGGCGACGGCCTCATGCACGACCCCCAACAGCAATCGGCCATGCCGCCACCGCCCAGTGGCTTTGGCAATAACTATGGGGCGGGCAATATGATGGCGCCGCCGCCGCCGGGCATGCCCAACCGGGACGACGACGAGGAGAAGAAGAAAAATAAAGGGTTCCTCAACGGCCTCTTCGGCTGATGGCCAGGGGAATTTAGGAAACTGAATGGCCCAGGTAAAGATTTACGCCGTCGGCGATGGGGCAAAAAACATCGTGCAGAATCTGCCGTCTAGTTGCTGCAAGGGCGAAGTGCAGCTGGTGGCCAGCCTGCCCCAGGCCCAGAGCATTAACTTTAGCGCGACAGGGCTAGCCATAATTGTGGTGGCCTTGGGCGGTCAGACGGGCACCCGCGGTGCCATGTGCCTGGCGGAACGGGCCAAGGCCGCCGGCCAATTCACCATCGCCGTGGTTAGTTGTCCGGCCACCCTCAATGAGTTCACCGGCGAAGCGCTGCGGGTACTTAAAGCCAACTGCGCCGGCCTGGTGCAATTCACCAATGATTTACTGGAATCGGAGATCAGTTCGCGGCAGGTTTTCTCCGTGCTGGAAGCGCTGAACGGACGTATGGCCAGCCTCATCAATCGCATCGCCAGCCGTGAGGATTTAGAGCCGAGCACCTGCCAAAGCCAGCTGGACGCCATGCAATGAGCCGCCAGCGCACCATTAGGGAGAGCCTGAGCGCGTCGGGCATTGGCTTGCACAGTGCGAACCGGGTGGACATGACTTTGCGGCCGGCGCCCATTGACAGCGGCATCATCTTCCGCCGCAGCGACCAGGGTAAGGAATTCCGCGCCCAGGCCCAGCTGGTGCGGGACACCACCCTATGTACGGCGCTGGTGCACGGGAACAGCCGGGTGGCTACCATTGAACATTTAATGTCCGCGCTCATGGGCCTGGGCATTGACAACATCATCATTGAACTAAGTGCGCCGGAGGTGCCAATTATGGACGGTTCTTCGGCGCCCTTCGTTTACATGCTCCAGCGGGCCGGCATCCGCGAGCAGGACGCGGCCAAGCGCTTCATCGTCATTGATAAGCCCATTGAGGTGGTGGAAGAGAATAAATGGGCCAAATTGCTGCCCCATGAGGGCTTTCGCCTGGATTTCACCATTGACTTTAATCACCCGGTGTTTCGCCACCGCAATAATTTCTACCGGCTGGACTTTTCCACCGGCGACTACATCCGTGAAATTAGCCGCGCCCGCACCTTTGGCTTTCTCCGCGACATTGAAACACTGCACAACATGGGCCTGGCCCTGGGCGGCAATTTGGACAATGCGGTGGTGGTGGACGATTTCCGCGTGATGAACGAGCACGGCCTGCGCTTCGACGATGAATTCGTGCGCCACAAGCTGCTGGACGCCCTGGGCGACATGTACCTGGTGGGGGCGCCGCTGCTGGGCTGGTACCAGGGCTACCGCTCCGGCCACGATTTAAACAATAAGCTGTGCCTGGCGCTGCTGAACAATCCGGGGCACTGGCACTACCAGAGCTTTGAGGACAACGAGCTCATCAACTACAACTTCTAAGCGCTAGCGATTGCTGCGGTTTTTTCCAAGTACACCCTTAAAATAAGCTGCCCCAATGGGGCTTTTACAAACATGCGGGCGCTTAGGCTGTATGTTTACACCCTAGGCTCTATTCTCCTAAAATCTTTACCTTTTTAAACTCAACCAAGGAAAAACCATGAAGAAATTTTTAATGCTCCTCCTCCTTAGCCTGGCCCTCTCCGGCTGCGGTGGCGAAGAATCCAAAGTCGGCGACCGGGCCGAAACCTTTATACGGGAAATGGTTAGCGGCGATGCCAACAAGGCCGCAGCAATGGTAGTGCCGCCCGAGAAAATGCCGGAAGCCATGAAGGGGCTATTCCAGGAA